>CAJGCJ010000009.1 GCA_904501775.1 uncultured Bacteroidaceae bacterium | reverse complement strand
TCATGAGATAGGATTCCCAATATCAGAATCGGATTGGCAATAATAAATTTAAATCTATTTTCGCTATAAACGATTCGTACCAATGCATAGAATAACAGCATAATAAAGACATCTCTTCTCACCCACACTGCGTTAGCTGCAAAAAGTGATGATAGAAAGAATGCCGACGGTAATAACAGAATTGAATAGCCTTTGCGGATTGTCTCCTTGATTATCAGGTAGAATAGAAACAATACGCATGCAAAGCAAAAAATATATACAGCCAACTGTACATTTATGTATGGCGCAAGCTGATAAAAAATCTCACCGGTAAGTCCGCGTCTGATAAATCCCGACTGGAAATTTATAAGCATCTCTGTCATCTGCCACGATTCGGGTATCACTCGCGAATCTTTATTGAACAGATGTGCCATAAATACGAATATAAATGGCTGATAAAGCAACAGATACAAGATGGAATATTTATTGCTTTTTATCTTTGATAGTGTATCCTGTTTCATGTATATGTAGATTGGATGCCAATGGCATCTGATTTGTTCGCAAAATTAGCTATAATTAACATTACTTCAAAATGTTTTTTAGGCATGTGTTATTCTGTTGTCTGATGATTTGTAGTATCTTCGCTTAAATAATAATTCAGTTTATGTTGATAAAGATAATATCAGAACAATCAGGCATTGCTGCCGACAAGGTGAAAAATACTATTGCGTTGTTGAACGATGGTGCTACGGTCCCTTTTATTGCACGCTACCGTAAAGAGGCTACAGGCTCGCTCGATGAAGTCGCCATTGGAGCCATAAAGGATTTGTACGAGAAACTGACACAGTTGGTTCAACGCAAAGAGACTATTCTGGCTACCATTGAGGAACAGGGCAAGCTTACACCAGAGCTTAAGAAACGCATTGAAGAGTGTTTCGATGCGACTGTGCTCGAGGATATATATCTGCCTTATCGTCCGAAAAGGCGTACACGTGCTACGATAGCCAAGGAACGTGGCCTTGAGCCACTTGCTCAGATAATTATGATGCAGAGCGAAAAAAATATAGATGGCAGGGCACAGTGCTTTGTCAGCAAGGATGTTCCGGCTATCGAGGATGCTCTCTCTGGTGCATGTGACATCATTGCCGAGGTTGTGTCCGAGGATGAGAATGCACGAAACGAGATGCGTTACATCTTTGCTAAGTTTGGCTCGGTAGTCTCTAAGGTGGTAAAAGGAAAAGAGGCCGACGGAATTAAGTATGCCGATTACTACGATTGGAGCGAACCGGTGGCGCGTGTTACTTCACACCGTCTGCTTGCAATGATGCGAGGCGAGGAAGAGGGCTTTTTGCGTGTCTCAATAACGGTCGACAATGACAGGGCTGTAGAGAAACTTGAACGTCTCTTTATGAAACGGGGCTCTACAACGGCCAAGTATATGCAGAGTGCAATTGCTGATGGTTTCAAGCGTCTGCTTTCGCCCTCTATAGAGAATGAGACTTTAGGAAACTGCAAGCAGCATGCCGATGACGAGGCTATAGCTGTTTTTGCAGATAATCTGCGTCAGCTGCTCCTGTCATCGCCGTTGGGGCAGAAGAGGGTCCTTGCAATAGATCCCGGATTCCGTACAGGATGCAAGGTGGTGGCACTCGATGCGCAGGGCAATCTGCTCTTTCATTCAGTGATATATCCGCATCCGCCTCAGAATGATAAGGAGGCAGCTGCCGAAAAGATTGTGAAATGGGTCAAAGAGTATAGAATTGAGGCTTTTGCCATAGGCAACGGCACCGCCGGACGTGAGACCGAGGATTTTGTGCGTTCTCTCTCGCTTTCTCCCGAAATATTTTCGGTGAACGAGGATGGTGCATCGGTCTATTCCGCATCGGCAGTGGCACGCGAAGAGTTTCCAGAGGAGGATGTAACGGTACGCGGCGCAGTCTCTATAGGTCGTCGTCTTATAGACCCCCTGTCGGAGCTTGTGAAGATAGAGCCACGTTCAATAGGAGTTGGACAATATCAGCATAGTGTCGACCAAACAAAGCTGAAGGATAGGTTGAATACAGTGGTAGAGAGTTGTGTGAATATGGTAGGTGTGAATGTTAACACTGCCACTAAGCAGATTCTTACATATGTTTCGGGTCTTGGTTCTGCATTGGCTGCAAATATTGTCAGGTACCGTGCAGCAAACGGAGATTTCCGCACAAGAAAGGAACTGCTGAAAGTTCCCCGTTTGGGTAACAAGGCTTATGAGCAGGCTGCCGGGTTCTTGCGTGTCGTAGGTGGGGATGACTTGCTCGACAACACTGCGGTGCATCCCGAATCATATTCTGTTGTGGCCCGTATGGCTAAGGATGCCGGTGTTGCACTTGAACGCTTTATCACAGATGCGGAGTTGCGTAAGGGCGTGAAACTTGAGGCGTATGTTACCGACAAGGTGGGTATGCCTACACTGTTGGATATAATGGAGGCACTTAATAAACGCGGACTCGACCCGCGCGAACAGGCTAAGGCCTTTTCATTTGATCCGAATGTACATGAGATTGAGGACTTGCGTGAGGGTATGGTGCTTCCCGGACTTGTTTCCAACATTACAGCTTTTGGCGCATTTGTGAATATCGGTGTGCATCAGGATGGTCTTGTGCATATTTCTCAACTGGCCGATAAGTTCGTGTCGTCACCCTCGGATGTCGTTAAACTCGGTCAACAGGTGATGGTGCGTGTGATTGAGGTCGATCTGAAGCGACGCAGGATATCGCTTACAATGCGTGGCGTGTAAAGTATATAATTCACATCTATGATATATAAAAATGGCGCAACCGCAGGGTTGCGCCATTTTTAGTTTTATGTTGCTGTTGATAATTAGCAAAGCTTACGTGAGCCGTCGCCGATAACTACGTCATAAACCTTAGGCAACTTGCCATACTGCTCTTTATAACGCTTCTCAGCCTCAGCGATGAAGATGTCGTACAACTCCTCTTTTACAAGGTTGATTGTGCAGCCGCCGAAGCCACCACCCATCATACGTGCACCTGTTACACCACAGTCAATAGCAATGTCTACAAGGTAATCGAGCTCTTCGCAGCTAACCTGATAATCTTTGCTGAGACCGAAGTGTGTCTCATACATCTTCTTACCTACAGTCTCATAGTCACCGGCCTCGAGAGCGTTACATACGTCGAGTACGCGCTCAACTTCACCGATAACATATTTTGCACGGTTGTAATCCTCAGCCTTCAACTCAGCCTTAACCTCCTCGAGCATTTCGAAGTTTGCGTCACGCAATGACTCGATCTCGGGGTGCTTGCTCTTGATAACTTCAGCTACATGCTCGCAGCTCAAGCGACGCTCGTTGTAGGGTGAACCTGCAAGTTCGTGCTTAACGCATGTGTTAAGAAGAACGAGCTTGTAACCCTGAGGCTTGAAGGGGAAGTACTGGTACTCGAGTGAACGGCAATCGAGACGGATGAGGCTGCCTGCCTTGCCGAATACGCTTGCGAACTGGTCCATGATACCGCACTTAACACCTACATAGTTGTGCTCGGTTGCCTGACCAACCTTTGCAAGCTCGAACTTGTCGATTTTGTTCTCGCCATAGAGGTCGTTCAAAGCGTAAGCATAAGTGCTCTCCAATGCTGCTGATGAAGACATACCAGCACCGAGGGGGACATCACCTGCAAATGCAGTGTTGAAACCCTTAACGGGTACACCACGCTTGATCATCTCGCGGCAAACACCGAAGATATACTTTGCCCAAGATGCACGGGGGCAATCCTCTTCGTTCAAACCAAACTCTACATAATCCTTCTCGTCAATTGAGTAAGCGCAAACTTTGTCAGTTCCGTTGGGCTTAAGCTCGGCAATGATACCTTTGTTCACTGCACCGGGGAATACGAAACCATTATTGTAGTCGGTGTGCTCACCGATAAGGTTGATGCGGCCGGGAGATGCATATACGCTTCCTGTTGTTCCGTCGAAATGCTTGATGAAACGACTTCTTACAAATTCTATATCCATAGTCGTAATGTTTTATGTGTTGAAAAATATATGTTAATTATCAAAAATTACTTTTTTGCGGGTTTTGAACCTACGAGTGCGTAGAACAACAGGTAAGCTGCGCAGAAGAGTACAACCCAATAGCTTGTCATGTAGCTTGTCATTTCAGCAACCTGTGCCTGAATTGCAAGCATTACAGCGCAACCGAATACCATTGTCATAAAGATACCCGATGCAACAGCTGTATATTTACCCAAGCCTTCAACTGCCATATTGAAGATACCGCCCCACATAACAGATGTGCAAAGACCTACAAGAAGGAATGCAAAGATACCAACGGGAACGTTAGCCCAGATTACAGTAAGTGTACCCCAATCGATACCGGGAACCTCTACTGTTGTTGCGGGATCAGAGAACATACCAAATGCAACAAGAACCAATGTCGCGATAGATACTGTTGTAATCATTGCGCGGCTTGATACTTTGCTACCGATACTTGCTCCAACGAAACGGCCGATAAGCATCATGAACC
This sequence comes from uncultured Bacteroidaceae bacterium, assembly GCA_904501775.1. Lineage (GTDB taxonomy): Bacteria > Bacteroidota > Bacteroidia > Bacteroidales > Bacteroidaceae > HGM04593. The sequence continues at coordinate 24,801 of CAJGCJ010000009.1, read as the reverse complement.
AGTAAACAGCTACTATAAGACCTGCTGTTGCTGCCGAAATACCCAAAGAAGGAGTATTTACAAGATACATGTTTACGTATGTGGGAACACCTACTTCAATACCCATGTAAAGGAATATAGCAACGATACCAAGAACAAAGTGACGGTACTTCAAAGCGCCTTTGATAAGGTTTACGTCAACAGGTGCCTGCTCGGGCTCCTCAATCTTAGTGAAAAGCAATACGATGAATGCTATCACGAAGATACCGAGAGCAATCATAAGCGCGGGAGTTGCATCAGAAATGGCTGTGTCCTTTGTGATCTCACCAATGAGGGCACCCATGATGATGTATACTGCAACGGCTGCAGATGAGTTGAATACACCACCGAGCTGGATGAGCTGGTTACCGCTGTTACCGCCACCGCCAAGGATGTTGAGCATGGGGTTAACAACGCAGTTGAGGATACACATACAGAAACCTGCGATGAAAGCACCGATAAGGTATATTGTAAATACAAGACCAAGGTTCTCCTGAGCATTGAACTGTCCGCTCAACCATTGGATAATGATACCTGTGATACCGATGGCAAGACCCAAAAGAGCTGTCTTCTTGTAACCATACTTTGATATAAGCATACCTGCGGGAATACCCATAATAAGATATGCAACAAAGTTACCGTAGTTACCGATTTGCGCAAGAACCTCTGAAATTTCGCCTTGTGCCTTGATGATGTTTGCCATAGGTGAACACAAGTTGGTCACGAAGGCAATCATTGCGAAGAGCGCGATCATGACTATGATGGCTCCCCATTGTTTTGTTTGCTGACTCATGATGTTAAATTTTAGTTTATTTTATTATTATTGTTTTACAGTTATTTCTCTACTCCGAATTTATAAACGGTAACTTGTGAATAGAGTTCACCGGGCTTCAATATAACGCTGGGGAAGTGAGCGCGGTTGGGTGAATCGGGGAAATGCTGTGCCTCGAAACAGATTGCGCTGCGTTTGGGGAATGTAGCACCGTGTGCACCTGCAAAGCCGCTGTGCCAGTTAGAGGTGTAAACCTGAACACCGGGTTCGGTTGTATAAACTTCCATTGTACGGCCGCTGATGGGTTCTGTTATCTTTGCTGCGTAGCTGAGCTCGCCAACCTCCTTCTTGTTGAGTACATAGCAGTGGTCGTAGCCTACGCCAAACTTGATCTGCTCCTCGTCGGCATCAATGCGTGCGCCAACCTCGGTGGGAGTTGTAAAGTCGAATGCTGTGCCTTTTACGGGGGCTATAATGCCATTGGGAATTGAAGTCTCGTCAACGGGGACAAAGAAATCGGCATTTATATGGCAAATGAGATTGTCTACTGTTGCAGTGGGATTCTTGATACCCGAAAGTGAGAAGAAACCGTGGCTTGTGAGGTTTACAATTGTTGTTTTGTCGGTTGTAGCCTTGTAGTCGATGGTGAGTTCGTTCTCATCGTTGAAAGTGTAGATTACTGTTACATCAAGGTTACCGGGGAATCCCTCTTCCATGTTGGCTGAGAGGTAATGCAGCTTTAGGGTTTGAGAATCGGGCATCTCGGCATCCCAAACGCGTGCGTGGAATCCTGTGGGTCCACCGTGCAGGTGGTTGGGACCGTTGTTTATTGCCAAATTGTATTCTTTTCCTTCGAGAGTGAACTTTCCTTTGCAGATACGGTTGCCATAGCGACCTACCAATGTGCTTAGGAATGGTTCGGGGCTGTTCAACAGATTGTCGATGCTGTCATGTCCCTGGATTACATTGGCGTAATTGCCCTCCTTGTCGGGAACCATGATGCTGCATATTGCACCTCCATAGTTTGTTATTGCCACTTCGCAGCCTTTCTTGTTCTTGAGAATGAAAAGTGCGGTCTCTTTTCCGTCGATTGTCTTTTTGAAGTCGGCGGCCTTCAATTGTGATAGGTTGTTCTCTGTAGAGCTCATATATCTCTATTTTTTCGCATTGTTATTCGTCGTAAAACTTTCTCATCTTATCTGTGTCAGCATCAATAAAATGAAAAATTATGCAAAGATGTTCTATGTACATGCTTGTAAACACGACATATCTTCGCAAAGTAGTTTGCAAATAAAATAAAAATATGGCTTACTTCAAAACAAAATAAAGATATTTTTAGACATCTCTATGACGCTTTTTCTCATTTTTGTTTCAAGAACGGGCGAAAAGTTATTTGTAGCTTCTCTTTTGAGTGTATCTGATTAGTTTCGGTCAAGGCTCGACAGCAGGTCGGCTACAATGAAACAACTGCCTCCGATGAATATGAAGTCCTCTTTGTCAGCTTCTCTGTATGCGGTCTTCAGTGCCTCTGATACGTTGTTGTAGCAGCAGCCTTCAAGGCCGTATGTCGATGCCTGTTTTTTCAGCTCCCTGCATGGCAGTGCGCGCGCGACACTTGCTTGGGTAAAGTAATATGCGGCATCTTTTGGCATCATGGCAAGCACGCTGCTGATGTCCTTGTCGTTGACCATTCCAAAGATAATGCGCAACTGCCTGCATTTCTGCTTTTTCAGTTGCTCGACTATGTATCCTATTCCTCCGATATTGTGGCCGGCATCACATACGGTGCGTGGGCTTTCACCTACCTTCTGCCATCGTCCCATGAGTCCTGTGAGCGATGTCACATTCCTAAATCCTTCTTGAATAGCCTTGCCGTCTATCTTGTACCCTTTCTCTTTCAGAATACCTATTGCGGTCAGTATTGTATTGGTGTTCTTAATCTGATATTCGCCACCCAATTCGCCTTTTATATTGCCGTATATGGTGGTTGTGTATTCGTAACCCTCGTCTGCAGGTGTTGCGCATATAAGCGGTTTTTTTTCTTCGGCAAAATGGAGCGGCGTCTCCATGGCAGCAGCATGGCTCAGGAATACTTCTTTTGTCTCGGGTGTTGTCTCGCCTATGATTGCAGGTATTCCGCGTTTCATTATTCCTGCCTTTTCGAATGCAATCTTTTCCAATGTGTTGCCGAGGAACTGGGTGTGGTCGGGGCTTATGTTGGTGATTATGCATGCATCGGGCATGATGATGTTGGTGCAGTCGAGACGGCCTCCCAAGCCTACTTCTATTATGGCAACGTCAACCTTTTCCTTGGCAAAGTAGAGGAATGCCATGGCTGTGGTGAGCTCAAAGAATGAAGGCTGCAACGGCTCGAAAAAGTGACGTTCCTTCTCTACGAAATCAATGACAAACTCCTTGCTTGCCGGTGTGCCGTTTACGCGTATGCGCTCGCGAAAATCAATGAGGTGTGGCGAGGTGTAGAGGCCTACCTTGTATCCTGCTGCCTGAAGAATGGCTGCAAGTGTGTGCGAAGTCGAGCCTTTGCCGTTTGTTCCTGCAACGTGTATTGTGCGGTAGCTGCGGTGGGGATGACCGAAGTGTTCGTCGAGCAGCAATGTGTTGCTCAGCCCCTCCTTATATGCAGAACTGCCCACCTGCTGGAAAGCGGGTGCGCAGTTGAAAAGGTATTCTATTGTCTGTTCGTAGGTCATGAGGATGTTGCTAGTTCCTTAGTCGAATAAATTGCGGAAACGGCGGAAAATCTGCTCCTTGATGCTCTCTGTGGGCTTGAAGTTGTCCGATTCCTTGAAATGCTCGATTGTCTTTTTCTCCTCTTTTGTGAGTGTCTCGGGGATGTATACGCTTACGTTTACTACAATGTCGCCTTTGCCATATTCATTGAGCATGGGCAATCCCTTGCCACGTAGTCGCAATGCCTTTCCGGGCTGCGTTCCGGGTTCAATGGTGAGTCTGACATTCTCTTTTATCGTAGGTATCTCAACCACACCGCCAAGTGTTGCTGTGGGGATGTCGAGCAAAAGGTTGTAGATGAGGTCCTTCTCGTCGCGTATCAGTTGCGGGTGCTTCTCCTCTTCAATCTGTATCAGAAGGTCGCCTGCGATACCGTTGCGCTTGCCTGCGTTTCCTTTGCCGCGCATCGACAGCTGCATGCCCTCGGCTACACCGGCAGGAATCTGTACCTCTACAATCTCTTCGCCCATTACAATGCCGTCGCCGTTACAGTGGCTGCATCGGTTCTTTATTATTTTGCCCTCGCCGCCACATTTGGGACAAACGCTCTCGCTGTTCATGATTCCGAATGGGGTGCGCACGGTACGTACTGTGCGACCTGTTCCTTTACAGTCGGGACATGTCTCCATGGCATTGCCTTCGGCACCGCTGCCGTTGCAGTGTGTACATGCTACATATTTCTTCAGCTTGAATTTCTTTGTGGTACCCTCGAGTATCTCTACAAGGTTCATCTTGACCTTAACTCGCAGGTCGGTACCGCGATAGCGTGTTTGCTGTGCGCGTCCGCCTCCGCCGAATCCACCGAATCCGCCTCCGAAGATATCGCCGAACATCGAGAATATGTCGTTCATGTCCATTCCCTGTCCGCTGAACCCGCCGAATCCTTCGGGTCCGTTCATGCCTTCGTGACCGAACTGGTCGTATCGTGCCTTCTTGTCGGCATCGCTCAATATGCTGTATGCTTCTGCAGCCTCTTTGAATTTCTCTTCGGCTGTTTTGTCCCCGGGGTTCTTGTCGGGGTGGTACTGCATAGCCAAGCGGCGATATGCTTTTTTTATGTCATTGGCCGAGGCGCTCTTGTCGACTCCCAGCACTTCGTAATAGTCTCGTTTTGCCATGTCGTGTTATTATTCTCCCACTGCTACTTTAGCGTGGCGTATTACTTTGTCGTTTAGCATGTAACCTGTCTGAACACAGTCGAGCACTTTGCCCTTCAGTTCTTCGGCCGGTGCAGGTACCATTGCGATCGCTTCGTGATAATCGGTGTCGAAGTCTTTGCCTTCGGTTTCAATCTTCTGAAGACCGTTCTGCTTTAAGATGCTTGTGAATTTGTTATATATCAATTCGATACCGGTAAGTATCTCTTTTGCATTCTCGTCTTTGCTCATGTTCTGCAATGCACGTTCAAAGTCATCGAGCACGGGCAGTATCGATTCCATTACACGCTCGCCACCGTTCTTGATAAGCTCGGCTTTCTCTTTCATTGTGCGTTTGCGGTAGTTGTCGAACTCGGCAACCTGACGCAGATATTTGTCGTTGAGCTCTGCTATCTTTTCGTTCGCCTCGTCCAATTCGCTGCGCTGTTGTTCCTCGCCTGTCAATGATTCTTCCTGCTGTGCCGCTGCGTTTTCTGCAACGTTCTCGTTAAGAATCTCATTCTCTTCGATATTTTTCTCTTTATTGCTCATGATCGTTGTTCGTTTGTTTATAAATCTATAACAAATAGTTTGCCAAGTGGTTTTATGTGACAAAAACTCGGCAAAGGTAGTTTTTTTATACGAATTATTGTGTCAATTTGGCAGTTTTTCTCTTTTGTAGGCAGTCGTTTCGCAGAATGAGACAAAATGCTTAACTTCGCTGACTGAAAAATGTGCTATTCGATGAAAGGAAGTTTTAAATGGGGACTCTTGCCGTTGTTTTGTGCTTTTCCGGCCTTTTCGGTCGCGCAAGAGTGCGAAAGGCCCAATGTGGTGCTGATATATGCCGATGATTTGGGATATGGCGATTTGGGATGTTATGGTGCAAAGGGGGTGGCTACTCCCAATGCGGATTCTCTTGCCAAAGGTGGTCTGCGCTTTACAAATGCCCATTCGGTAGCCTCAACAAGCACCCCTTCGCGCTATGCTCTGCTCACCGGTGAATATCCGTGGCGCAAGAGTGGCACCGATGTCGCAGCCGGTGATGCGGCCATGATAATCTCTCCGAGCCAATATACCGTCGCCGATGCTTTTAAGGATGCAGGCTACGCGACTGCCGCCTTTGGAAAATGGCATTTGGGATTGGGTGCCGAGAGTGGCAGACAGAACTGGAATAAGCCTCTGACGCCGGCTCTTGCAGATATAGGTTTCGACTACTCCTATATAATGGCTGCAACGGCCGACAGAGTGCCTTGTGTCTTCATTGAGAACGGACAGGTTGCCAATTACGATGCCTCGGCTCCTATCTATGTGAGTTATGAGAGAAATTTTGATGGCGAGCCTACCGGACGCGATAACCCCCGGCTGCTCTATAATCAAAGACACTCGCATGGGCACGATATGTCCATAGTCAATGGTATCGGACGCATCGGTTATATGAAGGGTGGGGGAAATGCCCTTTGGAAAGATGAGAATATAGCCGACAGTATAACTCTAAAGGCAGTCGATTTTATAGAGAAGAACGCCGATGTTCCTTTCTTTATGTATTTTGCTACAAACGATGTGCATGTGCCGCGTTTTCCGCACGAAAGGTTTCGTGGACTGAGCAGCATGGGTATGCGTGGCGATGCCATTGCTCAGTTCGACTGGTGTGTGGGCGAGATTGTGCGTGCACTCAGGCAACAGGGATTGCTCGACAATACGCTCATTGTGCTTACGAGCGATAACGGGCCTGTACTCGACGACGGCTATGACGATGGTGCCGAGCAGCTTGTTGGTGAGCACTCTCCCATGGGCGGTCTGTGTGGTGGCAAATACAGTGCTTTTGAGGCAGGTACACGAGTGCCGTTTATTGTGCATTGGCCTGCGAAAGTGAAGCCTTCGGGCATCAGCGGGGCTCTTGTGTCACAGATAGATTTTCTCGAGGCAATGGCTAAGCTTATAGGCTTGAATGGGTGTGACAGCCTCTCTTCGGATGGCAATGCCGATGAACTTGCTGTTTGGCTTGGTGATTCCTGTGGCGGACGTCCTTTTGCTGTTGAGATGGCCTCTAACCATACACTCTCGCTGATTTATGGTGATTGGAAATATATTGAGCCGAAAGGTGGCCCTGCTATGGTTCCTTGGGGTCCTAAGATTGCGACGGGCTATTCCACAGAGCCGCAGCTGTTCAAAAAGATTGATGGCGAGTTTGACGAGACAAGGAACGTAGCAGCAGAGAATATGGATATGGTTGAGGTGGCAGCAAAGCTCCTTGATGCAATAAAGAGTGAGAAATCTCTTTGGTTTAAAACAGATTTTTAGTTGTAGGGATTATGGAAAATACAAGAATACTGGATGTGGCATTGCGTAAATTGGGTATTGAAGAACTTAACGCAATGCAAAAGTGTGCGGTGGAGCATTGCCGCGATAATAACAGCATGGTGTTGCTTTCGCCTACGGGCAGCGGTAAGACTTTGGCCTATCTTTTGCCTATGCTCGAGAGGCTCGATGCTGCGGCAGGCGCTGTTCAGGCTGTAATAATTGTGCCCTCGCGTGAGCTTGCCAAGCAGATATCCGAGGTGTGGCGTCCTATGAATGCCGCATTTCGTATGGTTGCGCTTTATGGCGGCCGCCCCATGCACGAGGAGCTTGCCCTGTTGCAGAACAGTTCGCCTTGCGTGGTTGTGGGTACTCCCGGGCGTCTTATTGATCATCTTACAAAGGGTGCCTTTTCTACAGAACTTTGCAAACTGCTTGTCATAGATGAGTTTGACAAGTGTCTCGAGATGGGTTTCTGCGACGAGATGCAGCAGCTACTTGGGTTGTTGCCCGATGTTGTCTCGCGTTTCTTGCTGTCGGCTACCGACTGCGATGAAATTCCCGAGTTTGCAGGTGCAGAGGATATAAAGCGCCTCGATTTTCGCGGCAGCGACGATAATCCTACCGGACGCATGTCCTTCTATAAGGTCACTACGGTGCACGAAGAGAGGCTGCAGGCACTGTATAATCTGCTGTGTGCCGTTGCCGACGAGCCTGCAATCGTCTTCTGTAATTTCCGCGAGACGGTCGAAGAGGTGCGTTCGTTTCTTGCCAAGAACAGGCTTGTCGTTTCGGCCTATCATGGTGCGCTCGAGCAGAAAGATCGTGAACTTGCGCTTTACCGCTTTTCGAGCGGATGTGCCAATATCCTTGTAAGTACCGACCTCGCAGCACGCGGACTGGATATAAAAGATGTGCGTCATGTCATTCACTATCAGCGACCTATGACGAATGAGGTGTTTACGCACCGTAACGGACGTACTGCGCGATGGGACGCAGGCGGTGCTATCTATATGATAGCTTTTCACAATCACGACCTGCCCGATTTTGTGCCCGAGGATATCAAGGAGTTTAAATTGCCAAAGAAACTCACTCTGCCCGAAATCCCCTCATGGATGGCTTTGTATATTGGTAAGGGGAAGCGCGATAAGATAAGCCGTGGCGACATTGCTGGTTTTCTTATGAAAAAGGCGCAGTTGAGGCGCGAGGATGTAGGTGCAATTGCGCTGTTCGAGCGTTATGCCTATGTCGCAGTGAAGCGTTCCGCTGCGCGTGAGGCAATAAAGCTGCTCAACGGGGAAAAAATCAAAGGTTTGAAGACTGTTGTAGAACCGGTAAGGGGATAATTTTGTTCATATAGTCGGGAATGTGGTGATAAAATAGTTTTTTGTCTGCACATTTCCCGTTGCAATGTGCTATTTTTACTCTTTTTTCATTAAAACGGTGAAAAAAAGTCTGAAAATAATAAAGTTAATAAAAAAAATGTTAACTTCGCAGCTGTGTATGTGCTGTTTGTGCAGCACATACTTTTATTTAAGATAGAGTATTAATTGAAACACAAGAATATATGAAGAAATTTAATTTTAATGCCGGTCCTTCGGTTTTGCCGCGTGAGGTTATTGAGAATACAGCAAAAGCAGTGCTTGATTTAAATGGCTCGGGTTTGTCGATTCTTGAAATCAGTCACCGTTCCAAGGATTTTCAGGCAGTGTTGGATGAGGCTGTCGCTCTGTTCAAAGAGCTGCTCGATATTCCCGAGGGTTACTCGGTGCTTTTCCTTGGTGGTGGTGCAAGTATGCAGTTCTGTATGGTACCTTATAACTTCCTGAACAAGAAGGCTGCTTACCTGAATACAGGTACTTGGGCAAATAAGGCGTTGAAAGAGGCCAAGAATTTCGGTGAGGCTGTCGAGGTTGCATCGTCTAAGGATAAGACATATTGCTACATTCCTAAGGATTATGTCATTCCCACAGATGCCGATTATTTCCATATAACAACGAACAATACAATATACGGAACAGAAATCCGTACAGATATTGACTCTCCTGTACCCCTCATTGCCGATATGTCATCGGATATCTTCTCACGTCCTGTCGATGTAAGCAAATATGCCTGCATCTATGGTGGAGCGCAAAAGAATCTTGCTCCCTCGGGTGTGACATTCGTTATCGTAAAGAATGATGCTCTTGGCAAAGTGTCACGTACAATCCCCACAATGCTCGACTATCGTACACACATCGAAGGCGGTTCAATGTTCAATACTCCTCCCGTATTGCCCATCTATTCTGCAATGCAGAATTTGCGTTGGATTAAGGCACAGGGTGGTGTGAAAGAGATGCAGCGCCGTGCGCTTGAGCGTGCCGAGCTTCTTTATGGCGAGATTGACCGCAACCCTCTCTTCCGTGGAACAGCTGCAGTAGAGGATCGTTCGCTTATGAATATCGACTTTGTAATGGCCGACGAGTATAAGGAACTTGAGGCTGATTTCATGGCTTATGCACAGTCTAAGGGCATGGTAGGTATCAAGGGTCACCGTTCAATAGGCGGTTTCCGTGCATCGTGCTACAATGCATTGTCTCTCGAGGCTGTGCAGGCCCTTGTCGAGTGTATGAAAGATTTTCAGAAGAACCATTAATTGATGCGGCAGACAATGAAAAAGATACTTGTTGCAACCGAAAAACCCTTTGCCGCTGTTGCCGTAAAGGGTATAAAAGAGGTAGTAGAGGGTGCCGGCTATGAGTTGTGCATGCTCGAAAAATATAGCGATAAACAGCAGTTGCTGGATGCTGTTGCCGATGTGGACGCAGTGATAATCCGCAGTGATAAGGTAGATGAGGATGTGCTTGCAGCAGCCAAGAATCTTAAGATAGTCGTGCGTGCCGGTGCAGGTTACGACAATGTCGACCTTGCAGCTGCAACTGCGCACAATGTGTGTGTGATGAACACCCCCGGACAGAATGCAAATGCGGTAGCCGAGCTTGCTTTCGGTATGATGGTATATGCTTGCCGCAATATGTATAACGGAACATCGGGAACCGAGCTTAAAGGCAAGAAGTTGGGAATCCATGCCTATGGTAACGTAGGCCGCAATGTGGGTCGAATTGCCAAAGGCTTTGGAATGGATATATACATCTACGACTGCTACACGCCCCAAGAGATTGTTGATGCCGATGGTGTGAAACGCGTTGATACCGTTGAGGAACTCTACAGCACATGTGATGTGGTTTCAATACATATCCCTGCGACTCCCGAGACAAAACACTCAATTGGTGCTGCTCTCGTTGGTTCAATGCCCAAGCCTGCATTGCTTGTGAATACAGCGCGTAAAGAGGTTATCAACGAGCCTGAGTTGCTCGAGGTAATGGCGGCACGTCCCGATATCAAGTATGTGACAGATGTCGCTCCCGATGCTTTGGATGAATTTGCAAAGTTCGAAGGACGCTTCTTTGCCACTCCCAAGAAGATGGGTGCGCAGACAGCCGAAGCTAATGTAAATGCCGGAATTGCTGCAGCAAAGCAGATTGTCGACTTCTTTGAGAATGGAAACGAACGTTTCAGAGTAAACAAGTAATTAAAGAGAAGCAGCACACCGCGGTGTGCTGCATAATATAACAATAATATGGCTGTTGTAAAACCTTTTAAGGGAGTGCGTCCTCCCAAAAACCTTGTAGAGAAGGTTCAGAGCCGTCCCTATGACGTATTGAACTCTGACGAGGCGCGTGCCGAGGCCGGTGACAACGAAATGTCGCTCTATCATATTATCCGTCCCGAGATTGATTTCCCGGTTGGTACCGACGAGCACGAGCCTCAGGTATATGCAAAGGCTGCCGAGAACTTTGCGAAGTTCCAAAAAGAGGGATGGCTCGTGCAGGACGATAAAGAGCAGTACTATATATATGCGCAGACTATGAATGGAAAGACCCAGTATGGTCTTGTTGTATGTGCGTATGTAGATGATTATATGAACGGAGTAATCAAGAAGCATGAGCTCACCCGCAAGGATAAGGAAGAGGACCGTATGAAACATGTGCGTGTGAACGATGCCAATATCGAGCCGGTCTTTTTCGCCTATCCCGACAACGATGCTCTCGATGCTCTTGTTGCAAAATATGTGACAGATGCTCCCGAATACGATTTTACCGCGCAACTCGATGGATTCCGCCATCAGTTGTGGGTGATAGATAATGATGATGATATACGAGTCATTACAGAAGAGTTTGCGTCGATGCCTGCGCTGTATATTGCCGACGGACATCATCGTTCGGCAGCTGCTGCGCTTGTCGGAAAAGAGAAGGCCGACAATAATCCAGCTCACAAAGGCAACGAGGAGTACAACTATTTCATGGCTGTATGTTTCCCCTCAAGCCAGCTGACAATCATCGACTACAATCGTGTGGTAAAAGACCTTAACGGCCTTAGCGCGGCTCAGTTCCTTGATGCCCTGAGTGCCGATTTCGAGGTTGAGGCCAAAGGCTCGGATATATACAAGCCATGTGCATTGCACAACTTTGCACTCTACCTCGAGGGTGTGTGGTATAGTCTCACAGCCAAGCCCGGTACATACGACGACAGCGATCCCATAGGTGTGCTCGATGTTACAATATCATCGAATCTGATACTCGATAAGATATTGGGTATAAAAGACCTCAGAACAAGCAAACGTGTCGATTTCGTAGGTGGAATACGCGGTCTTGGCGAGCTTGAGCGTCGTGTTGACAGCGGTGAGATGAAGGCGGCCTTGGCGCTTTATCCCGTATCGATGAAACAGTTGGTGGATATTGCCGATACAGGCAATATAATGCCTCCAAAGACAACATGGTTCGAGCCTAAACTGCGCTCGGGACTTGTAATACATAAACTCTCGTAATGTTACCCGAGGACGTATATAAGACAATAGATATAGCCGGCGAGGGAACTTACTCCGAAAAGCGGAGCAAGTTCCTCGCTTTTGCCATTCCTGTAAAGACGGTCGAAGAGGTTAAGGAGCATGTCGAGGCCTATCAGAAGAAGTACTACGATGCCCGACACGTCTGTTATGCCTACCGCTTGGGAGAGCGTGGCGAGCAGGAGCGTGCCAATGATAACGGTGAGCCTTCGGGAACTGCCGGAAAGCCCATTCTTGGGCAGATACATAGCAAGGAACTTACGAATGTCCTTGTGATTGTGGTACGCTATTTTGGCGGTGTAAAATTGGGTACAAGTGGCTTGATAGTTGCTTATAGGATAGCTGCAGCCGAAGCACTCGACTCGGTGGAGCATATTGAAAAGACCATTAACGACGAGATAGTGCTGCGCTTTCCTTATGAACTGCTCAATGATGTATTGCGCGTTGTCAAGGAAGAGGAGCCTAAGGTGGTGGAGCAGGTGTTCGACAATGATTGTCTTATGCGCCTGTCCATGCGTCTTTCGCGTATGCCACGGCTTATTGAACGATACGAAAAGTTAGAAATAGCAAGTAGGGGAATTCTCAAGATTGAGAAATCTTAGCGAGCAATTCCATTTTCCATGTAACATCTGTTCGAGAAATTGAACAGATGTTTTTTATTGTTTTGTACTTGCCTCATTCACGTTGAATATCAGATGAAATTCCTATAAGAGTGAAAGAGTATGTTAAAAAAATATAAAATCAACTTTGGTTATTTTGCCCATTAATATTATTTATCCATTTTTGAATAATGTAAGCATACTATGCACAAAACGCGCAGAACAATAAATTTTATTAAACAATAGTACTTATGAGAAAAATTTCAGAACTGTTAAAACCGATGCTGTTGGCAGGGCTTTTCTTCCCTACGGCAGTTTCGGCGCAGCTTGAACTTAAGAATGAGATTCCGGCCAATCCCGACAATGAGCCGGTAGAAGTGCACCCTGTGCCTCACCCACGACAGCTTAAGTGGCAAGAGACAGAGTTCTATGCATTCTTCCACTATGGTATGAATACGTATACAGGACTCGAGTGGGGTAATGGCGATGAGAATCGTCAGAGATTTGCTCCTACTGCAGCTCCTAACCCCCGCCAATGGCTCGAGGTTGCCAAACAGGCAGGTATGCGTGGTGGTATTGCAGTTGTAAAGCATCACGACGGTTTCTGCTTGTGGCCCACAGAGACTACTGAACATAATGTGACAAACTCGGGCAATGAGTATGGCCGTGCAGTAAACATCCCCCGCGACTTTGCCGATGCTGCAAGGGATTTGGGACTTAAATATGGTTTCTATGTATCTCCTTGGGACCGTAACAGTGTACACTATGGAACCGATAAATATGTAAAGGATGTTTTCCTTCGTCAGTGTGCCGAGCTTGCAGCTTATGGTACCGACCAGTTCGAGATGTGGTTCGACGGTGCAAACGGCGGTAGCGGTTACTACGGTGGTCGCAACACCACTGTCAATGTCGACCGCGCAACCTATTACGATGTACCTAACCTGCGCGACAGCATACACAAAGTGTGCCCCGATTGCGTAATGTGGGGTGTTGGTGGTGAAGCACGCTGGATTGGTAACGAGGCTGGTTGGGCAGGACAGACAAACTGGTCGCCCGAGAACCGCGACTACTCTCCCGAGAGCAACGGTATGTATGGAACAGAAAATGGTTGGTACTGGTTGCCGGGTGAGAGTGATGCCAAAGCAACAAATCAGGGATGGTTCTATCACGACGGAGAGTCGCCACTCACTTCGGAGCGTCTCTTCCAGATGTATCTTGAGACAGTAGGCCGCAATTCAACACTTATTCTTAATATTCCCCCAAATAAAGCCGGTATCCTTCCCCAAGCTTCGGTCAATTCACTTGTCGGAATGGGTAAGCTCATAGAAGACCGTTTGGGCAACGACCTTGCCCTCAAGGCAAGGATTACAGTTAGCGATACACGTACAGCAGGTGCCGGCCGTAACTATGAGGCTGCAAACATGAACGACGGCAATAAGGATACCTACTGGGCATCGAATGACGGAGTGATTGAGAATACAATTACGCTTACATGGGACAATGCACAGACTGTACGTTACGTCGAGATTATGGAGTACATAGCCAAGGGACAGCGTGTGAAGAAATTCCATATTGAGACAAGCGAGGATGGCAATAACTGGACACGCCGCGCTTCAAATGTAGAGACAACAACTGTGGGTTACAAGAGAATTATCCCTCTCCATGGAAGTACATCCGACAGTTACGGAAGCGGTTTCAAAGCAAAAGCCGTGCGCATTGTCATTGAGGACAGCAAGGCTTGTCCTCTTATAAGCAAAGTTGGTATTTATTAATGTAAATCATTGGATTAATTATGAAGTACAGTAAATTATTTGCACTTGCTGCCCTTGCATTGCCAATGGTTGCATTTGCGCAGACAGAGGTGACATTCGAGAGACAGGATTATAAGTCTTTGGGTGTTTATGATACATGGGAGGCATCGCCTTTCCGCACCGGTGCACTTAGCGGAAACTATGCCGTAATAGACAATCATCTGCAATATGTCGATGATCAGCTGGGTGAGGCGCCCAATGCTTCCTCAAAGATACTTGCAGTACAGCGTTCACGTTTTGGAAGCAATACTTTCGGTGTCCGTGTCGACCTTAACACTACATTTGAACTTACAACAACGACAAAGTATCTGCATGTAAAGGTGTATCGTCCTTACGGTGGCCGTGTTATGGTTGTAGGTTTGGGTAAACGCACCGAGCGTATGGATCAGTCGCCCCAGACCGAGCAGTTCTGGGCAATGTCTACAACAGATATAGGTGCCGACAAATGGCAGGATGTAGTGCTCCCTATCAAGGGTAACGGTGGCATTGATATATATAGTCTGGTTGTTGTTCCCGACTGTGAATCGCCCCACAACTACACCGAGGATGCAATATGTTATATCGATGATATTAAGGTGAATAACGACCCCTCTTCGGAACTCATATATGGCTACTATCAGACTGCTATGGGTGAGGAACAGGAGTATACACGCAGCGACCGTCGTTTGAACTCTGTCAAATTGCAGGCAAACGGGAGCGCGATACAGACAATATCGTCGCCTGCAACACCCAATACCGTCTATGTTGATATGACAGCCGAACAGTTGCTTGTAAAGGCAGGTGAGACTGTAATCCCCAGTGTGGCATATACCGGTGGTTGGATGCATGCTTATGCGTATGTGGATTATTCAAATGACGGTAAATTCAATGCTAATGTAAACGACGATTTGTCAATAGCAGAAGGAAGTGATTTGGTATCATTCTCATTCTACGGTGGAACTGACGATTCAAAAGGTGTGAATAGTGCGGGAACTACATTGACCGGCAATGCGCGAAATACACTGAAGATGCCTTCGTTCAAGATACCTTCAGATGTCAAGAATGGCGTATATCGTATGAGATACAAGGTGGATTGGAACAGCATAGACCCTGCCGGCTGTATGGACCAGTCCAATTCTATCATAGAAAACGGTGGTGGTATTATCGATGTTATGTTGAATGTACATGGCGACTACTGTAATGTCAACGATGCCAATCGCAACGGCGAGGTTCTTTCGGCTGTAGACGGCGAACGCCTTGTTACCTATCAGGCACCTTTCGGCAAGGAATTCAGGATTAGGATGAATCCCGAGAACGGTTTTGAATATGGAGGTGTAATAGTCAAGTATGGATATAACCTGCAGGGCGACAGTATTGTCAACGGCAACGTGCAGTGGCAGAAACTCTTCCTCGAGCGTCAGCAGTTCGATGAGAACGATGAAATCGTTATTCCTGCAAAGTGTATGTGTGGAGATGTAGAGATTGAAGGACTCTTCATCGAAGAGGGAACATATCAGGAGCCCGAGAAACCTACACGCTATACAACAACTACCATTGAGAATGGAAATTTTGCCGATGGAACCACTTGGTATACAATCCAGATAGGCCAGCAGGGATACGTTCTTACAAATGGTAATGCCAATTATATAGCTCTAGACAATACGGTTGTCGATATCGAAAACAAGTCGCAGCTATGGTGCTTTACAGGAAACGACGAGGATGGCTACCGCCTGTATAATATGCAGGAAGGCGCCGGTAAAGTACTTGCAGCACCCACACAGATGTATGGCGACAGTGGTGGCTCTTCTTTTCCTACAATGCAGCCTGTAGATGCCATCAGAAGCGGCAATACCGATCTTTGGATGTTCGAAAACTCTACAAGCTTGGGATCAAAGGATGTATCACATGCTTATATGTATGAGAAGGGTACTCCTTCGAACAAGGTGAACAACCGCGATAACAGGTTGGCATTCTGGACCGGGGGGGCAGATTCAGGTTCTACCCTGCAAATTTATTATGCAAAGACCACAACCGGTATTGATGATATAAAGGAGACTATGAAAAGTGATGCAATCTACGATATAAAAGGAAATAAGGTAGAGGCACCTGTCAAGGGATTGTATATTGTCAATGGCGAGAAAGTCTACGTCAAGTGAATATAATCCTTCAAGGGTTACAAAGACAGCATGAGGCTCTTCAAAGAGCCTCATGCTGTCTTTTTGTAATATTCAGTAAGTAGTTTTGCCTTACTGTAATAAATTTCTGTAGTTTTACTTATGATACTCGATTAGGCCGTTCATGGGGCTCTCTACAATGTTGCCTATTGAAAGTCCAAGGCTCTCGGCTGTCTCTTTAAGCTCCTCGGCAAAGGTTATTCCAATGCCGCCTACAATATGTATAGGCAGCCATGAGCGTCGGTATACCATTGTGTTACGCTGGAAGAATAGTTTGAAACAGTGCTTCAGCAGGGCTTTGATTTCGGCATCCTTGCGATTCTGTGCCAAGAAGGGTGCGAATTGCGCTAAATAGCGGTTGGGCAGTGGCTTGTGATACACATGCTCCAATATCTGCGGTATTGTAAGGTTGTATTGTGTAAGGAACTTGTTGGCCATGGCAGGCGAGAGCTGTTTCTTCAGGCAGTCGCTCACCAGACGGCGCCCCAACGATGCACCGCTACCCTCGTCGCCCAATATATAACCTAATGATGGGGTGTTGTCTATAATCTCCTTGCCATTGAAAAGACATGAGTTTGAGCCTGTGCCAAGGATGCATGCAATGCCCTCTTCGTGGCCACATAGTGCACGTGCTGCAGCAAGGAGGTCACTGTTTATCTCAATATCGTTGGTCCTGAATACTTTTTTAAGGGCACTTGTTATGCGTTCGTTCGCCTCGTCATAGGCACACCCGGCACCGTAGAAATATATCTTCTCGGGTGCGTCGGTGTCTATTTCGTCAGCTATTTCGTTGCAAAGTATGTTGTAAATCTCTTCGCTGCTCTGCAGAGTGGGGTTAAGACCTTGTGTCTTTATTCTTGTGACAATGGAACTCGTTACATTGTCATATAATACCCAGTCGGTTTTTGTAGAGCCGCAGTCTGCTATAAGTATCATTTTCTATGGTATATATGATTCGGGTGCGAAGATACTATCTTTTTTTGAAATATCTTCGCACCCGAATGGAAATGTGTCGGCTTATTTTACTACAAGCTTGTTGTCTTTCAATTCAATGTTGTAGCTCTTTCCTTTCTTTGTGCCGAAAGAGAGTGTAGAGTCGCCATATCTGAGGTTACAACGTGTGCCGCTCTTCGAGGTTACAACAACCTTTGTGAGCTTGCCTTCGTTCCATTCGATGTCTACGTCGAAACCGCCTTTTGCACATATACCCTTGATTGAGCCTTCGCTCCAAGCATCGGGCAGTGCGGGCAACAGATGTATGAAGCCCATGTGGCTCTGCATAAGCATCTCGGTGATACCGGCTGTTCCGCCAAAGTTACCGTCAATCTGGAAGGGAGCGTGTGTATCCCACAAGTTGTCGAGTGTACCGTTCTTCAATAGGTTGCCGAAGAGGGTGTAAGCATGGTTACCGTCGTGCAGACGTGCCCACTGGTTAAGTTTCCAGCCCATGCTCCAGCCTGTTGCGCCGTCACCACGGTGTACCAGAACAACCTTCGAAGCCTCGGCAAGTTCGGGTGTGGTAACAGGTGATATGGTGTGTCCGGGATGCAAGCCGAAGAGCTGGTTCACGTGTCTGTGCTCGTCTTTGGGGTCGTCGATATCTTTGCTCCACTCCATAAGCTGGCCATAGCGACCGATCTTGTAGGGAGCAAGTTTGTCGAGTACATTCTGCCACTCTTTGCGCAGTTTGGCATCTGTTCCCAAAACTTTGCTTGCATCTATCGCGTTGTGAAGTATTTCGCGTACAACTGCATGTACGAATGTAGCGCCTTGGTCGATAGGGCCATGCTCGGGCGATGTAGAGGGTGCTGCTGTGTATGTGCCGTCCTCTTTTTTCCACAAGTAGTCAACAGCGAATATGGCACTGCTTTTGATGATATCGTATCCCACCTCTTTGAGGAACTTGCGGTCGCGTGTGTAGTCGTAGTAGTCCCAGATGTGTGTTGCCAACCAAGGTCCTGCCATGGGGTTGAAGTTCCACGACATATCCTGACTCGCGAGGGGCGCTGTGAATCCGAAGATGTTGCCCGATATGCTTGCAGTCCATCCGCGTGCTCCGAAATAGGCCTTGGCGGTCTTCTCACCGGGCTTGATGAGTGTGCGGATGAAGTCAACGAGGGGTAATACGCACTCGTCGAGGTTGGTCGCGCATGCGGGCCAGTAGTTCATCTGAAGGTTGATGTTGTTGTGGTAGTCGACACGCCATGGGCCATCGACGTTGTTGTGCCACATACCCTGAAGGTTGGCAGGCAGGTTGCCGGGGCGCGAGCTTGCAATAAGAAGATAGCGTCCGAACTGATAGTATAGCTCCTCGAGTCCGTTGTCGGGCTTTCCTGTGCGGTAGCTCTTCAGACGGTCGGGTGTCGACATGTTTGCCACGCCGGGGAACTCCAATGTTGTGGGTGCGTTGGGGTTGAGGTCGATGCTTACTCGGTTGAAGAGTGCTGCATAATCGTTGTAGTGCTCCTCAAAGAGCTTGTCGTATCCCTTGGCTACTGCGCTGTTGATCCAAGCCTCTGTTGTCTCGTCGGGGTTAACGCCTACATATGTCTTGGGGTCGTTGAAGTCGGGGTCGAAATTGATTTTGTAGTCGGTGTCGGCTGTGATGTAGAAATATACCTCGTCAGCTGCAACGACCTTGATGCAGCCGTTGCTGTTTGTTACAGTTCCGCCCTTGGCTTCGGCATGTATTCTTAGGGTGTATTGCATCTTGTTGTTGTCGAGTACGCCCTTGAAAATCAACCCATTGTTGCCGATGCTCTCCATCTTGCCCTCTGATACGGGGTTCTTGGCATAGCTTAGTGTAAGGTTCTGCTCACCCTTTTTGTCGGCCGAGAACTTTATTGCCATGACATTGGCGGGGTACGATGTAAAATACTTTCTTTCGAACTTGATTCCGTCGCGCTCATATTGTACCACTGCAAGTGCCGAGTCGAGCGACAGGATACGTTTGTATTCGCCCATCTTCAGCAGGTTGTGTCCTGTCTCAATGTAGAATTCGCCCATGGTGGTGAAGTTACCGAAGCGGAAAGGCTTCTCGTTGTATACTTCATACTGCGCAGGGCTGTTGAAGTTCTCGCGTGTCAGGCGTGCCGCCTTCTCGTCGTCTCCATCGGTGAAGGCTTGGCGTATATCCTTCAAAAGGTGTGCCGATTCCTTGTTTACATTCCAATAATATGCGGCTCCTCCTTCGGTGTTAGGACCACCTCGCCACAGCGTCTTCTCGTTGAATGTGATGCGCTCTGCCTCGATTGAACCGAATATGTTACCTCCGATGCTGCCATTACCTATAGGTAGTGACTGTGATTCCCATTCGGGGTCGGGGTTTGCACCTGCATCACCGGCACCTTCGGGCTTCTCTTTGCCTGCCCAAAGGTCGGGGCGTCCGTTATACCATATTTGCTGTCCTTTAAGTGTGGTAGGCTTGTCGAACCATACCGAAAGACCATGGATGTAGTCGGTTTGCGCCTGTGCTCCCATTGCAAAGAGCAGTGACGCAACGATAACTTTTACTTTTTTCATAGCTGTTTTATGTGTTGTTAGTTGTTTCGGGCATTAACTCAATGATAGTTCCGGATGAGCCGGAAATATGAAGTATATTTCAAAGATAGGTATAATATTTGTAATATGAAGAATTTGTACCCAACTTTTAAATATTAAGGGTGTTATCTGCTGCTTTAACACCCTGTCTCGGTTATTTTTTGCCGAACTTCGGGTCAATTTTCAGGAATGCCGATACTACGAATGTGGCTACGCAGCAAATCATAACCCAAATGAAGAAATTGCCATATCCTATAGCCTCCTGTATGTAACCCGATACCATTCCGGGCAGCATCATTCCAAGTGCCATGAATGCGGTTGATATGGCATAGTGCGCAGTGGGGTATTCGCCCTGAGCAAAATATAATAGGTA
The DNA here is from genome assembly GCA_904501775.1 of uncultured Bacteroidaceae bacterium. Lineage (GTDB taxonomy): Bacteria > Bacteroidota > Bacteroidia > Bacteroidales > Bacteroidaceae > HGM04593. Next base: position 4,462 of record CAJGCJ010000009.1, on the reverse strand, counting down.
TACCATATATGCGGTGAAGCCGAAACCATATCCCAACTGCTCGACAAATATGCAGCTGTTTATCACGAACAGGCTCTCGGGTTGTGCGAAACTAAGATAGACATATACGATGTTGGGCAGCGAGATTGCTACCACCATAGGCCACAGCCAATGTTTCAGTCCTTTGCGCGAGATACATATTCCTCCTGCAATGCCGCCTATTATAAGTCCTATCACTCCTATAGTGCCGTAAGTCACTCCTATCTGTTCAGTTGTCAGTGCAAGGCCGCCTGCCTCTTTGCTGTCGAGCAGAAAGGGGTTGATCATCTTTACCAATTGCGCCTCGGGAAGTCTGAACAACAGCATGAAGAGTACTGCCGGGACAATCTCGGGTTTTTTGAAGAATGTTATTATAATATGTATGAAGTTCTTTGCAGCCTCCTTTAGGCTGTCGATGTTGCGTGAGATGTCTTTTTTGGGGGTAGGAAGTGCCTTCCAATGGTATAGTCCAAGGGCTGTCAGCAGTGCGCACATTATAAAGAATGTGATGCTCCATGCAATGGCTGTGTTGCCGGTCATAACCTCTAAACGGCCGGCAAGGATTATGAGCACTCCCTGCCCGAAAATCGTTGCTATGCGGTAGAATATGCTTCTTATGCCTGTGAAGAAAGATTGTTGCTCCTCGTCAAGACCAAGCATATAAAAGCCGTCTGCAGCTATGTCGTGTGTTGCCGAGCTGAAAGCCAGCAGCCAAAAGAGGCACATGGTCCATCTGAAGAAATCGTTGACCGGAATAAGAAAGGCAATAGATGCCAACAGGGCACCCATGAAAAGCTGTGTGGCCACTATCCACATGCGTCGCGTGCGCAGCATATCCACAATCGGACTCCAGAACGGTTTTATTACCCAAGGCAGGTATAGCCAGCTTGTATATAGTGCGATGGAGGCGTTGTCAATCCCCATCCTTTTATATAAAATGACTGATATTACGTTGACCGCAAAATAGGGTAGTCCTTCGGTAAAATATAGTGTCGGAATCCAGCTCCATGCTCTCTTTTGCTTCATGCTCTCTTTTTATGTAAAAATATTTTGAAATAGTGGAATATCCGGGAAAAAATCAATTTTTTACAAATGTAATATTTTGATGTTGCAAAATTGGTTATTTTTTGCCAATTGTACAAATTTTATCGATATTAGTAACAAATCGTTTGAAAGGTGCTATATCTGCTGTATTTAAGTCTTGCGGGGCGAATCGTTAAAAATGCGACGAGAGCAAAAAAAAAGGGGGAAAAAAGTTAAGCAATAAAAAAAAATGTGTACTTTTGACAAATTTGATTATTGTGTGACGCGTGCAAAAGCCTCAAATGGCACGATTTTATTCGTGCGCGGGGCTCTGAACGTACAGATCTAACAACCTAAAAATTTATAATTTATGAAACTCAAAACAGTTGGAATTTCACTGTTGGCGGCAGCTCTTTTTGCGCTTCCGCTTAGCGGAATTGCTCCTCAAGCAATTGCCGAAACAAATGTGATGCAACAAGATGGTGGAGTTGTCAAGGGTGCTGTCCTTGATAGCTATGGTGATCCGGTTTTCGGTGCTATCGTCTTTGTTGTGGGTACTACAAACTCTTGCCAAGTCGATTTTGATGGTAACTACACACTCGACTTCGTGAAGAAAGGTTCTACAATCCGTGCCCAGATGATGGGTTACAACACTTTGGACCTTGTATGGAACGGCGGTGTTCTTAACTTCACACTTCAAGAGGAAACTGCACAGCTCGAGGAGTTCGTTGTAACTGCCATGGGTATTATGCGTAAAGAGAAGTCTCTTACCTATGCTACTCAGCAGATTAAGGCAGCCGACCTTCTTCAGGTACAGGATGTGAACCTTGTTAACTCACTCGAGGGTAAGATTTCAGGTATCACAATTACTCCCAGTGCCGGTGGTGCCGGTGGTGCTTCTAAGATCACTCTCCGTGGTAACAAGTCAATCATGGGTGACAACGCTCCTCTTATCGTTGTGGACGGTGTGCCTTTGACTAACAGCATCCGCGGTCAGGTGAGCGATGCAGCCAACCTTACTTATTCAGGTGCAACTGAGGGTAGTGACCCCATGTCAATGATCAACCCCGACGATATCGAGTCAATGAACGTGCTTAAGGGTGCGAACGCTGCGGCTCTTTATGGTTCACGTGCAGCCAATGGTGTTGTCATGATTACCACAAAGAAGGGTAAAGAGGGTAAAATGGAGGTTACATTCAACTCAAATACTACATTCGACAATCCTCTTCTTACTCCCGAATTGCAGAACCATTATGGTGGTTACAGAACAACTGCTACCGGTGGTTCATTGTTGTATGACAGCTGGGGTAGCAAGCTGAGTGGCAGTGGCAAACACATATTCAACGTAGCCGGTGACAAGCAGTATTTCACATCAGATTATGTGAACGAGGTTCGTTTGCGTAACTATGCTAAGGACGATATCGCTGAGTTCTATGAAACCGGTATCAACACAAACAACTCAATCTCAGTTTCAGGTGGTACCGAGAAGATTCAGACTTATGTATCTTACTCTAACTCACACTCAATCGGTATGCTTGATACCAACCGTTACAACCGTAACACATTCGCGTTCCGTCAGAACTACAAGCTTTGGGACCGCATCACTTTGGGTGTTAACGTAAGCTACAATCAGGCTAAGACTAAGAACCGTGTCGGTGGTGGTACAGTAGGTAACCCCATCTATCATATGTATACTACTCCTCGTGACGTAGATATGGACTACTACAAGAGCGTATACAGCATGGATGGCGCATGGTTGTCATCAGGTGACGCTATGGGTAACGGTACACAGGTTTACTATCAGTTGCAGGACGACGGTACATACAAGGCCGTAACAGGCAACGTATTGCTCAAGGGTCCTCAGCAGCAGTATGCATTCCAGGGTCCCACATTCAACAACCCCTATTGGTTGACAAATATGATTAACAGCGAGAGCAACGAGGAGCGTTTCTCTGCATCATTCAATGGTAGCGTTAGAATCATGGAGGGTCTTAACTTCCAGGCACGTGTATCAATTGACCACTCTAAGTACAAGAGCGAGGGTAATACTTACGCTTCTACATGGGGTCCCGTTGATATGTACCGCTATGGTGTATATCACCTTTCTAACAGCCGTACAAACGAGATCTATACCGACTACATGCTCTCTTATATGAAGGAGTTTGGCGAGGATTGGTCACTCTCTGCTTCTGCAGGTTATGTAGGTCACACTGTAAAGGGTAGCGGTAGCAGCACTTATATCGGTGCAGCAACTGTAGATATGCAGAAGAACGGTATCGTAACAGAACTTTCAGATGCTATCAACCGTTTCGAGCCTAACTATGGCGGTTCAGGTGTTACATCTAAGAGTCAGAGCTCTAACTGGGACCAGGCTGCTCTTGCAACAGCACAAATCGGCTGGAAAGACAAGATCTTCTTCGATGCTTCTTATCGTCAGGACTGGTATCGTCCCTTCAAGCAGTTCAGCTACCTTGGAACAGATGAGAGCTATGGTTACTTCGGTCTTGGTGGTAACGCCATCATCAGCGACCTCGTGGAGCTTCCCAAATGGTTCAGCTATGCTAAGTATCGTTTGAGCTACTCTGAGGTAGGTAACTCTATTCCTAATACAGTTTACAACGCTGTTAGCAGAAATGAGGCTACAGGTACTGTAACTTCAACTTCAAGAAATGCCTTCATCCCCGAGCCCGAGAAGACTAAGTCATTCGAGACCGGTCTCGAGATGCAGTTCTTCCGCGACTGTCTGAATGTCGACATTACATACTATAACTCAGCAATGCACAAGTCATATCTTGAGATTGCAGGTACAAACGGTAAGATGCAGCCTGTTAACTCAGGTATTATCCGCAACCAGGGTGTCGAGCTTTCAGTAGGTTACGACTGGGCTATCAACAAGGATTGGCGTTGGAATACAAACGTTAACTTCTCTTACAACAAGAACGAGATCGAGAAGACCGCTAAGGATAAGTACGGTTATGATAAGGATATGTCAACCACCATCGCAAACGGTAAGATTCAGTTGCTCTACAGAAAGGGCGGTTCATACGGTGATATCTACATCACAGACTTCACACGCTATAAAGACGATGTTTATAGCTACGTAGAGTATAGCAAAGGTGTTGATATGAATAATAACGAAATTATTATTGAGACTGTTAAGTATAGCAAGACTCCCGTTGAAGCTGTTTATGAACAAGACAATAACGGTAACCTTGTACTTGATAATGAAGGAAATCCTGTAATGATATCTTCTGCGTCTACTCTTAAGAACAAGGCAGGTGACCTCTACATTACAAACGGCAAGCCTTCACTCGGTGGTTACGCTGATGTTACCGATGGTGGTAAGTTGCGCGTTCGCGAGGCTAACAAGAAGTTCCAGAAGTTTGCAGGTAACTTGAACAGCGACTATCAGCTCTCTTGG
>CAJGCJ010000008.1 GCA_904501775.1 uncultured Bacteroidaceae bacterium | reverse complement strand
GCTGAAAAGACGTAAAGTGCAATTGCAAGAGACCGATGCAATGCTGCGATACAGCGGTGGAGATGCCCGTAAGTTGCTCAATATTCTGGAATTGGTTGTTGAGGCCGAGCCCGACTCTCCCGTTGTCATAACCGACAAAAAGGTCGTAGAGCGTCTGCAGCAGAACCCTGCTGCCTATGACAAGGGGGGCGAGATGCACTACGATATAATATCGGCGTTCATAAAATCGATACGCGGCAGTGACCCCGATGCTGCCTTATATTGGCTTGCCCGTATGATTGAGGGTGGCGAAGACCCGGCTTTCATTGCCCGACGGCTTATAATATCGGCATCGGAAGATGTAGGTCTGGCCAATCCTAATGCTCTATTGCTTGCAAATGCCGCGTTCGATGCGGTTATGAAGATAGGATGGCCCGAGGGACGTATTCCGCTTGCACAGGCAACTGTATATCTGGCGACATCGCCTAAGAGCAATTCGGCATATATGGGTATAAACAGTGCGCTCGAAAAGGTGCGCGAGACGGGTAATCTGCCTGTGCCGTTGCATCTGAGAAATGCACCGACCAAGCTGATGAAGGAATTGGGTTATTCCGACGGTTACAAATATTCCCATAACTATGAGGGGCATTTTGTGAAACAGCAGTTCCTCCCTTCCGATGGTATGGACTTCAGTTTCTGGATGCCGCAGGAGAATGCTGCGGAACAGAAGATCAAGGCGTGGATGCAGCAGTGTTGGGGCGACGAAAAGCCATTCTCAAGATAAAACAGTTACATAATAGAACGGATGCGATACCAATATTGGTATCGCATCCGTTCTATTTATGGTAATCCCATGTTTACAGGCTCTCGAGCAGTCTCTTCAATACTACAGTAGCAGATATCTCGCGGTTGGCTGCTTCGGGTATCACAAGTGAGCGTGGGCCCTCTATAACATCATCGGTTACAATCATATTGCGGCGTACGGGCAGACAATGCATGAAATAGGCATTGTTGGTTACAGCCATCTGTCGTTCGCTTACGGTCCAGTTGCGGTCGGTGCTTAGTACCTTGCCGTAGTTGTCGCCTGTGTAGGCCGACCAGTTTTTCGCATAGATGAAATCGGCGCCTTCAAAGGCCTTCATTTGGTCATATTCTACATGTGCATTGCCTACAAATGAGGGGTCGAGCTCGTAACCCTCGGGGTGTGTTATTACAAAATCGTACTCGGCAGCGTTCATCCACTCGGCAAAGGAGTTGGGCACGGCCTGTGGCAACGCTTTGGGGTGGGGTGCCCATGTGAGTACCACCTTCGGGCGCTTTACTGTTTTATGCTCTTCTATTGTTATGAGGTCGGCGAAGCTCTGGAGCGGGTGGCGTGTAGCGGCCTCCATTGAGAATACGGGACGGCCCGAGTGCCGGATGAACTGATTCAATATCACTTCGTTGTAGTCATCGGCCTTGTTTTCGAAACGGGCGAATGAGCGTACTCCTATAATGTCGCAGTAACTGCCCATTACGGGTATTGCTTCGAGTATATGTTCGGGACGGTCGCCGTCCATTATTACTCCGCGCTCGGTCTCCAGTTTCCATGCCCCCTGATTGATGTCGAGTACTATGACATTCATTCCAAGGTTAAGTGCCGCTTTCTGTGTGCTGAGGCGTGTTCTAAGACTGCTGTTGAAGAATACCAGCATTGCTGTCTTGTTCTTGCCGAGTGTATCGTATCTGTAACGGTCGGCCTTTATCTCGAGTGCCTCTTTTATTGCAACATCGAGGTTGCCTATGTCGTTGACACATGTGAAATTTTTCATATACTTATTATTTTTTCTGTTTACTATCCTCTTTTCTTCTCCAGAACATCCAGCTGTTGAAGTCGTGACGCAGCAATAAACCGGCTCCTTGTGTGGTGAGTGTGGTTTTTGAGAAGTAACGGTCATTGGTCTTGCTGTATGCCTTAAGGCTTACGTTGCCATTTTTGTTCAGTAACCACTGTACTTCGAAGTCACCAATGAAATTCTTGTTTATCATGGGGTCGTCTCGGTATCCGAAGTTTCCGTTTATGAGCAGGCGGTTGTCGAGTAGACGTCCCGAAAGCATACCTTCCACTTCCATGCTGTTCCATCCTTTTTCGCTGCTTGCAAAGTTTCCCGACAGGTTCCAGTTGCTGTCCACTATTTGCGAAAGCATGTTGTTGAGCTGTCCCGAAATGGTGCTTGATATGAGCGACTCCATCATTGTGGATGACTGGCTTTCGCCCTGTTGGTTGTAGTATTCATAGGTGTAGAATTTTCCAATTCCCACAAGGTATATGAACTGCATGTTTGTCTGTTCGGGTGTGCTTGTGGCGCTTGCGAGCAGTTCGCGCTCCTCTTCGTTGCCATCGGGGAGCTCTAATCCGAATGTGAGGTTGGGATTCTGCAGTGTACCGGTGATATCCATCAGACAGTTTACCTTTACGCTCTTGCGGCGTTCGGCTGTGGGATTAAGGTCGGTAAGCGATGCTGATGGTACGGTATACAGCGTGTTAAGGTTCAGATTGGCGAGGAATGGGTCACCATTGAAGTTCAGCGTTCCCGAGCGTATGGCAAACTCTTTAGGGAAGATATCCTGCATGGTGAACTTGTATGTTCCACGGCTCAGGTCGAGATTACCTTTCATGCTGAAGCCCTCTTTCTCGTCATATATGGCATTTACCTGTCCGTTGCCATAAAGGTCGATATAGTCGTTTGTTATAGTGTTGGTGTAGACGCGTAACTGAAGGTCGGGTGTTACGGATATTAAAAAGTCGAGGTTAAGACGGCTGAGTATGCTGTTCTCGTTGTTTACAACGGGTGTTTCCTCTATGCTTTTCTCCTTTTTTCTGCTGTTGCTGCTGTCGGTGAATGTTACGAATTCATTGCTTGTGTTGCCCATAGGACCGGCTGCATTATATACGAATTTTGAGTTGCTCTCGGTCTCAATCTCGGCTCTCAGGCGTATTCCTTCGTCGTCGGCTACCAAGTTTGCATTGCCTGTCACATACGCAGTGCCATAGAATCCATCATCGCCGAAACTGCTGCTGTTGTACGCTAAGAGGTTGTTGGCTGCAATGTCGAAACTGCATGTGAAATCGCTTAGGCTGTTGTGGTTGACAGCGCCGTTCAGAACACCACCGTTGCCGTTTCGGTCGAAGATGCGTACATCTTTGAATCCTATTCTGTTGCGTGTAAAACTTATGGTATCTCCTGTGAGGTTGTATGTGGTGTTGGTGACACATACGCGCATGCTGCCTTTGGGGGCAAGTTTACCGTATAGGTTTATGTCGCTCAGCTTTCCGCGTACAGCGATGTCGCCATAGGCGCGGCTCTCAACGTTGTTGACGATGTCGCCTATCATGTGCTCAAGGAACTCGGCACGGGTGCCGTTTGCCTCAATTTCCAAGTTTATGGTATCATTGGCGGGTGATACAATACCATTGATAAGGGTCGTGTGGCTCTCGTCATCAATCTCTCCATGAATGACTATTGCCTTATTATCCTTGTCCCAATTTCCTTTGAAGCCAAGATTGCCCATGTAACCTCCCTCGAATTTGAAACCCTCAACATCGAGCGATGCATCTACTTGTGGTGCTTCCAAAAGCGAGTTTGCATTGATGTTGCCTGTTGCCACTCCACCGAATTCAACCGAGTGGAAGTTGAGGAGGTTGAATACATCCTCGAGTACGATGTTGTGAAGCGCTACTTTCAATTCATCCTCTTCTTCATTGCCTAACACTCCGTTGATGTTGAGGAAACGATTATTTCCATGCAGTGATAGGTTGTCTATTATATAACGATTGTTGCCGCCGCTTATCTGGGCAGGTTGAAGTGTCCATAAACTGTCGTTGTATATGATACTGCCGGGACGCAGCATGGCATTTACATACATTTCGTCTTCGGTGGTGTGGCTGAATGATATGTCAAGATGTATATATCCCTTGTTTACGGGTTTGGCACTGCTGTTCCACGAGAAGTTGTTGTACAACGTGTCATTTGCAGCACTGCACAGCATCTCTATTGTCAGGTCATTTTCAACAGCTTTTTCGTTATTTTCGTCTGTTAAAGGACGTTTCATTATGCTGCTTAAAATAAGGCCTTCGTTATCGGCTGTTGTATTAAGTGTAATATTTTTATAGTTGCGTCCTGAGAATTCTGTATCGTTCAAATCGGCTACTATTTCGAACCTTTTGTTCTTGTCGTCGCAACTTCCACTGATGCTTGAACTGCTTGCAACGTTTATGGGCAGGTCGAACAGTGTACTGAACAATTCGCTGTCCTTAAGTGTGATTCCAAAGACGAAATTGTTGTTGCCGCTATGTTCCGAAGGTTCGCCTGCCAATGTGGGAAGATGCTCCTTGATAATATTTGTGAAACTGTTGACAAGCGTATTGTAATTGTAATATCCGGTAATATATCCGTTGAGAATGTCTGAGTTTATGATTAGGTTTCTCTTCTCTTCGAAGGTGTTGTCGGCAATATGCATGTGACGAATCTCCCAATGCTGCTGCGGTGTATGCAACCTGAAGTTGTACATGTTTGCAGCAATAGTGGTGTTCTCGTTCTCCTTGTCCGATAAGGATGTTTCCAGGTTGAACGATATTGTGCTGTTCTTCAGCCTTTCTGTCAAATTCAGATTATGAGGATTTATGGAATCGACGTTGAGGCTAAGATTGTATTTGTTGTTTCTGTATTCTTTTCTTAGGCCGAACGAGAGTTCTGCTGCGAGATTTTTGTCGTTGCTGGTTATTTGTGTGGTTATGATTTTAGGTGTAATCTTACCCGATATACTTATTGGCGCATAGGTGTATCTGTTGTAATCGAATGATGAGATTACAGAGTTGAATTGTCCGTTGTAGTTTGTTGAGTCTGTGTAGGTGCAGACATATCTTATATCTATGTCGCATTTATCGAGTTTGTCATTGTTGGCTATTGTTCCCAATTTGATGCCAGAGCCTTTTATGCTTCCATTGTATCCGCCGGTGATGCTCGGTCTGATATCAGCCTTTATCTCTCCGCATTCGCTGTTTATTGCTATTACTCCGTTCACTATTCCATTTGTGAGGATTGCTTTTCCGGTGGTGCAGACCTCGCCAAGATTGTCGAGTATTTCGGGGCTCTTGTCATTGCCCGAAGCCAGCAGGTAGATGGCTTTTGCACCCTCTTCGCTTATGGCGCTGTTAGTCAGCTCTATCTCTAATGTGCTGTTGTCTCCTTTTCTTGTCGCATACAGGCAGCCCTCAAGGAAGATTGAATTGTTGTTGGTTGCAAACTCCATGCCCGGCAAATTGATGTTGTCGGGAGTGCCGTTGAACGGAATCCTGAACTGAAGGGTGTTGTTCAGTTTTGAGAGCGCAGGCGAGAATACGGTAAAATCACTGAAATCAACCTTTTCGCTGCTTATCTCACCCTCAAATCTCAATTTGCTCCCTTTGATATATTTGTCGGGCAGGTGCAGAGTTATTTGGGGTGCCTCTATAAGGCTTCGGGGTAGTGCAATTCCGCTTTTATGCAGTGTAATAGTGTGCTTGGCTATCTCGATCCTTGTAAACAGATTGCTTAATTCTGCTCCCGACTTCTCTTTGCCGCGCAGCTGTTTTATGTGGATGTTGATATGCTCTTTGGATAGAATGTTCGCCGCTATTTTGGCTTCAATATCATATAAACCGATGTTGTTGCTGTCGAATATACCGTTACCCTTGCCTGCAGCAGAAAGGTCTCTATATCGTATCTCTCCATCGTATATTCTAAGCTGGCCCACTCCTATTTGCGGTATTTCGGAATCGTCTGACGAGTCGTCGCCAGCAAGGATATCCAACAGGAACTGTGCGTTTGTAGGTACACTGGCCGAGTCACGATAGATGTTTATATATGGGTGGGCTATGGTTGCGGTGTTTATGCGTATCTCGCCTTTAAACAACTTGAGCGGAGAGAGGTTGAGTGTTATCTTGTCTATCGATGCCAATGTGTCATTGTTGAGGTCGTTGAGTAATATATCTTTTATCTCAATTTTGTTGAACAACTTTACCTCAACACTGCCTATGCCCAAGGGAATGTCGTTGCTGCGTATTATAGCGGTTGCATAATCGCCCAGTCGTTGCTGTATGGCATCGATTCTAAGCAGTAACGACGACGAGAATATCGCAAAGGTCACTACAAGAAGAGTGAGAAATATGTATTTTAATTTGTTTATGGCTGTCGGTATTACAGGCATGGGCACATGCCCTTTTGTTAAATTAATGCAAAGGTAAGAAAAATACTGATAGTTCATTGCTCTGCAGGCTTTGAAATGGAGCAAATATTTTGTATTTTTGCATCGATTTAACACTGTTGTTGATTTGTTGAAAAAACTTTTTCGATTTTATGTATATAACTTTAGCAATACTGCTCTTGTCGGTGGTGTTTTTCGTTAATGGAAAAGTGCGTTCCGATATTGTTGCACTCAGCTCGCTGGTGGCCTTGTTGATATTCCAAATTCTTACCCCCGAGGAGGCTCTGGCCGGTTTTTCGAACAATGTGGTCATTATGATGATTGGACTTTTCGTCGTAGGAGGAGCTATCTTCCAGACCGGATTGGCCAAGATGATAAGTTCGAAGCTGATGACGCTTGCCGGAAACAGTGAGACAAAGCTTTTCCTGTTGGTAATGTTGGTAACATCGGGCATCGGAGCTTTCGTAAGCAATACAGGAACGGTTGCATTGTTGCTGCCTATTGTGGTGAGTATGGCTATGAGCATGAAGATGAATCCTTCGAGGTTGCTAATGCCTCTTGCTTTTGCCAGCAGCATGGGCGGTATGATGACTCTTATAGGTACACCTCCCAACCTCGTTGTAAACAATGCCTTGATTAAGGGTGGTTACGAGGGACTTTCGTTCTTCTCATTCACTCCAGTCGGCCTTACCTGTGTTACCGTTGGCGTGCTTGTGCTGCTTCCGCTTACCAAATGGTTCCTGTCAAAAAAAGGAACATTGAGCAACGAGAGTGCCAGTGCGGGAAAATCACTGAAGACACTTGTTAAGGAATACGGAATATCGAGCACTCTGCATCGTCTGCAGGTGAAAGAGGATTCAACTCTGTTGGGCAAGATGATTATCGAACTCAACGCGCGCAGTAAATACGGTATCAATATCATCGAGGTGCGCCGTGTCGAGCGTTCGCAGAATCGTCTGCTGAAGAATGTGATACAGCTGGCTGCCGAGTCGGATACAGTGCTGAACAACGAAGATATACTGTTCCTGACGGGAAACAGGGAAAGCGTACATGCTTTTGCCCAAGAGTATAACCTCAAATACCTCTCCGAGGAGCATGGAAAGAGTCTCTCGCTCGATTTCTACGACATTGGTGTTGCCGAGATTGTGCTTATGCCCTCGTCAAGCTTTATCAACAAGAAAATCAGAGAGGCTGAACTGCGTACACGCTTTAATGTGAATGTATTGGGTATATGCCGTAAGAATAAGTATATTCTGCATGGACTTGCCGATGAGACTATCCATAGCGGTGATTTGCTGCTTGTTCAGGGAACATGGGATAATATAGCAGCTCTTGAGAAGGAACAGAACGAGTGGATTGTGGTGGGCCGTCCTTTGGAAGAGGCTGCCAAGGTGACACTCGATTACAAAGCACCGTTGGCTGCCGGAATAATGGTGCTTATGATTATGGCAATGGTGTTCGACTTTATACCTGTGGAGCCTGTTACAGCTGTTATGATCGCAGCTCTCCTGATGGTGGTTACCGGTTGTTTCAGAAATGTAGAAGCTGCATACAAAACCATAAACTGGGAGAGTATAGTGCTTATTGCCGCAATGATGCCCATGTCTACAGCCCTTGAAAAGACAGGCGTGTCGGAATATATATCAAATACTCTTGTAAGCGGTCTTGGCTCGTTCGGTCCTATCGCGCTTATGGCTGGTATCTATTTTACAACATCACTGATGACAATGTTCATAAGCAATACAGCTACAGCAGTGTTGCTAGCACCTATTGCAATGAGTAGTGCCGTTGCTATCGGTGTCAGCCCGGTGCCTTTCCTTGTTGCTGTTGCGGTTGCTGCAAGCATGTGCTTCGCGTCGCCGTTCTCTACTCCTCCCAATGCGCTGGTAATGCCTGCCGGACAATATACATTCATGGATTATGTGAAGGTGGGTCTGCCGTTGCAGATAATTATGGCAATAGTGATGATTCTGGTGTTGCCGTTGTTGTTCCCATTTTAAGCGGTGTATCAAAATAAAATGCAGGTACTATGGAAATGAATAATATACAGATGGTTAAGCAGCAGTTTGGAATCATAGGCAATGATTCTGCTTTGCTGCGTGCCATAGATACGGCTGTTCAGGTTGCAAAGACCGACCTCACTGTGCTTATTACAGGTGAAAGTGGTGTCGGCAAGGAGTTCTTTCCTCAAATAATACATACAAACAGTGCAAGAAAACACGGTAAATATTTCGCAGTCAACTGCGGAGCTATTCCCGAAGGTACTATAGACTCCGAACTCTTCGGTCATGTGAAAGGAGCCTTTACCGATGCTGTGAGCGAACGTAAGGGATACTTCAGTGAGGCCGACGGAGGTACAATCTTCCTCGACGAGGTGGGCGAGCTGCCTATGTCTACACAGGCCCGTCTGTTGCGTGTGCTCGAGAACGGTGAGTTTATGCGTGTGGGCTCGTCTAAGGTCGAGAAGACCGATGTGCGCATAGTGTGTGCAACCAATGTGAATCTGCCCGAGGCAATAGCGAACGGCCGCTTTCGTGAAGACCTCTATTATCGATTGAATACAGTACCGGTGAATGTGCCTCCACTGCGTAAGCGCGGTGACGATGTGCTGCTGCTTTTCAAGAAGTTTGTGCTGGACTTTTCGGCAAAATATAATGTTCCGCGTCTCGAATTGGATGATGCAGCAAAAGAGGCTTTGAAAAGCTATTCATGGCCGGGTAATATCAGACAGCTTAAGAATGTAGCCGAGCAGATATCTATCCTTGAACTCAATAGAAAAATAACTGCCGATGTCATAAAAGGGTATCTTCCGCAGCAGACGGTCAATCTGCCTGCTGTTGCTAAAAGCCATGGAGGCGGCGGACGCTCTTTTGAAAGCGAGCGCGAGATACTGTACAGCGTGCTGTTTGATATGAGACGTGACATAACAGAACTGAGGAATCAGGTGAAGGAACTTATGGACGGTCGCGTAAGCAATACTCAAGAGAGTGTCCAGTATTATCCTGCACATGAACTTCAGCATCCTACCATACAATTGGCTACTCCTGTTGTCCGCGAGGTTGTAGAGGATGTCGACAATTATGTCGAGGAGACACTCTCGCTCGACGAGATGGAAAAGAAGGCTATAACAGCTGCATTGGAGCGTCATCGTGGACGCAGACGTGGTGCAGCAAAGGAATTGAATATATCGGAACGTACACTTTATAGAAAAATACGCGAATATGGTATCGAATAAGATAAGAAAGATGCTTGTTGTGATGCTGCCGCTTATGTTGTTGGCATTTGTCGGTTGCAAGGTAAGTTATAAGCTTACAGGTGCTTCAATTGATTATACGAAGGTCAGGACAATCTCGCTCGAGACATTTCAGAATCGCGCTGCCTACCAGTGGGGTCCTATGGCTGCAATGCTTAACGAGACTCTGAGTGATGTCTTTATCCAACAGACCAAGTTGGTTCAGGTGCCTCGTGGAGGTGACCTTCAACTAGCAGGTGAGATTGTTGCATACGATCAGTTCAATAAGTCGATATCTTCGGACGGCTATTCTGCTATGGTGCAGTTGAAGGTGACTGTGAATGTGCGTTTCACCAATAATACCAATCACGAAGAGGACTTCGAGAAACAATTCTCGGCAACTCGCGATTTCGATGCAAGCCAGTCGCTCGAGTCGGTACAGGACGAGCTTGTGACACAGATTATAAAGGAGATTGTTGAGTCGATTTTCAACGCAGCTGTAGCAAACTGGTAAACAAGGATGGAGAGTCTTGCTTCATATATTGCGCATGCAGACAGCCTCGATCGCGAGTCGTTGTATAAGCTGAGGATGTTGGTGGCCAAATATCCCTATTTCGATGCGGCTCGTATATTGATGCTGCGTAATCTTTATTTGCTCCACGATATTGAGTTCGGCAAAGAGATGCGCAAGGCGGCACTCTATCTTAAGAACAGATGGGTGCTGTTTGAACTAATGGAGGGTTATGGATTCCCTGTGCCGGTAGAGGAGACCGACAAGGATATATCGGTCGACAGGACAATGAGCCTCATTGATGCATTCCTTGATACGTTGCCGCAGAACAAACTCTCTCTTGAGGCAGAAGGAGCAGCTGCAGTGGATTATGTGTCGGCCTATCTCTCCGACAATGCCCCTGCCGAGGAGGATCTGCCAAAAATGCGCGGACAATCTTTGATTGACGACTTCTTGTCGTGCGACAATGAACGTATAGTGCTTCAATTGCGTAGTGAGAACGAACAAAAAGAAGAGTTTGTCGACTCTGTCGCAGATGAGATGCCCGAAACTTCATTTTTTACGGAAACCCTTGCTAATATTTACATTAAACAGGGTAAATATGACAAGGCTCTTGAAATTATTCGCCGATTATGTTTGGAATATCCGAATAAAAACCGTTACTTTGCAGACCAAATAAGATTTTTGGAAAAAATAGTTAAGTACGGGAAACGAAAAGAGTCGTGAACATATAGTTTCTTTCTTGGATAATCGTATGTTTTTGAAGAACTTTGTTTCGTTTCGTGCTTTTGTTGTGTAGATAAAAATAATTAAAAAAATAATAGAAAATGTATACACTTTGTGTTATCTTAATTGTATTGGCATCAATATTGATGTGCTTGATCGTTCTTATTCAGAACTCTAAGGGTGGTGGCTTGGCTTCAAGCTTCGCTTCATCTAACCAGATTATGGGTGTTAGAAAGACAACTGATTTCCTTGAGAAAGCTACATGGAGTCTTGCTGTCTTCATTGCAGTAGTGAGCATCTGTGCTTCAAAGAGTGTATCGGGCGAAGTTGTTTCAAACGAGAGTATCCTCCAGCAAGAGGCAGTTGAGACCCAGATGGTGAACCCCGAGGTGGCTCCCGATTTCTCACAGCCTGCTACAGATCCTGTTGACGCACCTGTAGAGAGCGCGAACTAATAGAGCGTATTAAAAGGTTATAAAACGAAAGCCCGTCTGCATGCAGACGGGCTTTCGTTTTATATGTACATAGATAGCTGTTCTTGCTGTTTGATGTAAATGCGGTGCGGTTTCTTTATGCAACTGCTGTTTACCTGTTGTATCCAATGATAAGTCTGCCCTCTTTGACTTCGGCTGTAAAGCCGTTGCTGCGGTAAGGGACAAGCATCCGATTATCCTCGCCACTGTTGTTTACGCATATTGCCAATATGCCCATGTTCATTCTTAAGTTTATCTCTATGCATGGGTGAATCGTTATGCCGTTGCCTTCGTTTGCCAAGAGCAGGTCAATTCCGACAGGCCCCGAGTATTTATGTGCAAGTCCATGATGCAATAGTCGTCTGTGGGTCTCGATGAGCCAATTGAGCATATCCTCGTTGCAACCTTTGGATATTATCATATCGCGCAAATCGGCTTGTGATGTTACGATGTTATATCCGTAGTAGCCGTTCTCGCCTGCGACAAATACCGAAAAGCCTAAAAATGTGACCTCTCCACCGGTGCTGATGTTGTATTCAAGGGCAAAGTCGAGAATCTTGTTGTATAGCTTGTCGGCAATGAATCCTCCCTGCCGCTTGATGAATCCTGTCAGCTTTTCGCGTATGGAGGGGGCGTCCAGTGAGTCGGCCGAGAATACTCCGCGTCCGCTGCTCGACCATGGCGATTTGAAGATGGTACGTTCTGTAATCTCCAGTTCGTCCAATGAATGAATAAAACGCATTTTGCTGCCTACAAGCATATCCGACAGCCCTTGTCCTTTGGCTTCTGCCAAAAGTTCTTTTATGTAATCGGCTGCAAATTCGCGGCTCGACAGGCTGCGTATTGTCTCTAAACTGTTGTTGTCGGGTATCAGGGGTACAGGTACACCGAATTTCAGGAATCTTTCGGCAGTGGCTTTACTCCACCCCCATGGGCAGGGGATAAAGTTATGCCCCGCGCGTTTGCACAGGGCATCATATCCCTCTTCGTCCGAGGTGAAAAGTATCTTTTTGTTGTGTTGTGCAAAGAATTCTGATGCTGTTGCTGCATCTTCGCTGCAGCCGACAATGACTGCGTCGCCCTCTTCGCCCCACCATGCGGGCAGTGTCGCAAGCTCCTTTTCCATTTTGGCAACGCTTTTCGGTGCAATGTATTCATGCGTTCCCGTTGCCAATGCAAGGTCGTTTGAGCTGTTGAATAGTAGAAGGCGTCTCATGTTGTTACCAATCCTGTGCCATCATGTGTAATGCGGTCACTGCGCATTCATCGCCTTTGTTGCCTAAGCGACCACCGCTGCGTTCCTGTGCCTGCAGCAGGTTGTTGGTTGTTATGAGGCCGAATATTACAGGTGTGTTGTACAGTATATTCAGTTGTGACAGGCCCTGTGTCACTCCTTCGCATATATAGTCGAAGTGGGGGGTGTCGCCTCGTATTACGCATCCTATGGCAATTACGCTGTCGTATTTGTTGCTTTTTACCATCTGTGATGCACCGTAGATAAGTTCGAAACTGCCGGGCACGCTTGCTAATGCTATGTCTTCTTTCTCTACACCGTTGGCGAGCAGTGTCTCTATGGCACCGTCACGCAGTGCGTATGTTATCTCTGAGTTCCATTCTGCATATACGATACCAATTTTTTTGCCTTTACCCGAGGGTGCTTTTGTTGCGTCGTAATCTGATAGGTTGTGGAGTTCGGTTGCCATATTGTTGTTTTTTATCTGGTTTTTATTATAAACAAAGAAAGGCGGCTCTAAAGCCGCCTTTCTTTGTTTTATGTCTTACTTAACGCGGTTGATGTATTTCTCAATATCAATACCCTGCTGGAACTGCTCGCTCTTGATTGCGGTAGGGTACTTCTTCTTGATGTCTTCGTAAAGGTCGAGTGCCTTTGCGTTTTTACCCTCCTGCTCGTAGATGGCAGCAGCTTGCATAAGGTAATATGCGCTGATTGTGTTGTTGTTGGCCATTGAAGCAGCGTTGGTAAAGCTCTTTACAGCTGCGCTGTTGTCGCCTATCTGTGCATAGCAGTTGCCCAATGCGCCGATAACTGCGGGTGCAACCAACTGGTCGTTGCCGTCAAAGCTCTTGAGGTAGGGGATTGCCTCCTCGTATTTGCCCAACTGTGCAAGTGACAAACCTGCGTATGCGTTTGCGATGTTGCCGCTTGTAGTGCTGCTGTACTCATCTGCTATTGCAATGAAACCGAGGTTTGTACCGTCGCCATCGAGTGCCTCCTGATATGAGCCTGCCTCAAAGAGTGCCTGTGCGGGGAACAATGCCTCTGCTGCCTCTTTCTCGGCGGGGATTGCTACATAGTTGTTGTAGATGATGCTGCCTGTAATAAGTATAACGATAGCAGCTACTGCACCAATGATAATGCTCTTATTTTTGAGGACAAATGCCTCTGATTTGCTCAACACCTCGTCAACTGCGATAGGTGCCTGCTCTGTCTGTTTTGTGCTCATTTTTATTTTATTTTATTTTTTAATCTTTTCTACCGGATGAGATATTATAGTCGCAAAATATGCGCGAAATTAATCAAAATTTTTGTAGTCAGAAAATTATAAATGTTTTTTTTGTATTGTAAAGGAAAATATATTGCTTTTAGTGGCTGTAAGCGGCATATTTGTATTATCTTCGCGAGTAATAATTGATAATATAATGTTACTTAACAGTATTTCTGTATTGAATTATAGGAATCTTGCCGATGTCGCTCTTGCCTTTTCGGGCAAGATAAACTGTTTTATAGGCAGTAACGGTATGGGCAAAACTAACCTACTCGATGCCATATATTATCTTTCGTTCTGCAAAAGTGCCTTGAGCGCGGTTGACAGCTCCAATATAAAACACGAAAACCCGTTTTTCCTTATACAGGGATTCTATACAAGTGACAGCGGAATTGACTCTGAGATTTCCTGTGGACTCAAGCGTGGCGAGAAGAAACAGATAAAGAGGAACAAAAAGAGCTATGAGCGTTTCTCGGAGCATATAGGTACTATCCCTCTTGTGATGGTGTCGCCGGCTGACAATGAACTTATTGCAGGTGGCAGTGACGAGCGCAGGCGTTTTATGGATGTGGTGATATCGCAATATGACCGCGAGTACCTCAGTGCGCTTATCCGTTACAACAAGTCTCTGGCCCAGCGCAATGTGATGCTGCGTGCCGAATATGCCCCCGATGCCGAGATGATGTCGCTGATGGAAGATATGATGGTTGTCGAGGCACAACGTGTCTACGAGGGACGTAAGCGTTTTGTCGAGGAACTGACTCCCATTTTCGAGGAGTTCCATTCTTATATCACAGGTGGCAACGAGAAGGTCTCCATCTGCTATCGCTCTGATGTTGACGACGGAAATCTTGGCAGCCTGTTGCTCGAGTCGCGTGTCAACGACAGACGTCTGGGCCACACAACAAAAGGTGTGCACCGCGATGAACTTCTTATGCAGCTCGATGGTTATCCGATAAAGAAAGAGGGGTCTCAGGGACAGAATAAGAGCTATCTGGTGTCGTTGAAACTTGCTCAGTACGATTTCCTTCGTCGTAAAGGAGGTGAAACTCCTTTGCTCCTGCTCGATGATATCTTTGACAAGCTCGACTCAGGGCGTGTCGAGAAGATAATCAATCTGGTTGCCGGGGATAAATTCGGACAGATTTTTATTACCGATGTGAACCGTGAGCACATTGACGGCATTTTAGAATATATAAACGGTGAGTATAAGCTCTTCGGTGTTACAAAAGGAGATATAACAATAATTAAGGAAAGATGAAAAGAGGTGGATTAAAAGCTATTTCGGAACTTGTGCGCGAGACATGCCGCGAAGAGGGGCTCGAGACTCCACTCAATGAGTATCGTCTTCTGAAAGCATGGTCGCAGGTGCTGGGTGGTGGCGTGCAGGCCTATACCAAGAATCTGTTTATCAAGAATCAGGTTTTGTATGTTACGTTGACTTCGGCGGTCCTGCGTCACGAGCTTATGATGAACAGGCGTTCGCTGGTGCAGCGTCTCAACTCTCATGTCAAGGCACAGGTTATAACTAACATTATTTTTCGATAACCATATAAATGTAATATTATGAATAATATAAACATTAAATTCAGGCTCATGCTGTTGAGCTTTCTGCAATTTGCTGTATGGGGTGCATACCTCACATCTATGGGCCGTTATCTTGGCGATGCCGGTTTGGGTGAGTATATCGGTTGGTTCTATGCGGTGCAAGGAGTGGTATCTATTGTTATGCCTGCCATAATGGGTATTGTTGCCGACAGATGGGTTCCGGCGCAGCGGTTGCTCTCTTTCTGTCATATAACGGCGGCTGCTTTCATGGCACTGACAGCTTATATTGGCTTCTCTAAGGGCAGTGAAGTTGTATTCAACGATATTTTCTGGACATATACAATGAGCGTAGCTTTTTATATGCCTACGCTGGCACTCTCAAACTCGGTGTCGTACACTGCGCTCGATAAGTCGGGGTTGGATACCGTAAAGGCTTTCCCGCCCATAAGGGTGCTTGGCACAATCGGATTCATTGTCTCAATGTGGCTGGTCGACCTTATGGGAGCTCAGGCCAACAGCAATCAGTTCTATGTATCAGCTGCATGGGGCGCTCTCTTGTCATTGTATTCATTGACAATGCCTGACTGTCCTGTCAGCAAGGCCGAAGGCAAACGCTCCATTTCATCTGCTTTGGGACTCGATGCCTTCAGATTGTTCAATCAGAGACGTATGATGATATTCTTCATCTTCTCGATGCTGCTTGGCGGTGCGCTGCAGATTTCCAATGGTTATGCAAATGGCTTCATTGCAAGTTTCAGCGAGAATCCCATTTACGACGGTACATTCGCGGTAGAGCACACCAATATAATAATTTCGCTTTCACAGATAAGTGAAACACTTTGCATATTGCTCATTCCTTTCTTCCTCGGCCGTTTCGGAATAAAGCGTGTGATGCTTATTGCTATGTTTGCATGGGTGCTGCGTTTCGCATTCTTCGGCTTGGGCAATCCCGGCGAAGGCGTTTGGCTCTTCATTCTCTCTATGATTGTATATGGCGTTGCCTTCGACTTCTTTAATATCTCGGGCTCGCTGTTTGTGGATAAAGAGGTTCCCGAGAATATGCGTTCAAGCGCACAGGGACTCTTCATGCTTATGACCAACGGTCTTGGTGCATCGGTTGGCGTCATTGTAGCACAAGAGGTTGTGAATAAGTTCGCTGTTTCGCCCGAGGGCTGGAGCACAGCATGGTATATATTTGCTGCATACGCTTTTGTAATCGGAGTATTGTTTGCGCTGCTTTTTAAAGATTCGGAGTCTGTCAATAAGTAAGAACAATGATGGTAGAACTTGTTGTTTCCGATATTTTATGCAAGGCTTCGGATGACAGAGCGTATGTGATGATTCTGAAGGAGCGTGACGGCTGTCGCAAGATAATGGTTGCCATTGGATATGCCGAGGCACAGGCTGTGGCATTGGCCATAAAAGGAGTGAATACCAAGCGTCCCTTGACGCACGATCTCTTTAAAAGCATTGCCGATTCGTTCGGTGCCAATATGCAGTGTGTGACGATAAGCAAGATTGACGACGGAACATTCTATTCCAACATGTTGTTCCGTCAGGGTGAAGAACTGCGCGAGGTCGATGCCCGTACTTCGGATGCGGTGGCTATTGCACAACGCATGGGAGCGCCTATATATATTGATGAAGAACTGCTCGAGCGTGTATCGATACGCGACGTCAAGGGTGGTGCGATATCGATACCTATAATGGTAGCCGATATCGAGACTTTACGTTCGGTTCTCGATAGGGCTGTGAAAGAGGAGAACTACGAACTTGCGATGAAAATTAAAGAGGAGATTGATGCCCGTCTGGCAGTAGGGGAACAAAATAAGGAACAAGATAAAAACGACGAGATATAAGTAAAAACTATGGCACTATTCTATGCACCACAAATAGAAGAGGGATGGGAACTCCCCGACGACGAGGCGGCACATTGTTTGCGTGTACTGCGTTTGGGTGTGGGTGATGAACTTGATATAACAGATGGAAAAGGTAACTTCTACAAGGCCGAGATATCCTCGATAGCAGGCAAACGATGCTATGTAAAGGCAAAAGAGGTAATTCGGATGCAGAAGGGATGGAAGGGACATCTTCACATAGCAATTGCTCCTACAAAGAACCTCGATCGCATCGAGTGGATGACAGAGAAAGCTGTCGAGATTGGTCTTGACGAGTTGACTTTCCTCAATTGCCGTTTCTCGGAACGTAAAGTGATAAAGACCGAGCGTATAGAGCGCATTGTCGTGTCGGCAATGAAACAGTCTTTGAAGCCATACAAGACTGTGGTGAACGAAATGACTGACTTTGCAAAATTCATTAAGCAGGACTTCCCCGGAGATAAATTCATTGCGCACTGTTACGATAGCGAAAGAGTGCTCCTGAAAGATAATATATCTGCGGAGCGTGATGCTACAATATTGATTGGTCCCGAGGGCGATTTCAGCCCCGAGGAGGTGCAGATGGCTGTAGAAGCCGGCTTTAAGCCTGTAAGTCTGGGCAATTCCCGGCTGAGGACCGAGACAGCCGGTCTTGTGGCCTGTCATACTTTTAATCTAATAAACGAAATCTGATGCGCTGTTTCCTTGTTTTTTCTTATGACGGTGCAGCCTATCATGGGTGGCAGGTACAGCCGAATGCTGTTACGGTGCAGCAGAAACTCGAAGAGGCTTTGTCGACAGTTATGCGTACATCTGTTCCGGTTGTAGGTGCGGGACGTACCGACAGCGGTGTTAACGCTATGCGCATGATTGCCCACGTCGACCTTCCCGATGATTGTGATTTGAAACAACTGAAATATAAGCTGAACCGTCTTTTGCCGTCGGATATTGCAGTGTATGACATTCTGCCTGTAAAGCATGACGCACACGCAAGGTTCGATGCAGTGTCGCGTAAATATTGTTATTATGTGACAACGGAAAAATCTCCTTTTGCACGCCGATATGCTTGTCGTGTACCGGCCGACTTGGATTTTGATGCGATGAACAGTGCCTCGGCGGTGTTGTATGAATATGTGGATTTTACCAGTTTCAGCAAACTGCACACCGATGTGAAGACAAACAACTGCAAGGTTACCTATGCCAAGTGGCGTATGCTCGATAGAGGCTGCTGGGTGTTTGAGATTGAGGCCGACCGTTTTTTGCGCAATATGGTGCGTGCCATTGTGGGTACATTGCTGCTGGTAGGCCGTCATAAGCTGACGATAGAGGGCTTCCGTGATATAATAGAGCAGAAAGAGCGTTGTGCAGCCGGTGATTCGGCCATAGCCGAGGCTCTGTTTCTTGCAGAGGTGAAATATCCTGAAGAGATATACTTATGATGTGGGCGTTATTGGCATTTGCTTCGGCTGTGTTGCTGGGCTGTTACGATTTTTTCAAGAAGGTCTCTCTTAAGGACAATTCGGTGCTTGTCGTCCTCTTCCTGAATACGTTGTTCAGTACACTTATATTCCTTCCATTCATATTGTTGTCTGGTGGCGGTTACATTAGTGAAGGGCTGCTGTATGTGCCCTCGGCCGGTGTTGAGGCACATCTTCTCTTGATGCTGAAGGCGGTCATAGTGCTCAGCTCGTGGCTGTGCGGATATATCGGGATAAAGCATCTGCCGATAACGATTGTATCTCCCATTCAGGCTACACGTCCGGTGCTGGTGCTTCTGGGTGCATTGATTATTCTTGGCGAGAATTTGAATGGCTATCAATGGACCGGAGTCCTTATTGCGATGCTGTCATTCTTTCTACTCAGCCGTAGTGGCAAGCGCGAAGGAATAAATTTCGCCAATAACCGTTGGGTCTGCTTTGTTATAATGGCTGCATTGCTTGGAGCGGTAAGCGCGTTGTATGACAAGTATCTTATGCAGACTCTTGAGCCCATGTTCGTACAGTCGTGGTTCAATCTGTACCAATGTATTCTCATGGGTGTGATTGTAGTGGTAATGAACATGCTTTCGCCTGTTCAACGCAGCAAGCGTTTTGTATGGAGATGGAGTATTCCGTTGATTTCGGTATTTCTCGCAATTGCCGATTTTTGCTATTTCTCGGCTCTTGCACAGGAGGGCTCTCTTATTGCCGTAGTCTCTATGATAAGACGCGGTAGTGTTGTCGTGGCCTTTGCTTTTGGTGCGTTGATGCTGCACGAGAAGAATCTCAAAAGCAAGGCGGTCGATCTGTTGTTGATATTGGTTGGTCTTTTCTTCTTATATTTAGGCTCGAAATGAAAAAAATTGTCTTTCTTTTGATAGGCCTGTTCTATCTGTTGAGTGGAACTGTCGCCCAAGGTAATGTCGCCGAACGTTTTGTAGCGATGCCCGATTCGTTGCTCCCGTTGCTTGCAACCAACGACCGTCTGGATCTTATAGATTTCCATAATGCGAAAATGCGTGCTGTGGTAACAAATAAACTCGACGGCAAGAGCGAACTTCTTGCTCTCTCTGACGATTATTTGAAAATCAAGACCTCGGGTAGTGCAACGATGCAGATGAAATTGCTGACTCGTTCTGACGGGGATACGCTTGTGTGTATTGTGAATACTGTGTGTGCCGAGGCATGCAATAGCTATATACGCTTCTACGACAAGGAGTGGAAGAGGGTCTCTACAGCGCCGCTGTTCGTGGCTCCTTCGCTTGATGAGTTCTTTCAAAAGAAAGACTCGGTATCGGTGGCAATGAAGATGTCCGACATACGTCTTGTAAGTATCTCGCTTTCGGCCGGATGCGACACACTTTCTACAAACTACACTATGCCTTTGTATATGCCGCACGATGATTCTCTTTTTGTGGCATCACGTCTGCAGAGCGTAATGTATCGATGGGATGGTTATAGGTATGTGAAATTACAACCGGGCAATTGAGAAACATCCGCTTGATATACTAAACAGCCACGCTTATCAATGAGCGTGGCTGTTTTTGAATGTGCTGATTATCTGTTTTATTCTCTTTACTCCTCGTCCCACTCCTCTTCGTAGTAGAGTTCGTCGTCATCCTCGGCCGGGGTGTACTCTTCGTCTTCCCAGTTGGCAAAGTCGCTGGCAAGCATGTGGCGGTCGTAGTTGCGGTGTACAAGCTCGTCGCGCTTCACTGCTGCAAGCATATTCTCCTCGCTGTTGAGCTTCTCCCATAGAATATCCTTCAGTGCTGATATCCCTTCGCCTGTCGCTGCCGAAATGAAGATGTGAGGTATATCTTCGGGCAGGTTCTCCGACAACATTGCCTTTAGCTCCTCGTCAATAAGGTCGCTCTTTGTTATAGCCAATACACGCTGCTTGTCGAGCATCTCGGGGTTGAAGGTCGCAAGTTCGTTAAGCAGAATCTCATACTCCTTCTTTATATCATCAGCCTCGGCCGGTACCATGAACAGCAGCAACGAGTTGCGCTCGATATGACGCAGGAATCGGAGTCCCAGTCCGCGTCCTTGGCTTGCACCCTCAATGATTCCGGGGATATCGGCCATTACGAATGACTTTCCGTCGCGATACGATACGATACCCAAGTTGGGCTCAAGAGTGGTAAAGGGGTAGTTGGCTATCTTTGGCTTTGCTGCCGAAACGCTCGACAGAAGTGTCGATTTTCCGGCATTGGGGAAACCTACAAGACCTACATCGGCAAGCAATTTCAACTCCAGCGTTACTGTCATCTCGCGCATGGGCTCGCCGGGTTGTGCAAAGCGGGGTGCTTGTCGGGTGGGGGTTGCAAAGTGTACATTGCCAAGTCCGCCACGTCCTCCCTTCAGGAGCACAACCTTCTGGCCGTCCTCTGTTACATCGCACAAGTATTCGCCGGTTTCGGCATTGTATGCAACAGTGCCGCAAGGTACGTCTATAATCTTGCTTTCGCCATCGGCTCCGGTGCTGCGGTTTACGCCACCGTTCTGTCCGTTGCCTGCAAAGACGTGACGCTGGTATTTCAGGTGCAGTAGGGTCCAGTAGTTACGGTTTCCGCGCAATATTATATCGCCACCTTTACCGCCGTCGCCACCGTCGGGTCCGCCGTTGGGCAGGTATTTGGCACGATGAAGATGGGCCATTCCGCGTCCTCCACGTCCTGAACGGCATATTATCTTTACGTAATCAATAAAATTCGATTCTGCCATATATGTATATAAACAGAGAGGATGTGCTGTTTGTTGCAGCATCCTCTCTATAGTTATTCTGTTTCTATTTTAGATTCTGCTGTCAATAGCTGCAACAATGTCGTTGAATATGCGGTCGAGTTCGCCAAGACCGTTTATGTAACAATGTTTGCCATCATTCTTGTACCACTCTTTAAGAGGCGAGGTCTGCTCGTTGTACACAATCAGACGCTTTTTTATTGTCTCTTCGTTGTCGTCGGCACGTCCCGATGCCTGACCGCGCAGAAGGAGACGTGTCATAAGCTCGTCTTCGGGTACGTCAAGTTCGATCATTGCTGTTACGTCTTCGGCGTGTTTGTTGAGCATTTTCTTCAGTGCCTCGGCCTGTGCAATAGTTCTTGGGAAGCCGTCAAAGATAACGCCTTTGCTGTCGGTGAGTGCATTCAACTTGGCCTCAAGAATGCTTACCATAAGATCATCGGGGATAAGCTGTCCGTTGTCTATCAACTGTTTGGCAGCTCGGCCTAATTCGCTGTCGGCCTTTATCTCAGCACGAAGAACATCACCTGTCGAGATGTGGTCCAAACCGTATTTCTCAACTATCTTCTCACTTTGTGTACCCTTGCCTGAACCGGGTGCACCGAAAATTACAATATTCAGCATACGTATATAGGGTTTATTTGTTTATTCTACTGCATCATATATGTCGGGTAGGTTGCGTCCAAGTCCGTCGTAGTCGAGGCCGTAGCCGACGATGAAACGGTCGGGGATTGTGAATGCGCTGTATTTGACATATACGGGGACTTTCAGTCTTGCGGGTTTCAGTATGAGGGAAGCTATTGCAATGCTCTTGGGATTGAGCGGTGTTATGGTTTCAAGCATCTTGTGCATTGTGAGACCTGTGTCTACAATATCTTCCAATATGATTATGTCGCGTCCTTCTATTGATTCGGTAAGGCCTATGAGCTGATTTATGTTTCCCGTAGTCTCTGTGCCTTCGTATGACGAGAACTTGACAAATGAAATGTTGCATTCAATGTTGAGATTCTTCATAAGGTCGGCTACGAACATGAAACTGCCATTAAGAACTCCAATCATAAGAGGACGCTTGTTCTTGTAGTCCCTGTTTATCTCTGCAGCCACTCTCTTAATCTCCTCCTGAATCATATTTTGGGTGATGGAAACGGCGAAAAGTTTATCGTGTATCTTTATAGTTGACATAAAAGTTCTTGGATCTTTTTAGATGTTGCTTTGAGTTTGATATCTACAAAAGTAGTATAAAGTTCTGAAATAATGAGTGAATTGATATTTTTTTTATGATACATGCCTATCTATTTTATAACTAAAGTTAATTTATAATATAGATTTGAAAACAAATTACTATCTTCGCAGCACTAAAGTGTATTAGTATGAAGAAATTTGCATCATTGTTACTGTTGCTCATCTCAATGAATATGATGGCGCAGGTCGAGGTTACAGCCTTTAATGCCGGAATGGCCGAGGGTGTGACATATTTTCTGCCCGATACAAGGTTGGAATTTACCGTTCGTGCGCAGTGTGTTACAAGTACACCCGGTGAATTTGCAAGATATGCCGACCGTTTCCTGCGTATAACAGATGCTATTACCGATGAGTCAAAAGAGTGGTTGCTGACAGGTGTTGATGTGAAGAGCACAGGCGTGCCTAATGAAGCCAACGCTTTTACTGTAAGCATAAACGACAATGTGGCAAGCAATCTGCGACTTACCAACGATGGAATAATACAGGCTGTTAACAGGGATGTGGAGCCTGTGGAAATCCCCGAGAAGCAGCAGCGTAAGGTGAAAAGAGTCGACCCCCGCGTCTATTTTACCGAGGAGATACTCCAGTCGACTTCAACTGCAAAGATGGCCGAGCTTATAGCAAAAGAGATTTATGCCATACGCGAGAGCAAACTCTCCATCACACGAGGAACAGCCGATAATATGCCCAAGGACGGTCTGTCGATGCAATTAGTGCTCGATGAGCTCGACTTGCAAGAAAGGACACTCACCGAACTCTTTACAGGGCATGTTGATACAGTCTCTTATGAGTGCAGCATACGCTTTATGCCTACAGTCGAGAGCGACACTGCGCGTGCAGTGCTTTTCCGTTTCTCGCGCAAGATGGGTATCCTTGAGCGCGACGATTTGGCTGGCTCGCCGGTGTATTACGATTTTGACGTAAAAGAGAAGATTGAAGTTCCTCAGGTCGAGGAGACAAACAAACTGTTGAAGTTGCTCAAGAAAGGTGAGGTTAAGAAAGAGGGAATATGCTACATCGTTCCCGGAAGGGCTAAGCTGAAAATCTACTCTCCCGGCAAGATTTTCTTCGAGGATGAACTCCCGTTTGCCCAGTTCGGCACAGTTGAGGTCCTCTCTAAGAAACTGTTTGGAAAGAATAGCAACACAAAGGTGCTGTTCGATACTGCTACAGGTGGAATAATAAGTATTGACAATAAATAAAAATAAAATATAAATATCATGTTTGAAAATTTAAGTGAACGCTTAGAACGCTCATTGAAAATATTGAAGGGCGAGGGCCGCATAACCGAGGTTAACGTGGCCGAGACTCTTAAAGACGTGCGTAAGGCACTGTTGGATGCCGACGTAAACTACAAGGTGGCAAAGACCTTTACCGATACGGTGAAGAACAAGGCTATCGGTCAGAACGTGTTGACATCTATCCATCCAAGCCAGTTGATGGTGAAGATTGTACACGACGAGCTTACAACCTTGATGGGTGGTGAGACCTCCGAAGTGAACTACGAAGGTCATCCCGCGGTAATTCTTATGTCGGGTCTTCAAGGTTCGGGTAAGACAACCTTCTCGTCAAAGCTTGCCAATTATCTTAAGAAAAAGAAGAACCGCAAGCCCTTGCTGGTGGCATGTGACGTGTACCGTCCTGCTGCGATAGACCAGTTGAAGGTGCTTGGAGAGCAGATTGAGATTGACGTATACAGCGAGCCCGAGAACAAAAATCCTGTTCAGATTGCCCAGAATGCAATCAAGGAGGCTAAGCAGAAGGGCTACAACCTTGTAATTATAGATACCGCAGGACGTCTGGCCGTCGATGAGGCCATGATGAAAGAGATTGCAGCCATAAAGGATGCCATCAACCCTAACGAAATCCTCTTCGTTGTCGACTCGATGACTGGACAGGATGCTGTTAACACTGCAAAGGAATTCAACGACCGACTCGACTTTACAGGTGTTGTACTTACAAAGCTCGATGGTGATACGCGTGGTGGTGCTGCTCTCTCTATACGCAGTGTGGTGAACAAACCCATCAAGTTCATCGGAACAGGTGAGAAGATGGAGGCGATAGACCTCTTCCACCCCAATCG
Organism: uncultured Bacteroidaceae bacterium; assembly: GCA_904501775.1. Classification (GTDB taxonomy): domain Bacteria; phylum Bacteroidota; class Bacteroidia; order Bacteroidales; family Bacteroidaceae; genus HGM04593. Next base: position 5,228 of record CAJGCJ010000008.1, on the reverse strand, counting down.
TATGGCCGACCGTATATTGGGAATGGGCGACGTTGTTTCGCTTGTAGAGCGCGCACAAGAGCAGTTCGACGAGGAAGAGGCTAAGAAACTGCAGCGTAAACTTGCCCGTAACCAGTTCGACTTTAACGACTTCTTGGCTCAGATAGAGCAGATTAAGAAGATGGGTAATATAAAAGATCTTATGGCGATGATTCCCGGAGTGGGAAAAGCTGTCAAGGATCTTGATATCGATGACGATGCGTTCAAGAGTGTCGAGGCTATCATACATTCGATGACTCCCAAAGAGCGTGCCAACCCCGATATCATAAACGCATCGCGCCGTGAGCGTATTGCACGCGGAAGCGGTACTACACTGCAAGAGGTTAATCGTCTTATGAAGCAGTTCGACCAGATTCGCAAGACTATGAAAACCGTTGCAGGCGGAAAGATGGGTAAGATGATGCCCGGTATGCCACGTTTCAGATAATAACATAATCTATTTGGACTATGCAGATAATAGATGGAAAAGCGATTGCTGCTACAATAAAGAAAGAGATTGCGCAGCAGGTAGAACAAATTTTGTCGGCAGGAGGCAAGCGTCCTCACCTTGCTGCAATTCTGGTAGGTCACGATGGCGGTAGCGAAACATATGTAGCCAATAAGGTACGTGCATGCGAGGAGTGCGGATTTACATCGACACTCATCCGCTACGAAGAGGATGTTACCGAAGAACAGCTGTTGGCGAAAGTGCACGAACTGAACAACGATGCCGATGTAGACGGTTTCATCGTGCAGTTGCCTTTGCCACGTCACATCGACGAGCAGAAAGTGACCGAGGCTATCGATTATCGCAAGGATGTCGACGGATTCCATCCTGTCAATGCCGGCCGTTTATCTATAGGGCTGCCCTGTTTCCTCTCGGCAACTCCCAACGGAATAATGGAGCTCCTGCGCCGTTACAACATCGATACAAAAGGCAAAAAATGCGTAGTCCTCGGGCGTAGCAATATTGTAGGCAAGCCTGTGGCAAGCCTTATGATGCAGAAGCAGATTCCCGGTGATGCAACAGTGACAGTGTGTCACAGCCACACAGCCAATATTGCCGAGGAGTGCCGTAATGCCGATATTATAATAGCGGCACTCGGACAGCCCCATTTCGTAAAAGAGGATATGGTAAAAGAGGGTGCAGTGATAATTGACGTAGGTACAACCCGTGTGCCCGATTCTACAAGAAAGTCGGGATTCCGTCTTTGCGGTGATGTCGATTTCGACAACGTGGCACATAAATGTTCTTATATCACTCCCGTTCCCGGTGGAGTAGGTCCTATGACAATTGTGTCGCTTATGAAGAACACTCTTCTTGCAGCTACACACGAAATTTATTGATGACACGCGCAAATGTATAATTTGCGAACTATAACAGGTGCGATATTCTTGATTGTGGTACAGTTTGTTGCCGCACAGAATACCGCACTTCATTTTTCGTCGCTTGACCTTCTGTTTGCCGGCGATATCATGCAGCATCAGAGCCAGCTCTATGCTGCACGGCAGAAGGATGGAACCTACAGTTTTTCATCATGCTACGATTATATAAGTGGCGATGTGAGAAGTGCCGACATCGCTATCGCTAATCTCGAAACTACTATCGGCGAGCGCCACTTCACCGGTTATCCCGCTTTTTGTGCCCCCGACAGTTTCTTGTATGCAATAAAGGATGCTGGTTTCGATGTGCTGCTCTTCGCAAACAACCACTGTCTCGACAGGGGTAAAAGAGGTGCATTGCGCACCATGCATATTATGGATTCTTTGGAAATAGCCCATTGTGGAGTCTATCGCGACAGTATTGACCGCAGTGAACGTTATCCGTTGATGCTCGATAGGGAAGGGATGAGGATTGCACTACTGAACTATACCTATGGAACAAACGGAATAGAGGTCCCCCCTCCGTTAATCGTCAATTTTATTGACAAGGATGTTATAAGTGCCGATATTGCCCGTGCAAAAGAGCTGCATGCCGACGTTATAATAGCCTGCATGCATTGGGGTGACGAGTATGTAGCTCTGCCTCCCAAGAGGGTGCGCAGTATGGCCGACTGGTTGATAGAGCAGGGTGTCGACCATGTTATTGGCGGGCATCCTCATGTGCTACAGCCTATTGAAGTGCGTAAGGATAGCCTGACTCTCGACAAGCATGCTGTGGTTTACTCATTGGGTAATCTCGTTTCGGGAATGTATGCGCGTGGACGCGACGGTGGGGCTTTGGTGCGCATGGAACTGTGCCGCATCTCGGATATCATTCTACTGCGCTCTTTGAAATATGCCCTTACATGGGTGGCGCGTCCCGGCAGGGATAACGTTGCAAACTTTACAATTCTGCCTGCTGCTGATATGCCGATAGAACTGAAAGGTGTCTCGTTGAGCAAATGTAAAGAGTTTGTTGACGATAGCCGTATGCTGTTCGACACCTACAATAAAGGCTCTGTATTCGAATATTCTTATTGATTCAGTTGTGTGTGATTATAAAGCAAGTGCAGCGAAGTTTTTCGCTGCACTTGCTTTATGGTTATCAGTCGACCATGACACCGTTGGCTCGGAATTCCGATAGAGAATATCCTGTGTGCCGCTTAAAATAGCGGTTCAGATAGCTCTGGTCGGGGAAATGGAACTCGTTTACAAGCTCTTGGAAACTTTTGTGTGTGTACATGAGCACCACTTGCAGTTCGATGATTGTGTATTGGTCTATTATCTCCTTTGCGTTCTGTCCCGATGTACGCTGGCATATTGTGTTGAGATGTCGTGTCGAGATTCTCATCTTGTCGGCATAGTATTGCACCGAGCGCTCTTCGCGGAATTTCTGGGTAAGCAGTACTCTGAATTCGTGAAACAGCTTGTCCTTGCTTTCGGAAATAATCTCTTTAGCAGGGTGTTCGTAATGGCTCTTTATCTGCTGTATATACAGCAATAGTGCATTTACCGACAATATGATATTCTGTCGGCAGAACTCTATTGATGTAGGGTCGTTTGCAACCATTGTCTCTATGATGTCTATCTGTCGGAAGATGTTTGATACGAACTCTTTCTCAATGTCGTTGCACTTACCGATGTATGGCACGCGTGTTATGTCCTGCATGGCCTCGGGGGTGAATGAACTGCGTGCGGCCATCCATATATGTTTTGAGAGACCTAACAGACGTGCCGAAAAGTCGCTGGTGATGTCGAGCAACAGGATGTTGCATCCTCTGGGGCATATTATTATCTGTCCGGGGGTGAAGCGGTGCTTCTGTCCATCTATTGTGAAGAGCGCCTCGCCGCTAAGACACCAGAAGATTGATGTGAATTGGAATTGGTATGTGTGCTGAACGAATTGTTGCAGTGATGATTTGATTGTTGCGAAACCTTGTTGTGGTATCTTCTTAAGATATATATTGTTCATATTGTACTTAATTACGGTTTGTTTTTCTATTTTCTTTGGTGCAAATTTGGTGAAAATAATTTAAATTGACAACAATGGATGTTTAAAAAACTCCTTTCCGCTTTTTATGTGATTGCCTGTTTGCTAATGGGAAAACCAATCATTAGTAATATATCATGTGCATAAATAAAAAATCTTGGCTCAAAAGAACCAAGATTGATGCTTGTGGAGCTGGAGGGAGTCGAACCCTCGTCCAAACGAGGAAACCATACGCTTTCTACACGCTTAGTCATCGGTGAAATTTTCGTGCATAAGCAAGACCGTGACCACCAACTTATGCCTTATCCTCTAAAATATCGCCACAGCATCGAGGCATGCCGTAACTAGTCCCGAGTTGCCTGCACCACCATATCGGATTGCTTCGGAACAACTGCGTCCGGGTGATGTCTCGTCCCGCCACCTTGTAGCAGGATAAAGCTAATCTACTATACTTCGATTAAGCAGCGAGAGCATAATTTGTTTCGCCAGATAATTGTCGATGGCTCGGATTATAGTGCAAACCAACGAGGCACTGCGTGCTTACGTACATTTTCTACCCGCTGTCAAAACCAAACAGCCCCATTATGTACCTTTATAGCATTGAAAGGATTGCAAAGTTACGGTTTTAATTTGTTTGTACAATATAATTACCCTATTTTTGCACATTAATATCTGTTATAAAATATTCATGACACATATTGAGGCTTGGATTCTTGCGCTTGCGTTGGCAATGGACTGCTTTGCAGTATCTATTGCAGGTGGTATAATTCTTAAAAAGTTTAAATGGCGTCCCATGCTGCTGATGGCTCTATTTTTCGGGCTTTTTCAAGCTGTAAATCCGTTGATTGGTTGGGTGGGTACCGACTATTGCCGCAGTTTTATTGAGAATGTAGACCATTGGATAGCTTTTGCCATACTCCTTTTTCTTGGAGTGCGCATGATAAAGGAGTCTTTTGAAGAGGAAGAGAGCAAATATTTCAACCCCGAGTCGCTGAAGGTTATACTTACAATGGCGCTGGCAACAAGTATCGATGCTTTTGCGGTAGGTATATCTTTCTCGTGCATGGGAATAAAGGAGATTTCCGAACTCATTTATCCTCTGGTTGTTATTGGATTTGTATCTTTTGCGCTCTCTATATTGGGTCTGGTGTTTGGTATAACATTTGGTAAACAATGTGCGAAACGCTTGCGTGCCGAGATGCTTGGAGGAATTGTACTTATTATAATAGGTGTAAAGGTGCTGTTCGAACACACGATTGGTGCTTGAGCAGTTCATCTCTTTTAAGATTCCGGGCAGTGGTTCTTGTAGAATATATAAGGTTCTTTTATTCAAAAAATAGGCTGTATGAGAAGAATATTTAAGCAATTGCATTTGTGGCTCTCTCTCCCCTTCGGAGTAATTATAACCATAACCTGTTTTACGGGTGCAATGCTTGTGTTTGAGAATGAGATTACCGAGTTATGTAATTATAGAATTGCCTATGTTACTCCCGGTGACAAGCCTCTCTCCATTGATGCCATTATTGCCGATGTGGGGGCTGCATTGGGTGGAGGTGTTGCCGTAAGCGGAGTGGTTGTATCGTCGTCACCCGAAAAAGCGTATAAAGTTAACCTGTCCAAACCCAAGCACGCGGCCTTGTATGTGAACCAGTACACTGGTGAGGTGTTGGGCAATGCTTCACGTTTCGAGTTTTTCAGAGTGATGCGTTACTTGCACCGTTGGCTAATGGATAGCTCGCGCGGAAGTGGCGGTATCTTTTGGGGACGTCTGATTGTAGGTACAAGTACCATTGTCTTT
>CAJGCJ010000007.1 GCA_904501775.1 uncultured Bacteroidaceae bacterium | reverse complement strand
TTTTTGTCGGTTATGACAACGGGAGAGTCGGGCTCGGCCTCAACAACCAATTCCAGAATATTGAGCAACTTACGGGCATCTCCACCGCTGTATCGCAGCATTGCATCGGTCTCTTGCAATTGCACTTTACGTCTTTTCAGCTCCTCGTCTGTAGCGACAGCATGGTTAAGCAATGACAACAGGTCCTCTTTCTCCAATGACTTGAGCACATACAACTGACAGCGCGACAACAGGGGGCGTATAACCTCAAAAGAGGGATTCTCGGTGGTCGCTCCGATAAGAGTGACAACACCAGTCTCCACAGCACTCAGCAACGAATCTTGCTGCGACTTGTTGAAACGGTGAATCTCATCGATAAAAAGAATTGCCCCACCATTGGAGAAGAGAGGCGAAGATTTTGCCTTGTCGATAACCTCACGCACCTCCTTTACACCCGAAGAGACAGCATTGAGCGTATAAAAAGGCCTATTGAGCTTGTTTGCGATAATCCGGGCTATCGTAGTTTTTCCCGTACCGGGAGGACCCCACAGTATAAACGACAATATCCTGCCCGAATCAATCATGCGGCGAAGGACTGCTCCTTCGCCTACAAGATGTTGTTGTCCTACAAACCCGTCAAGGCTGTTCGGACGTAGCCTTTCTGCCAATGGTCGTGCCATATTATATGAATCAGCTCAAACCGACAATTTCTCCGTTGATATAATCGATATGATTTGCCTGAGGCTCCTTAGGCAGTCCGGGCATACGCATAATGTTACCGGCAATAGCCACAATCATCTCAGAGCCTGCATTCAGCACAACGTCACGTATGTGCAAATCGAAACCGCTCACCGCGCCATACTGCTTGTCATCACCCGAGAATGAGTACTGCGTCTTTGCAATACATACGGGGAACGAAGCCATGCCATGTTTCTCGGCAAGCTTAATGCGGTCGAGTGCAGGCTTGGCAAATGAGACTGAGCCTGCGCGATAAATCTTCTTGGCAACCTTCTCAATCTTTGTACAGATGCTGTCGTTGTCGTCATATACGAACTCAAGCGGTTTCTGCGAAGGAGTTTTCTCTATTGTATCCACAACAATCTGTGCCATCTCCACAGCACCTTCACCACCCTGTGCAAAAGCATTGTTTATTACAAAAGGTGCATGCAGTGTCTCTTCGCAATGCTGACGAAGGAGTGCCATCTCCTCATCTGTATCTGTCGCATATCGGTTGAACACAACGATGACGGTCTGACCGAACTGGCGAAGATTCTCAACATGACGGTCGAGGTTGGCCAATCCACAACGCAATCCCTCCAAATCGGGTTCCTTTATGCGGTCGAGCGACACTCCGCCATGCATCTTGAGACCCTGTGCTGTTGCAACAATAACAGTTGCATCGGGCTGCAAACCACTCTTGCGGCAGAGGATATCGTAGAACTTCTCGGCACCGAGATCTGCTCCGAAGCCGGCCTCGGTAATGGTATATTCGCTGTGTGTAAGAGCCATCTTTGTAGCAAGTACCGAGTTACATCCGTGTGCAATATTTGCAAACGGACCACCGTGCACAATAGCAGGAGTATTCTCGGTTGTCTGAACGAGGTTGGGCTTTATGGCATCACGCAACAGCACAACGATTGAGCCGGCAACACCAAGATCCTTTACAGTGAAAGGCTCGCCTGCATATGTATAACCAAGCAGGATATTCTCAATTCTACGGCGCAAGTCGGCCTCATCATTGGCAAGACAGAGGATAGCCATGAGCTCGGATGCCGGTGTGATATCAAAGCCGGCCTGCTGTGTAAGACCATTGGTAGAGGGGCCAAGGCCTGTCACAATTGAACGCAATGAACGGTCGTTCACATCGAGCACACGACGCCAAAGAATCTCTTTAAGGCCAAAGCCATCCTTAGCATGCTGATAGAGATAATTGTCAAGCAATGCAGAAATCATATTGTGAGCCGAGGTAATAGCGTGGAAATCACCTGTAAAATGGAGGTTAATTCTATCCATCGGCAGCACCTGTGCATATCCGCCACCTGCAGCACCACCCTTCATTCCGAAGCAGGGACCTAAAGAGGGTTCACGCAAAGCAACGACAGCGCATTTTCCAATTTTATTAAGGCCCAAAGCCAAGCCAATAGAAACTGTAGTCTTTCCAATACCGGCCTTTGTTGCAGTAATGGCGGTGACAAGAATCAGTTTACCCTTCTGCTCACCAATAAGACTTAAGGGCAACTTGGCAATATATTTACCATAATGCTCCAGTTCATCTGTGGCAATACCCATCTGAGAGGCTACTACGTCTATCTTCTCAAGTTTGGTTTCCTGTGCAATTTCAATATCAGTTTTCATAGAAAATTAATTATTTTTTTCAAAGGTATGAAATTTGTATCCCAAAACAAAATCACTCAATCATTATATTTCATATTCCCTCTATTTTTCTCCATATTTCATAGAAAAGAGCCATCGGTTTATACATATTTCGTTTTTTTTCTTTAAAATTGCATGATATATAACAGCTATTTCTACAATACCGGTCAAGTGGTACAAAAACAGAGAATACACATAATATCGTTCCAAGTGCCCTACCCTGCCGACTATGGCGGAGCAATTGATGTATATTACAAGGCGAAAGCACTCAAAGAGAGCGGATACAACGTAGTGCTGCACACCTTTGCTTACGGAGGAAGGGGATACAGCAACGCATTGCGCGAGATTGCCGATGAGGTATATATATACAAGCGGAATACAGGCATCATGAGCCTGCTCTCATTCATGCCATACATCGTAAAGAGTCGGGATTCAAAAGAGTTGCTCGACAACCTGTTGAACGACGACGCTCCTATTCTCTTTGAAGGGGCGCACACCACTTACCTGCTCTCATCACCCCTGTTGAAGGAGCGCAAGAAACTTGTCAGGGCACACAACATCGAGAGCGACTATTACCGTTATCTTGCAGCGGCATCACACTCTATTCCGAAAAAGATATTCTTCATATTGGAGTCTTGGAAACTAAAACTTTACGAGTTCAGGTTACAACATGCCGACACCATCTTCGCAATAACGGCAAAAGACAAGGAGAAACTGCACAGAATGTGCCCATCGACAGACGTTGAACTGCTTCCGTGTTTCCATAACGGCACATTCGGTGCAAGCACCGTAAAGCAAAGAGGAAGGGGAGATTTCATCTTATACAACGGCAACCTGAGTGTGGAAGAGAACATTAAGGCTGTTCTCTATCTTATTGAAAAAGTTGCACCTTTCACAGAAGGAGCACATTGGATATTCGCAGGCAGCAACCCCTCGGAGCGCATCATGAAAGCCGCCGGCAGGATTAAGGGCGCAGAGGTTATTGCAAACCCCTCGCACGAGGAGATGCAACAGCTTGTACACGACGCAGCAGCGAATGTTCTTATAACATTTCAGGCAACAGGTATAAAGCTGAAACTTCTGAACACATTGTGCAACGGCGGCCACTGTATCGTAAACGACAAAATGGTTGAAGGCAGCGGACTCGACCATTTATGCACAATAGCCAACAAGGCCGACGAGATTATAGCTGCAGTAAACAACCTTAAAGAGAAGAAGATAACCCAAGCAGAGATAGAAAAGCGCCATGCAGTACTGCTCGAGCAATACGACAATAACAGGAACATACAGATAATCTCCCGACATCTGTAGCCACCCTTATTATTATTTCTTTTGCTTAAATTGGATTTTTCCGCAGATAATTGCTATTTTTGCAAATTGCTAACAATAGCTGCGCCTTGAACGCGCAGCACAGAACATGCTTATAATCATATAACAAACCATACACAATGAGCGAAATTAACGAAACTGAAAAGAGCGAAAAGAAGAGCCTCAGTTTTATTGAGCAGATTATAATAAACGACCTCGAAGAGGGCAAGAACGGCGGACGCATACAGACACGTTTCCCGCCCGAGCCCAACGGCTACCTTCACATTGGACACGCAAAAGCCATACACATGGACTTTGGTATGGCCGAGAAGTACAACGGAATATGCAATCTCCGTTTCGATGATACTAACCCCAGCAAAGAGGAGACCGAATATGTCGAGTCAATAATGGAAGACATTAAATGGCTCGGATTCCAGTGGGAGAACGTCTATTACGCATCTGACTACTTCCAGCAGTTGTGGGACTTCGCAATCAAGCTCATCAAAGAGGGCAAGGCATACATCGACGAGCAGACCTCGGAACAGATAGCACAGCAGAAAGGAACACCCACACAGCCCGGCACAAACAGTCCCTATCGCGACCGCCCCATCGAAGAGAACCTTGAGCTTTTCCTTAAGATGAACACCGGCGAGGTACCCGAGGGAGCAATGGTACTGCGTGCCAAGATTGACATGGCACACTCGAACATGCACTTCCGCGACCCCATCATATATCGAGTAGTTATGCATCCTCACCACCGCACAGGAACTACATGGAAAGCCTACCCTATGTACGACTTCGCACACGGACAGAGCGACTTCTTCGAAGGAGTGACACACTCGCTGTGTACATTGGAGTTTGTTCCCCACCGCCCCCTGTACGACCTCTTTGTCGACTGGGTAAAGAACAACGAGGAGCTCGATGACAACCGTCCCAGACAGTATGAGTTCAACAAGCTCAACCTGAGCTATACACTCATGAGCAAGCGTAACCTGCTAACTCTTGTAAAGGAGAAACTGGTTAACGGATGGGACGATCCCCGTATGCCGACTTTGTGCGGAATACGCCGTCGCGGTTACTCACCCCAATCTATAAGCAACTTTATCGACAAAATCGGTTACACAAAATATGATGCCCTGAACGACATCTCGTTACTTGAGTCGGCCGTTCGCGAAGACCTTAACAGCCGCGCAACACGTGTTTCTGCGGTAATCAACCCCGTCAAGCTCGTAATAACCAACTACCCCGAAGACAAGGTAGAAGAGTTGCAGGCAATAAACAACCCCGAGGACCCCGCAAGCGGCACACACACAATAGAGTTCAGTCGCGAATTGTGGATAGAGCGCGATGACTTCATGGAGGATGCTCCCAAGAGTTTCTTCCGACTCACTCCCGGACGCGAAGTGCGCCTGAAGAATGCCTACATCGTACTGTGTACAGGATGCAACAAAGACTCCGAGGGCAATATCACAGAGGTACTCTGCGAATATATCCCCGAAACTAAGACCGGCGAGAAGGAGTCGAACCGCAAGGTGAAGAGCACCCTCCATTGGGTAAGTTGTGCACACAGTGTGAAGGCAGAGGTACGCCTTTACGACCGTCTATGGAAGGTAGAGAACCCACGCGACGAGCTTGCAGCAATACGCGAAGAGAAACAGTGCGACGCATTGACAGCCATGAAGGAGATTATAAACCCCGATTCGCTGAACATACTAACCAACTGCTACGTTGAAAAATATGCAGCTGAGCTACCCCATCTCGATTATCTGCAGTTCCAGAGAATCGGATACTTCAACGTCGACCCCGACAGCAAGCCCGGCAAACCCGTATTCAACCGCACCGTATCACTCAAGGATACTTGGAGCAAGATAAAAGGTAAATAAACATCCTATTTTGCATGAACAGCGATAAAGGATTTTTCGACACACCCGAATTCAGGGAACTGATACAGAAATATGAGCAGATGAAAGCAGAAAACATCTGCTCATATTTTGACATAAGCGAACTTGCCGACATCACCTCGTACTACATTAGCAACGACAGGATGTCAGACGCACAGGAGGCTTATGAGACAGCACTGCGCCTGCACCGCAGCTCACCCGAAGTCTCAAAGATAAAGGCACGCATTGAATTTGCAAGCGGACAACCGGCAAACGCCCTTCAGACTATTGAGAATTCGGCAAGCAGCGAAGATATCGACATGCAGCTGCTGAAAGCCGAGATATTCCTGTCACTGAAAGAGTACAAGGCAGCACGCTGGACCGCACGGAACATACTCAAGAAGTGCGAAATAACAGACGAAGCGGCTTACGATGCCCTTGAGATGCTGCTCGACTGCGGATTTGCACAAGAAGTCCTTGAACTTGTGAGCGACGGCCTGCAAAGCAACCCCGGAAACAAGAATCTGCTTGAGGTACTTGCCGAGGCGCTCATTGAGATGCAACGCACCGAGAAAGCCATCGAGATATACAATCGCCTGCTCGATGAGAACCCCTACTCCACATTCTACTGGGAACAGCTTGGACACATCTATTATATGATAGAGAGATACGGAAAAGCGCTCGAATGTTTCGACTACGAACTTACGATAGAAAGCAACATCGAATATGCACGCATGATGCAGGGATACTGTTACTACCGTTTAGGGAACTACTCCCAAAGCCTTGAGATATTCAAGGGACTCTCATCCGCATACCCCGACAGCATCATGCCGCTCTTCTACACAGCCCTGTCACACTCGCACATGGGGAACACCGATAGAGCCATAGAAGACTACACAAGGATTCTTGGAATAGGCAAGAAGAAAGCGCACCACGGCATAGAGTCGGCAATGGCACTCATAAACACCGCTATAATATACGGGGAGAAAGGCGAACACAGCGCATCGGCCGAATGTATGGAATATGCAATGCGATATTGCATAGATACAAGCGAAAGCAAACAGCTTATATTGAAAGGTAAGAGCCCGTTCTACGAGTTGCGCGACAAGGAGAACATGACTTTCCGCGACATGAACACCACAGAAATCAAAGAGTGGAACATACACGAGATATTATACATATTCGGAAATTCACTCATAGAAGCAGACAAACCGGCACTTGCACTACATCCGCTCTACGAGGCACGGGCTACATCACCCGACACATCGGACATTGACGCATCTATAGCCTACATCCTTCACATTCATAATGGCGACGCCATAGAGAAAGAGAGTATGATAAAAAGCGCTATAGAGGGCAGAAGCAATAAGCTGTTTGAACTGTTCGGCATTGAGTATGACAGCAATGCCGATGTTTCACATTTCCTTAGGCTGATAGACAACCGATAAGCTATCACTTATCGGTAAACTCTTTTATCCTTCCCTCTTCACTCATCTTGCACACAAGCAGATTTCCGTCATGCTCGGCAACAATGCAGTCATTGATACCTATAAGAACAATTCTTTTATTCTCTTTGGCATGTACTATACAATTGTGCGAGTCGCTGAATTCCACATTGCATCCAATCATAGAGTTTCCGTTCAAATCGCGGGGCGAACGGTCGTACAATGACATCCATGTACCCAAATCGCTCCAACCGAAATCTACAGGAAAGACAAAGACCTCTTCGGCACGCTCAAGGATAGCATAATCGACCGAAATATTACGGCAGTCGGGGAATTTCTCGTCTATTACAGACTGCTCTTGCTCGGTGTACATTACAGGCAGTATCGATTCAAAGATATTAGCTATAGGAGACTGATATACCCTGAATGCATTTACTATCGTCTGTACGTTCCAGATGAAAATACCCGAGTTCCAATAAAAATTATTCCGTGCTATATAAGCCTTTGCCACGTCGATATCGGGTTTCTCTTTAAAGGAGTCGACACGGTAAACCTCTTTGTTGGCAAGGGAAGATGTGCCCAACACTGCCTCAATATAACCATATCCCGTTTCGGGGCGTGTAGGCTTGATTCCAAGCGTAAGTATGGCGTCAGAATCGCTGACAAATTTAAGCGAAGACTCTATCACACGGCGGAACTCTGTGACATCCTGAACGAAATGATCACTCGGAGTCACCACCATATTGGCATTCGGGTCTTTTTTCTTTATTTTCCATGCCGCATAAGCGATACATGGCGCAGTATTTCTTCGACAAGGCTCAAGGAGTATATTCTCTTTGGGCACATCGGGCAACTGCTCCATAACCATATCGGCATAAGCGGCAGATGTCACAATCCACACATTCTCCTTAGGGAACATATTACCAAAGCGCTCCAATGTAAGTTGCAACAGCGATTTTCCACAACCCAATACATCAATAAACTGCTTAGGGCAATCCGATGTACTGATAGGCCAGAAACGACTGCCTATTCCACCGGCCATTATCACAATATGATTAGACGTTTTCATATATCTTATATTTTTCTTCTTTCTTCAAAAACATTAGAGCCTGACACTTTGTTTATAGCACAAAACAGAACCCCCAAATATAGCAATGCGAAATTAATAAAAATATAGGATATAAAAACAATTTATAAAAAAATAATAGAGTACATGCACACTCAATCGAGAAGGAAATAAAACATCGTTCTTTAAATTTGTTAATACTTGTTAAAAAAATGGGGGGGGGTATTTTTTCAAAGGGACATTCATTATATTTGCCTACATGCCTGATGAAAATGAAAAAACAGAATATAGTACAGTTTTAGTACATTCATGAGCACATCGGCAAACGCATACAATACAATGTTTTTTAATATCTGTTCAGCAGCAAATTCACCACTGCCAAGAATGAAACAAAAAAAGAAACATTGTATAATGCTGTATTTTTAAATAATATAGCTACATTTGTAAAAAATATATTTATAGAAGAAATGGCAGAAGGCCCGACTAACTGTGAAGAGAATGCACGTTGGTATGTAATGCGGGTTACATATCAGCGTGAGCTTATTGCCAAGAAGATACTGGACGAATCGGGTATAGAGAGTTTCGTTCCTATGAGAACAACCAAAAAACTGTTATCAAACGGAAGGACAACCCAGAAAAAGGAATCTGCTTTACACAACTATATTTTTATACATAGCACAAAAGAGAGTATAGACGATATAAAGCTACACCGGATACCTTGGCTGCGATATGTAATGCACAATGCAGACAACGGGGAAAGAAGAAAGATGTGTGTCCCCGACAAACAGATGTACGACTTCATAGCCATAGCCGGCAGCGATGATGAAAAAGTAACTTACCTGAGCCACGACGAGGCAGCACTTGCAGTTGGCGACATGGTACGTATAAAAAACGGCCCTTTCAAAGGAATTGAGGGCAAGTTTATTAAATTAAAGAACATTAGAGGCAAGAGTGTGGTGGTAAGGATAGATGGACTGACAGCCGTTGCAACAGCTACCATACCGGCACGATTTGTAGAAAAGATAAGTGAAACAAAAAACTAAAATTTCAAAGATATGATTTCAATAGAGAATGTTATCGTTCCATTATTGGTGGCTTTCATTGCCACATTGTGGATTCATCCAAGAATTTTGGAAATAGCAGTAATGAAAAACATCGTTGACAATCCCGATGCCCGTAAATTGCAGCGTCGTCCGGTACCTGTAATAGGCGGTATTGCTGTTTTCTTCGGACTGCTTATCGGACTGTGCAGTTCACAGGTAATTACTACCAACAATATTTTCATTTACGTTGCATCAATGTGCGCAATGCTCTATTTGGGTACAATTGACGACATCCTTAATTTGACTCCACGCCTGCGTTTCGCTATCGAAATCATAATCGTGGTATTGCTTATGGTTGTATCGGGCGACAGCATAAATAACTTCCACGGTTTCTGGGGCATTGAAGCTTTACCTATGTGGTTGGCATATCCTTTGACTGTAGTAGCCAGCGTAGGTATAATCAATGCCATAAACCTGATTGACGGTGTAAACGGTCTATCGACTGGATTCTGCATCATGGCATCATCATTATTGGCAATCCACTTTTACGCAACAGACAATCTGCCAATGACTATCATAGCAGTGTCTGCTGTCGGAGGTATTATCCCATTCTTCCTGCACAACGTATTCGGCGAGCGCACCAGAATGTTCATTGGCGACGGCGGAGCACTGGTAATGGGTATACTTATGTCTATCTTCATAATGAACATACTCAGCAGTTGGTCGCTCAGTTCTATAAAATCGGGAGAGGACTTTGGTCTTATACCGTTCTGTCTGTCAATACTATCAATCCCGGTATTTGACACACTGCGTGTAATGAGCAGCCGTATGTTGAAAGGAAAATCGCCTTTCAATGCAGACAAGACTCACCTGCACCACCTGTTCATTGATCTTGGATTCTCACATGTAGGAACAACATTCTCAATATTGTCGATAAACACATTGATAGTAGGAATATGGTTCCTTTCATACCTGTTGGGAGCATCTATAGACCTGCAATTATACATCGTAGTTCTATTAAGCATCTTATTTACATTTATAATGTACCCGTTCATGCGCAAGCAGATAAGACAAAGAGGTAAAATTTTCAAAGCCGTAAACAAGGTTGCAACAACCACACATTTCGAGAACAGAAAATTCTGGCTTGCATTAAGAAACTTTATAGACAAGATTTAATAGAAACAGTGAAACCTGCCAAATGGCAGGTTTCACTGTTTTACCACAAGGGCGCCTACAAGTTTATCGTAGCGACTGCCGAACTCGCGATGATACACTTTTACTATGTACTCGTTCTCTGTGTTATAAAAGCTGCCCTCCGCAGGCTCTGCATCAGCTAAAGAAGAGCCGTCGGGCAACCACACATACATATAATTGTAGACACCGAATTTCATCAGCTGGTTTGTTCTGTACACCCCCTCCACAGAGTCGTATTCAAGCATATTGTCATACGAAAAGCCGTTGCCCCAATAGTCACCAAGCAGATAATAATCGCCGCCGCTACGGTAAGGAGCAAGAAGTTGGAAATGAACATTTGCATAGTCGGCCTCGGCAACTGTACCATATCCTTCATTTGTATTTATAAAATATCGGCCGTTCTCGTCACGGGTATTGTTATAGGAACGCACAACGGCATCACTGTACAAAGCTACATTGTAAACCTCACCATCGTAGCTTATTCCATCAACGCCCATTCCGGGAGAGTATGGGTCGGTGACCTCGAAACGACGGTATTCATTGCCGGCCTTGAAAATAAGCGACGAATCATGCACAAACTCCATTCTGTTCGAGGTAACGTAGGTAGGTGCAGCACATATCACCTCGTTATCGGTGCGACGGTTCTGCGAAACAGCAACCTTCAAATCGCGCGATGGCGACTGCACGCTATAGCCACTATAGTCGACAATTATATTCAACTGCTGATACTTGTCGTTGTAATCAATGTCGGTATTTCCACTGACATCGACACCCATACGCACCTTATGCTCTACGACAAGAAAACCAAAAACCGCAACCGGCTCATCCTCGTCCGACTCATCGTCATACACCTCTACCTTATAATTACCCGACAAATTAAGCGACAGCTGCTCATTGGGAATGGAGAAAGAGTAGTTTGTATATAGCGTAGTGGTGTTCTCGGAGTATCGTACATCCTCTATCGGCAAATCATTGAATCCTGTGATATAATCGACAGAAAGAAGCTCGGATGGCGTCCAATCATAATTACAATGCACCACGCGGTAGGTATATCTGTGATATGAGTGAGACAACTCGTCAAACGAGAAGTTGACGACATCGTCACCACCCAACATCA
This sequence comes from uncultured Bacteroidaceae bacterium, assembly GCA_904501775.1. GTDB lineage: Bacteria > Bacteroidota > Bacteroidia > Bacteroidales > Bacteroidaceae > HGM04593. Next base: position 18,770 of record CAJGCJ010000007.1, on the reverse strand, counting down.
TTATAGCCGGTTTCTCCCACTCGTCATTAAGCGACATCGTCATAGAGCGTATATCGTGACTAAACGACTCGACAAACTGAGCTGCAAGCGCAGAAGGCACAAATAGCAGCAACAGCAACAGCATGCGTATTGAGAATATATTTTTCATGTGGCTAAGTTAACTAAATAAACCGAAAATGTATGTATCTTTGAGTCAAGGCTCTAAAATTTTCTGCACTCGCTGCAAAATATCCAAGCAAGCTTGGCTCTATCTTGCCAGTTGGTGCCTATCTTTGAGCTAAAGCTCTAAGATTTTCTGCACTCGCTGCAAAATATCCAAGCAAGCTTGGCTTTATCTTGCTCGTTTGTTACTATCTTTACAAAAGTTAGCAAAACATATATTGCCAGAACAGCATGACACGACACCTCATATCCCTCTTTTTCATTGTTTTAGCATTATCGGCGCGGGCACAAGCCATATACTCTACAGCCGACAGCATGCGAATAAGCTCAATACTTGCTTCAATAAAGGATGGCGGCAAACAGGCCTCAACACTCCAAATAGCAAAAGAATTCATAGGTGTTGAATACATAGCCTCTACACTTGAACAGAACATAAACAATGAGAGACTAATTGTTGACGTACACAGTTTCGACTGCACCACCTTTGTTGAATCTGTTGTAGCACTCACCGTAACAGCCGCAAAAGAGGGTGATTTCACACACTACTGCAAAAACTTGGAAAAAATAAGGTATCGCAGCAGTAAATGCAACGGCTACGCAAGCAGACTGCACTATATCAGCCAATGGATATGCGACAGCGCTAAAACAGATATCATAAAAGAGATTAACACCGGCATGCACACTGCAACACAGTTTCTGAATCTGAATTTTATGAGCACACACCCCGGGAGCTACAGACAGCTTTGCGAAAACCCCTCACTTATAAACGAGATTATAGAACACGAGACTCCATTTAGAGATATCTCTATAAGCTACATTCCCAAATGCGAATTGAATAGGAGCAAAACTGAACTGAAAATTGAGGATGGGGATATTATAGCCATAGTAACTGCAATTGACGGGTTGGATGTGAGCCACATAGGCTTTGCACATTGGATTAACGGCAAGCTGCATCTGCTGCACGCATCGAGCAGTGAAGGGCGGGTTATTCTCGATGATGATACGCTATACGAATATATGCAACGGCACAGAAAACATCTTGGAATAAGAGTAATGCGGGTAGAGCCATAAAAAGCAGAATCGGCCAGTTGGCCGATTCTGCTTTTTATATATATGAGAACGTATATATATTATTTCAATGTACCCTCGTTTGCAGCCTTAATCATAGCTTCGCTTGCATACATATAAATCTCTACACGGCGGTTCTGTGCGCGACCCTCTTCTGTTGAGTTGTCGGCAACAGGCTCCTTAGAACCATAACCCTCCACACTCTTTATCTGAGAATCGGTAACGCCCAAAGATTTCAAATAGTCGGCAACAGAAGTTGCACGGTTAACAGAAAGAGGATCGTTGATGGCATCGCTTCCTGTAGAATCGGTGTGACCGAAGATTGCTACATCGGCATCACTGTATGTCATGAGCACATTGGCAAAATCCTCGAGATTCTTTTTAGCAGAAGCATTCAGGTTATACTTGTTTGTTGCAAACAGCACACCGGAATCAAATGTAACCTTCACAGCTGTAAGGTTATTGGCATCAGTTACAGTCTCAACTGTTGCATTCTCAACCGCAGCTGCTGCCTCGGCAGCCTTATCCATTCTATTACCGATGAGCACACCTGTACCTGTACCAACTGCTGTACCGATTGCAGCACCGATAAGCATACCTTTACCCTTATCGCTCTTTCCCGACACGAGGTGTCCGATGATAGCACCTATGGCAGCACCGCTACCACCACCGATAACACCACCTTTTGTTGTGTTATTCATTGAGCCACAACCACTGAAAATCAAAGAGACACACAAGATAATAGATAAAAACTTCAAACTTTTTACTTTCATAACTGATATTGTATTTAAAATTAGAAATCAACGTTCATGCAAATGTAAAGAAATTTAGCAAAAATAGCAACAAAAAAGCGGGTAATATGAAACTTGTTTCAATATTTATTAAAAGCGAGTGAAGACTATTTTCGTGATTTATCTCAAAAACAGAGAGAGTATACTCCGTTGATTTTGCCAATATATATCGTTGATATAAATATATTTTTGTACTTTTGCAATCAACATGTTTTTTTACATACAATTAAAAGCCAACCACTACCCAACCAAAGAAAATTAATTAAAAACAATATGGCAGAACTTAAAGATTTGACAAAACGTAGCGAAAGCTACTCACAATGGTACAACGACCTTGTTTTAAAGGCCGACTTGGCCGAGCAGTCGCCCGTACGCGGTTGTATGGTAATCAAGCCCTACGGATACGCTATCTGGGAGAAAATACAGCGTACACTCGATGACATGTTCAAAGAGACAGGACACGTAAACGCATACTTCCCCTTGCTTATTCCCAAATCGTTCCTCAGCCGCGAGGCCGAGCATGTAGAAGGCTTTGCAAAAGAGTGCGCAGTTGTAACCCACTACCGTTTGAAGAATTCAGCCGACGGTAGCGGTGTTGTCGTAGACCCTGCTGCCAAATTGGAGGAGGAGATGATTATCCGCCCCACATCAGAGACTATAATATGGAGCACATATAAGAATTGGATACAGTCGTATCGTGACCTTCCCATCATGGTCAACCAGTGGGCAAACGTAATGCGTTGGGAGATGCGTACACGCCTGTTCCTTCGTACAGCCGAGTTCCTGTGGCAAGAGGGACACACCGCACACGCCACAAAGGAAGAGGCCGAGAAGGAGGCCGTAACAATGCTTCATGTATACAACGACTTTGCCAACAACTACATGGCACTTCCCGTCATAATGGGTGTAAAATCGGCCAACGAGCGTTTCGCAGGTGCTTTGGACACATACACCATTGAGGGTTTGATGCAGGACGGCAAAGCTCTTCAGTGCGGTACATCACACTTCTTGGGACAGAATTTCGCAAAAGCATTCAACGTGCAGTTTGTTGACAAGCAGAACAAGCTCGAGTATGTATGGGCTACATCATGGGGCGTTTCAACACGTCTTATGGGCGCACTCATAATGACACACTCCGACGACAACGGGCTCGTTCTTCCCCCTGCCCTTGCCCCCATACAGGTTGTAATAGTTCCCATCTACAAGAATCAAGAGCAGCTGGATGCAATTGACGAGAAGGTATCACAGATTACAGCCGAGTTGCGCAAGATGGGTATCAGCGTAAAATATGACAATGCCGACAACCGTCGTCCCGGTTTCAAATTTGCCGACTACGAGCTCAAAGGCGTTCCCGTGCGTCTGGTATTGGGTGCACGCGACATCGAGAACGGAACAATTGAGGTTATGCGCCGCGATACACTGCAGAAGGAGACACGCAGCATCGAGGGCATCACCACATATGTCAAAGAGTTGCTCGACGACATCCAGAAGAATCTTCACAAAAAGGCACTCGACATGCGCGAGGCAAACACACGCACTGTCGACACATACGAAGAGTTCAAGGTTGAGATAGAGAAGGGCGGTTTCATTCTTGCACACTGGGACGGAACCCCCGAGACCGAGGAGCAGATAAAGAACGAAACAAAGGCTACAATACGTTGTATCCCCATAGGAGGTGACGAAACTCCCGGCACCTGTATGGTTACAGGCAAGCCTTCGGCACGTCGTGTACTCTTTGCAAGAGCATACTGATAAACCTTATAAAACAGCATAAAAACAAAAGCTATCACTTTTTGAAGTGATAGCTTTTGTTTTTATTACTGTAATCATCCTCGCTTTTTAAACATAGTAGCAAGCGACCTTTTCATTTTAAATACATTACGTTTTATAATATAATTATAGACGTTATGCCAGCTGTGCATCGAATTTGCGGGCTTTAGAGTGATGCTCTTTCGTGGCAACGATGCATCCATCTTGTCAAGGATAGAGGCAAGATAGTTGAACATGTTATAATCTTCAAGAACAAGTTCCTTGCAATCCTTCAGAAGTGGCTTTGCCTCTTCGTATGCATCAGAGGCTATAAGAGCATCTATAGTCTTGACACACTCCTCAAAATTATTTATATCTATGGGAGTAAACGCCCCCTTAGGGAAATAGTCGGCAGCATTTGTACAACCATAATATATGGGATAGGTCTCGGCCATGAAACAGTCGGATAGTTTCTCGGTCCAATAATATTTTGTAGACGAGTTCTCAATCACTATATGGTATTTATAAGGAGAGAGGACATCCCATTTATCGTTGAACCCATTATATCCGCGACCAAAGACATCCATCTTGTCACCGTAATACTCTTTCAGACGTTCGACAAAACGTATACGGTCGAGATGTCCTTGCGTGAATGCCTTGTTGCTGCCTATCACCGAAATCAGCTTCGTCTTTTTGGGAGTGGGCATCGCCTTGAATGTATCGTAGTCGATGAGTGATGTGCCACGGCCCTTATTATCAAACAAAGCACCTACATACCATTGCAGAATAGCCGGTGTATATATCACATTTCGATGTTTGAGAGTCTCTTGGCACGAACATACAAGACCGAATTGGCGACAATAGTCCGAGGGATAGGCAAGCACCGACAACGGCTCGCTTGTTGTGAGAATAAGATTCTCGGGCGCAACATTGAATGTTATTTCATTCTTCACAGACTTACCTCTGATTATCACAAAATCGGGGTCGGGAATAATCTCATTAACATAGAATTTATATTTTCCGCAATTGGATATTCCCTTGGAGCCGGCAGTCTGGCGCAGAATCCATTTTCCCGACTCGCCCTCACCATTCATTAAAATAACTTTATACATTGCTATTCTCCTCTTTTTCTTTTCTTAGACGTTCTCTCTCGGCCAGCATACGGCGTCCCTCTTCGCGACGGTACTCACGCTCAATCTGTCCCTGACGGGTACGTTTCCAACGCTTATGGGTCCAGAGCCACAACTCGGGTGCAGCCTTTATGCTCTCTTCAAGAACCTTATAATACATATTGGTAAGTTCCAGTTCGGGCAGCTGAGACGCATCGTCACACATCTTCTCGAAATGAGCCACATAACGGCCTCGCTTACTGCGTTCCATACGCAAGTAGAACACCGCACTGCGTGTGCGACGAGCAATCTTCTCGGTGCCGGTGAAAACAGGAGTCTCTTGATTGAAGAATGTCAACCAATGGTTTATTGCCTCCCATGTCGGAACCTGATCGGCTATAAAACCGATAATGAACTGCTGCCCATTCTTTCCAATCTCAACTATTCGGCGCAACGTAGCAGCCATAGAGATATTCTCGGAGCCGAACTGTCCACGCAACTTACCGAAGAAGTCATCGAAATAGGGATTCTCGAGCGGATGGTATATCTGACCTATTGCAAGATTCTTATGGTTGAACCACAAAGGAATGGATGTAACATACTCCCAGTTAATGCTGTGCGCCATATACACAACAACCGATTGTCCGCGCTCTATAGCCTCGTTCACCTCATCCAGACCGGTAAACCGCATACGTTTGCGGGCCTTCTCTTCGCTCATTCCGTAGAGTTTCATTGTCTCTACAAAATAGTCGCACAGAGAATGGTAGAATTTTTTCTCAAGAGCCACAATCCCGTCAAGACTCTTCTCGGGAAAAGAGTTCTGAAGATTCTTTCGGACCACCTTACGACGATAGCGCACCAGATAGTACATTGGATAAAAGATTAAATCCGAGAAACAATACAACACCTTTAAAGGCAGTAACGACATAAGATACCAAAAGGCGCGCACTATGTAGAATACTATCGCTGACATAACTTTGTGTGTTAATTCGTTAGTAACCAAATGAAGTGACTCCGCTGGGATTCAAACCCAGGACCTTCGGAACCGGAATCCGATGCTCTATTCAGCTAAGCTACGGAGCCAAAACGTTTGTTGTACTACTTATTTCCATAATACAGCGCGAAGATACAACAAATTTGCGCATTTTCCGAGACTATTCACAATTTTCAACAAATAAGACTCAATAAGTGCTGTAAACAATCTTTTTTTATCAGAAAATTGCCTTGCAAATTCTTGCACAAACTATTATATTAACTTATCTTCGCAAGCAAAACACACAAACAAACACAAATTAGGAAAGCATTATTTGAAAATAATCAACATTTTGTCAAATCATACATAATGAAAATATACAAACTCCCGAACAGCTACACTCCTATACTCGACCTTAAGCAGACCGAGCTTGCAATTAAACAGGTCAAGGAGATTTTTCAGCTCAACCTGTCATCGACGCTGAGACTAAGACGCGTCACAGCTCCTTTGTTCGTTTTGCAAGGCACAGGACTGAACGACGATCTTACAGGCAATGAGCACGCAGTGAGTTTCCCCATAAAGGACATGAATGGAGCAGTTGCCGAGGTGGTACACTCACTTGCAAAATGGAAAAGAGTAACCCTTGCCGACTATAACATAGCACCCGGCAACGGTATATATACCGACATGAACGCCATACGTGCGCACGAAGAGCTCGACAACCTTCACTCGCTGTATGTCGACCAATGGGATTGGGAAAGAACAATAACAGCCGAGGACCGTACGGCAGCATTTCTACGCAGAATAGTGACCCGCATATACTCGGCCATTAGACGTACCGAGTTTACCATAAGCGAACACTACCCGCAATTAGAACCCACCTTGCCACAAAAGATATTCTTCATATATGCCGAAGAGCTGCGCAAGCTATTCCCCGACCTCAGTGCCAAGGAACGCGAGGAGCGCATAACCAAGGAGCACAAAGCGGTATTTATAATAGGTATAGGCGACAAACTGAGCGATGGCGAGCCACACGATAACCGCGCACCCGACTATGACGACTACACCACCCCCAACGAAGATGGATACAACGGACTGAACGGAGATATGCTCATATGGTCCGATGTACTTGGCAAAGCAGTAGAGCTCTCATCAATGGGAATAAGGGTTGACGAAAAGGCACTGATGAAGCAATTGAAAGAGAGCGGCAAAGAAGAACGGAAGGAACTCTATTTCCACAGACGTCTGCTTGGGGGAGAGTTGCCACTAAGCATCGGCGGTGGTATAGGACAGTCGCGTCTGTGCATGCTCTTGCTAAAGAAGGCACACATCGGAGAGATTCAGGCAAGCATCTGGCCCGAAGAGACACGTATCAAGTGCAAAGAGATGAATATACCTATTATATAATAATATGGACGTAAGAATAGAGAGCAGCTGGAAAGAGGTACTTAAAGAGGAGTTTCAGAAACCCTATTTCGAGATGTTGACATCCTTTGTTAGGGAGGAGTATAACGGAAGAACACCCATTTACCCACCTGCAAAGTTGATTTTCAACGCTTTTGACCACTGCCCTTTCAACGATGTCAAAGTTGTCATTTTAGGACAGGACCCCTACCATGGAGCCGGACAAGCAAACGGCCTATGTTTCTCGGTCAACGAGGGTGTAGCATTTCCGCCATCGCTTGTAAACATTTTCAAGGAGGTTTCAGCAGATACAGGAAGCCCCATTCCTCAGAATGGAGACCTCACCCGTTGGAGCGACCAAGGAGTGTTGCTGCTGAATGCAACGCTCACGGTAAGAGCCGCAAGTGCAGGCTCGCATCAGAACAAAGGTTGGGAGCAGTTTACCGACACCGTAATACGCATCCTTGCCGAAAGGCGCAATAACATCGTATTTATCCTGTGGGGCAGCTATGCCCAGAAGAAGGGAGCATTCATAGATAGGAGCAGACATCTGGTACTGACATCGCCCCACCCCTCGCCGTTGTCAGCCTACCACGGATTCTTCGGCAACCACCATTTCACACAAGCAAACGAATACCTTAAATCACACAACAAGAGCGGGATAGTCTGGTAACTATCCCGCTCTTGTTGTATCGGTATAAGAATCAATACCACCAGTCGACATTACTGCTTCCGCTGCTGCGCTTGTCAATCTTCAGTGCATCGGCAAGCATAGAAGATGTTGCCCTGAAACTGAAATTGAACGATGTATAAGGCGCAAGAACTATTCCACACGACATATCGAAACAGTGCAAGTCGCGGGAAATATTCATTGTAGTAGTAGTGAGCCTCTTGAACTCGAAGTTATATCCCGAAGTGAAGCTTATCTTCCAATTGTCTGAAATCCCGATATTACCCGATATATTAAGATTCTGGGTAAACCTATAGGGATAGCGCATTGTCTTGACATTAATGCGTGCCGCTGTATTCTCGGCCATTATAATACCATACGAGAGCGATAGATTCCAAGGCAGCTTGAACGGCATATATCCATCATTGTCAACCTCGGCATCCTTTGTCTTCTTTTGAGATTTCTTATTCTTGGCAGAGGTAATCTCTTCGTTTTCCGTTTCCTCCTCACCGGCACCCTCTTTATTTGAAGACTCTGATGCTCCGCTACCTGTGAACAGATTTCTCAATTTCTTAAAGGTATCGTTATTGAAGGTATACGAGAGGTTCTGACTCATTCCTTGGAAACGTCCGAAACGTCCATAAGACCACTCGGTCTTGTTTCCTACAACGACCTGACCCCTGTCATTGAACTCATACGCATAAGTAGCCCATGTAGAGTTAAAGCTGAAGGTATAGTTCTTCGACAATTTCAGTCTCAGACGGGTATTAAGGTTACTCCAAGGTTTCTCTTTTGCCGCCATGTTGTACGAGATTGAAGCACCCAGTTCATCAATGATGCTTATCTTCTTTATCGAGTCGCTCTTTGAACGCCACTTCATCTCGACATTGTTACTGATATCAAAAGATACGCTTCCTGTCTTACCCTTGCCCGGAATGCCATACAACGAACCCGTATAAGGTGAATACTCTACTGTGCGCACCTCACCATTGTCATCGGTATATGTGTAGGTGTCATAATAGCCATATCTCTCGGCACTGAAGTCGGGAGCATAGCTGAACGACACCGTAGGCTTGAAGACATGGCGCACCATTTCAATGCGGCTGTTCTTCATAAAACCGGCAGGCTGGTAGAAACCGTAGAGTGTGGTATTCATAGAAAGAGAGAGATTGTAGTTATAGATTCTGTTGAAACCATATACTGTATCGCGTACAACCTCATTGGCAACCTCGTCATACGACTGATTCACCTGCTTAAAGTACCAGCGCTCATTATAATTGAGGCTTGGGGTCACATTAATATAGTCGAACAACTGGAATGTCGCACTTACAGGAATGCGGTGACTGAAACCATTGTTCCAATCTTTCACAAGATTCGACTTGAACAGCTGGTCCTCTTTGGTTCTTATGCTATTGCTCATCTGTCCGCTGTACGAGAGAGAGATTTTCTCGTACCATCGCTCCTCACCCGCACGTTTCTTGCGTTTGAAGGGATATTTCTTCGCAAGCGACACGCTCAAGTTAGGAAGAGTGAGTGACACAATGGAGTCCTGCACACTCTGCGAGATGTTTGTTGTAGCCGAAATAGTAAGACCAATATTGGGAAATGTCCTTGAATAGCTTACACTTGAGGTTCTTACACTCTGCGAGTTAAGCACCGGGTTGTAGAGACTGTTTAGGTTAGAGCGTTCATAGCTTGCTGTTGCAAAGTTCACACTTGCCGAGAAGTTTCTGTTAGGAACAGCCTTAGGATCTTGACGATGACTCCACTGTATACGGAAGTTCTTACCTACTGAGTAGTCGGGCAAGTTACGTTCGCCCTGCTTTGTTACAAGATAGTTAAAACTGAAACTACCCGAATAGCGGTAACGCTGCGCATAGGACGATGCTGCAGCCACACCCCAAGAGCCCTTGGTAAATATTTCACCGGTGAGTCGCAAATCCATTTTGTCGCTTATGGCAAAATAGTATCCACCGTCGCGAAGATAGAATCCGCGCTCGGTCTCATCACCATATGAGGGCATTATGAATCCCGATGAGTAACTGCTTGTAAAGGGGAAGAAACCAAAAGGAATAGCCAACGGCAGCGGCACGTCCTCGACAACAAGATATGCCGGACCGAACACCACGTCCTTCTTGGGACGTGTCTTGGCTCTTGTCAAAGCCACATAGAAGTGGGGATGGTCGGCATCACAGGTCGTATACTTGCCGTTCTGGATATAAATGACATTGTTGCTGTCTTTCTTGGCATCCTTACCGAGCATGAATCCGTCGCCCTGCTGGGTATATACGTTGTTGATTTTACCTTTCTTGCTCTTGAAATTATAGCTGATGCGGTTCGTCTCGTATGGAGTTCCTCCATCCTTGAAGATAGGCTGTCCTATCATCTGGCCAAGACTGTCGGCACGGCCTACAGCATGCACCACGCTGCTGTCCATGTTCATCGATATCACATCGGCCGTAAGTTCTATCTTGTCATAATTTACCTGACCCGAACCATAGAGATAGGCATTGCCGCCACGCGACCACACCATTGAGTCGTTTGCGATATATTTTACCGGGGCATCGAGCACGTCGCCCGATGATTCTTTCTTTGTCGAGTCTGTCGCTACAGAATCCTGCACAACATAGTCTATGGAATCAGCCACTGCTATAAGACCATGCAACATACTTGACAATGCACCGTTTTTTGCCGATAATGGTCTATGACCTGCTGTCAACAGAAGCAAAGCCGCAAGTACGAGTATTATCTTTTTATGTTTCATTAACAGCGTCATTCAAACAAACGACAAAAATACTAAATAAAAAGGAGTTTACAGAGTTTTTATGATAAAAAAAGTGTTTCACACAACATTATTGAGCCTTTTTCACACTTTTTCTCTTAAACCGGCCCTGTGCCACAAAAACAATCATCCGAACATTCCGTTCCACTGAATGACCTTTTGCACCGCCTCTTCCGATATTCGGCCCATACTTTCTACCACCTGCCGAAATGTTCGCACCTCTTCGAGGTGGCGCGTTTTTGAATAGAACTTATCGGCAAAACAGATAAGCTGTTCTTCCAAACTCTGTGGCACAAGGTCGACATGCGGCAGAGGCCATCCCGAAGCCATAATAAGTTCCTTTGAGAGCCCTACACCTGTGTGTCGTTCACAAACCCGCGCATGCTTGGGCATTCCCTCTTTCCGCAGAAGTTCGGCTCCCAGCCAGCCATGACAGATGTATGGCGAAGAGCCATGGCAATGTATGCGTGGTGCATCGGTCATAAAAATACCGATATCGTGCAATAAGGCAGCCTCTTCAATAAAGGCAAGGTCGAGAGAAAGCTCGGGATGGCGTTCTGCCATCTCTAAGGAGAGGTCGGCAACCTTACGCGCATGTATCAGAAATATACGACGCAACTCATCATCAGAAGCATAATATTTATCTATTATCGCAAAAACTTCATTAAGCATAGGCACAACATTTATTTGCACAAATTTATAAAGAATATCGAATAAACATACCAGTTACTGTTGCATTTGATAAAAAAAACGCATCAAATATAGAATCTTTCACAACATTTGTTTATATTCGCAAAAGTTGGGGTAGTGTCATCTGCTCCTTTAAATCATATAACACGGATAGCAAACAATGATAAATGCCATTCTTGATAAGACTAAAGAGTTGCCCCCCATTACATTGGAGGAGATGTCGGGCATCAAACTAATGAACCGCACCGACACCAAATTCGTAGCAACCTTGGAACAGTTGAATGCATTCCTTTTTGCTGTACAGGGCCAATATTACATACAGGAGCACAATAACAAGCGGGTAGCCTCGTACCACACCACCTATTTCGACACACCCGACTATGTGATGTACACCATGCACCACAATGGCAAGAAACGCCGCGAAAAGATAAGAGTACGCACATACCTCGACAGCGATGATACGTTCCTTGAGGTAAAGAACAAGAACAACCATGGCAGAACAAAAAAGAAACGCATCGTCGTAAACGACGTTTCGTCGGTACATTCGGAGCCCGAAACAGTTAACCCATTCCTTGAGAAGCACGCGTGGTATGCTCCAAGTGACATCTCACCTGTCATAGAAAACTTTTTCAGCAGAATAACACTGGTCAATAAAGGAAAAACCGAAAGACTGACAATTGACTTCGACCTCCGTTTTCACAATCTTGTAACCGATAGGCACGACAAACTTAAAAAGGTTGCCATCATAGAGCTTAAGCGGGACGGCAATGTACCATCCCCGGCACTCGACATTATCAGGGTTCTACGCATCAAGCGTTCGGGATTCAGCAAATACTGCATCGGCAGCGCACTCACTCACAGCGGCCTCAAGCGGAACAACTTCAAAGAAAGACTGCGAATGATAGAAAAAATGGAAAATAACTAACACCAAATAAACGACAATGGAACTACTAACTACAATCGCCGCACAGGCATTCCCTTTTTTAGATGCCATCTTTGACCTTGGCAATGAGATTTTAGGTAACGATGCAGCCATTTCACCGGCAAAAGGAGCAATATTCAACTTTACAGGAATAATAAATCTTGTATTAGGCTTCATGTTGAACCTCTTTTTTGTTGGTATTGTGGTACGATTCTTCTACTACCCCAAATGCAAACGTAGCGAATTCTTCTTCACATTCATCCTCATAGCCATAAGCATCTTCCTGCTCATCTATCTGCTTGGTGGTGTGAAACTAAAGACCGGCTTTGCATTAGGTCTGTTCGCCATCTTCAGCATCATCCGCTACCGCACCGAACAGGTTGCCATACGAGAAATGACATATCTGTTCATCATCATAGCAATGAGTGCCATAAACGGATTGGTGATAGAGGAGTTGAGCTACTCCGAGATGATAGCAGCCAACCTGCTCTTCATTCTATCGATATGGTTATGCGAGAGCCATCTTTTCATAAGCCACCTGTCATACAAGGTAATCAAGTACGATAACATCAACCTTATCACCCCCGAAAAGGAGAAAGAACTTATCGATGACCTTAAGAAGCGTACAGGACTCAACATTGTGAAGGTTGAGGTAGGAGGCATCGATTTCCTTAAGGATGCAGCCATCATAAAGATGTACTACAAACCCACAGACGATTCAATTAACACAGTAGATACAATAACAAAAGCCCCTAGCGATGAATTCAAAATCAAGAATTAAGAGATACGCAGCATACGCTGCCGTATTGCTGCTGACATTATCGGCAAGCAACACATTTGCACAGAGTGACGACTTTGGTGTATGGTCGAGTTTAACAGCAAAGAAGAAACTTACCGACAAGCTCTCGTTGAGCGTTGAAGGCGAGTTGCGCACAATTGACGGTGTAAACGAAATGGACCGCCGTTCAATAAGCACAGCACTCAGCTACAAATTCACAAAATGGCTGAAGGCAGATATCGGATATGTATATATACAGTCGCACAACAGCGAAGAGAAGAAGCTCAAGGAGTACAAGGGAGAGGATATTGACGGCAATCCCATATACAACTACAACATCGACCACTCGTACTGGGAAGAGAGAGACCGTTTCTACATAGGTATCACAGCCGATTGGAAGGTTGGCCGCGTAAAGCTGTCACTGCGCGAGCGTCTGCAGTACCAGCACACACACAGCGCACTTGTTTACGAAGACAAGTACCGATATGTGATGGATAACGAGGATCCTTCATTGCCTCCCCAACCCGATTCAAAATTCCCCGATGGAGATGTAGAGCAGAAAGATGACAAACACAGCACACTGCTCCGCTCGCGTCTTACCGCAAAGTGGGATATCAAGAACTGCAAGATTGAGCCCTTTGCATCAGTCGAACTGTTCACACGTACCGACGAATGGTGCGGTCACGACAAATTGCGTTACCGTTTGGGAGCAGAATACAAGATAGACAAGGACAACGATATTTCGATATATTACATGTATCAGGACAACCATTCGAGCAGCAACCCTGCCGGACATGCAATAGGTATAGGATACACATTTGAACTATAAGAAAAGCAAGATGAGACTATTATATATTCTTTTTATTGCAGTAATAACATCTGCGACTGCTTTTGCACAGAACGATGGCGCACACTTTGTCATTGAAAAACACAGCAACAGCACACAGACTGTGAATTTCTCGGAACTGCAGAATATCACATTCTACGGCAACAATGTGAGCATTCTGTTGAAGAACGGCAATGTCATAAGCAACAGCATGGACGATATCAAGCAGATAAAGAGCTATGCAGGCAGCACCGGGATAGAAGAGAACAGCAATTTCGGCAAAGAACTTGTCAGCTATGTTTCGCCCGACCAGATTATGGTCAATTGCAGTGCATGCACCACAATAACCATATACAGCATAAGCGGCAGACACATCTCGACAACCCTATCGGATGCCGACAACGGAATTATAAGCATTGCAGCATTGCCCAAAGGTATATACCTGCTGAGAGCAAATGAAAAAACCGCTAAAATTATCAAACGATGAAAAGATTGACATTCATAGCATGCTTCACAATTATTGCATTGTATGCCAATGCACAATCGTATCATATATGTAACAGCAATGGAACGACGCTTGAGATTCCAGTAAAGGAGAACAGCGAAATTACCTTTGACTCAGAGCAGCAACTGATACACTTCCATAACATCGGCAACCTCGTTCACTCTTTTGCAACATCGCACATCGACAGCATTGCCACATCAAAGCCGGTGCAATCGACATCGCTTACATACTTGACCGAACAGGATATCAAGTTCGACCCTGCTGACGAGAACATATACAGCGAAGTGACAGAGACCATTGTAGAAGATGAACTACTCGACGAATATGGCGATTTTGTTGAACATTATCAGAAAGAGAACCTGAGCCTTGTAACAATCGAATTCAGCGAAACAGGTGTAAAAACAACCCCAACATCAGTTGAGAATGTAAAATTCACCGTAAAGAACAAGACACACCTGATAATAGACTCAACAACAGGTAAGATGAGGTATAATGTAAAGGGAAAATGCAGCAATGGCTCATTGAAGATATACAGCACCAAGAAGTTCCAGCTCATGCTGGGAGGTCTTGAACTGACCAATCCCACAGGCCCTGCAATAAACATACAGACAAGCAAGACCATATACTTCACTCTTGGCTCGGGCACAAAGAACAGCCTGTGCGACGGAGCCACCTATACAGCTGCACCTGTTACGAACAACGAGGAGGAGGACCAGAAAGGCACACTCTTCAGTGAAGGACAGATTATATTCAACGGCAACGGTACGCTGAACGTAACGAGCTTGGGTGGACACGCAATATGCAGCGATGACTACATACGAGTACGAAGCGGAAAGATAAACATTTTGTCATCGCTTAAGGACGGATTCCACACAAACGACATGTTCATTGTTGGAAGAACCGAGAAATACAGCCCCGAGATAAATGTAAACTCTACAGGCGATGCTGTCGACTGCGGCAAAGGAAGCATCAGAATTGAGGCCGGCAAGCTGACATTCAACAGCGGTGGCGAAGCAATAAAGGCATCTTACGAAGAGGCTGTACCCGACCCTACCATTATCCCCGATGTAAACATTGCCGGTGGCCTTATAAAGATAGTAACGGACGGTGCCAAAAGTTCGGCTATTAAGGCAACAGGCAACTACAGACAGTTGGGAGGTATCATACAGGCCGAAGTCAACGGCAACGGCTCAAAGATAATTAACTGCGATGGCAGCGTAGCCATTGAAGGCGGTAAAATAACCGGTATCACCAAAGGCAGTCTCAACGAAGCCGACACAACCTCGGCTGCAGGCATAAAGAGTGCAGGAGATATCTACATAGGCAAAGCAACTGTTGCAATGCGATGTGATGGAGGTGGTTCAAAGGCAATAAACTGCGACTCGGCCGTAACCATAGATGGTGGCAATGTAATTTTGCTGGCAACAGGCGAGAACATCAACTATGCAAACGACGACAAGAAATCGCGTGCGGTATCATGCACCGACCTTACCATCGAAAGCGGCGCATTGTATACACAGGCATACGACAAGGCTGTATCCGCAGAGTCCATTACGCTCAACGACGGAACGTTGCATGCAATAAGCAGCAACGACACCGAAGCCATCAATGTACTCCCCACACAGAAAGGCGGATGGATAATGACAAAGGGAGAAGAATAATAAATATCCCAGACCCAACATACGAATGAAGGCAACCTTACGGTTGCCTTCATTCGTATGTATAACATTCTATAACAAGCTATTCAAACCATGTATCACAGCCTTCAGATATCAATTAATTGACAGCCTCAACTCTATATCCCTTCGCTTCAAGGAGCTTAATTACACCACGCTCACCCGGCAGATGCGCTGCTCCTACAACAAATAATGTAGACTTATCAGAGACTATTGAAGGAATTTTCTCGACCCAGTCGGCATTACGTCCATACACAAGAGCCTCATCTTCCTCGGGAGTGGTGTCGCAACCGTTACCAAGTTTTTCCTCGACAACTCCAAGAATAGCAGCCATATCCTGAGTAAAATAGGCGCGTGTAAGCTCCTTCATAAGCATCATGTTATATTCCTGATTGTCGAGCATACAGACAAGCAACTCCTTCTGACGCTGCAACGTAGCACCCTTGTAAAGGACCGAAATTTGGAAATCCAATGTCTCGAATCCCATAACCGACTTGCCCATCTTCATTGCCTCTTGCTGGAAATGGCTATCTATGAGAGCTGCAGGGTTAAAGTTAGGCACCATTTTCATATACTGCAACAGCTGCAACTGATTCTGTATGGCCATTGGAGTCATCTTGCCCATCTGAGCAGCTATCATAGGGTTACTCAGGTCGGCTCCGAGAACATTCATCATAAAAGCATTCAACTTTGCAAGTTCATCGGTAGAGAATAACTCCGAGAGCGATTTTCCTTCGGGTAACATCATAGCCTGAATAACCTTGGCCTGCCCCTCTGGCGATGCCATATCGACCATGTCAACTTCGCCACACACCTGCTCCACCTCTTCCAAAGCACTCTTTGCACCCGGAATTGAATCGGCGAACGATGCAGGAGCCAAGTGGTATGTTCCAACAATATACGAGCACTTCTCTATCCCATTTCCCGATACTCTGTATAGCAACTGTGCATTCACAAGCACTACAGTAAAGAGCAACAGCGACAGAGTAATCAAAATTCTTTTCATATCAAAAACTGTTTTTCGTTAATCCATAGAACAAAGGGCAGCCTTTTACCCCATTAAATGTATAAAGCAGAACTACCGACAAGACGAAAGGCCTTGTTACAACAGCCTACCTGTTCATCTCATCTTCCCTCTCGCGGCGCAACCTCTCACGTCTACGCAGAACAAGCCACAGGACAAGCAGCATCACATACGAAGCCGCTACTATAAGCCACTTCTCGGTGTCGCTCATTTCGGTATTTCGCGGGAAGAAATATATGTACATGCCTGTTGTATATGCAAACAACAGGGCTACAGTCAATCCGGGACGTCTTAAAAATCTCATACTCTTTTTCTGAATTTATATCACAAAGGTACTATTTTTCACACAACAACCACTTAAAATAACACAAAAGATAGTATTATTTAACCTTTGTTGCACCATTACAAAAAAAAACATATATTCGCACTAATTATTAAGCCAACAATCATAAATATATAATATATGGCAAAGTTCAAACGTATTCTCCTTAAGTTGAGTGGCGAGAGCCTTATGGGAGAGCAGGGTTATGGTATTGACGTTAAGCGTCTAAACGAGTATGCTATGCAGATTAAAGAGGTAGCCCTGATGGGTGTGGAGATTGGCATAGTAATCGGTGGTGGAAACATCTTCCGCGGACTCACAGGCGCAGGTAAGGGATTCGACAGGGTAAAGGGCGACCAGATGGGCATGATGGCAACAGTCATCAACAGCCTTGCGCTCAGTTCGGCACTCGAAGCCATAGGTGCCCCCACAAAAGTACTTACAGCAATACGCATGGAGCCCGTAGGCGAGTTCTACACAAAGTGGAAAGCGATAGAGGCCATGAAAGAGGGTAAAGTTGTAATCATGGCAGCAGGAACAGGCAGCCCTTACTTCACAACAGACACCGGTTCGTCACTACGAGGCATTGAGATTGAAGCCGATGTTATGCTAAAGGGCACACGCGTAGACGGCATTTACACAGCCGACCCCGAGAAAGACCCCACTGCAACAAAATTCAGCGACATATCATACGACGAGGTTATCAGCCGTGGTCTCAAGGTAATGGATATAACAGCAACTGCCATGTGCCGAGAAAACAACCTTCCCATATATGTATTCAACATGGACATTGTAGGCAACTTGAAGAAGGTTATGGCAGGCGAAGAGATTGGTACATTCGTACATCCATAATAAAGAGATACAACCTTATAAAAGAGTGATGCGCCAATTGGCGCATCACTCTTTTATAATATAATCTGCTCAACCTCTTTGAAAGCGTAGCGCGACACCGTTCCGTCTGAGCGACGCAACAGCAGATATCCCGTAGGCTCCACACCTATCATTGTAGCATCGAAACATCCATCCTTGTCGATGTACTTGCGGCACTCGCCCGCTCCAAGCAACAGGGAATTATATTCCGTCTCTATCACGGAATGGCAGCATGATGCCAATTGCATATAATAGTCCGAGAAACAGCACAGACAACTGTCCATAACATCGGATACTGAGAAATCACGACCTCTAAGCATCTTCATTGATACAGGCACACGGTCCATTGCAGCAAATTCAGTCTGATTGACATTCAATCCGATACCGATTACAGCCTGCCCTACTACACTGCCCGAATAATCCAGTTCGATGAGTATGCCAGCCAATTT
>CAJGCJ010000006.1 GCA_904501775.1 uncultured Bacteroidaceae bacterium | reverse complement strand
ATTGACACGCTTTGCTCAAAATTTCGACAATCTTAAATAGAACTATCATAAATTTTAAGAAATGAACGGGTCTGATATTCTGTTTTTATTGCGTCCTGAGTTTCTCCTTCAGATAACGTCCTGTGTATGATGTATCGCATGCTGCTACCTCTTCGGGCGTGCCGGCTGCTATAAGGTTGCCGCCATTCTCACCACCGTCGGGGCCAAGGTCTATCAGGTAGTCGGCGCATTTTATTACATCAATGTTATGCTCAATAATCACAAGGGTGTGTCCGCGTTCTATCAATCGACGGAAACTGTCGAGCAGTTTCTTTATGTCGTGGAAGTGGAGTCCTGTGGTAGGCTCGTCGAAGATGAACATTGTGGGCTTATCGCTCTGCATGCTCAGATAATAGGCAAGCTTGACACGCTGGTTCTCGCCACCCGAAAGTGTCGATGAAGATTGTCCGAGTTTTATGTATGCAAGGCCTACATCCTGTAATGGCTGAAGATTGTTTGCTATGCGCTGTTGCCCATGCTCATGGAAAAAGTTTATTGCATCGCCGACGGTCATATCAAGAATGTCGTAAATGTTCTTGCCGTGGAACTTTACCTCCAGAATCTCCTTTTTGAATCGTTTGCCATTGCACACCTCACACTCCAACTGAAGGTCGGCCATGAAGTGCATCGATACGGTTATCTTGCCCTCTCCCTTACACTCTTCGCAGCGTCCGCCGTCCGAGTTGAAAGAGAAATGGCCGGCTCCGAACCCCATCTGCTTGGAAAGTGGCTGTTGTGCAAACAGATGCCGTATGTCATCATATACTTTCAGGTATGTTACAGGGTTCGAACGCGATGATTTTCCTATGGGGTTCTGGTCGACAAACTCTACTCCTGTTATCTGCTTCAGTGCACCCTCGAGG
Source organism: uncultured Bacteroidaceae bacterium (assembly GCA_904501775.1). Classification (GTDB taxonomy): domain Bacteria; phylum Bacteroidota; class Bacteroidia; order Bacteroidales; family Bacteroidaceae; genus HGM04593. Next base: position 30,327 of record CAJGCJ010000006.1, on the reverse strand, counting down.
CTCTCATGCTGTCCCGGTGCCTCGCATGTCTCGCCAAAATGACGTTTCAGCGAGCGGTAGAGTATGTCGCGCACAAGGGTCGATTTTCCTGATCCGCTCACTCCGCAAACAACTGTGACAATATTAAGCGGAATCTTTATATCTATTCCTTTAAGATTGTTCTCTCTTGCACCTTTTATTGTTATAAGGTTATTGCTTGTGCGTCGGTGGGTGGGCAGGGGTATTGTCTCTTCGCCCAACAGGTATTTTACTGTGTAGCTGTTGCTGTCGGGCTTCAGCTGTGCAATACTGCCGTTATATACAATGTTGCCGCCATATGAGCCGGCTTTCGGGCCTACGTCTATTATGTGGTCGGCAGCGCGGATTATATCCTCGTCGTGTTCTACGACGACAACGGTGTTACCCAAGTCGCGCAGACGGTACAGCACCTTTATGAGTCTTTCGGTGTCGCGGCTGTGCAGTCCTATACTGGGCTCGTCAAGTATGTAAAGTGAGCCTACGAGGTTGCTGCCTAATGATGTCACAAGGTTTATGCGCTGGCTCTCACCGCCCGACAAGGTGTTGCTTAACCTGTTCATTGTGAGATATCCCAGTCCTACATCCATTAGGCAATCGACGCGGTTCTTTATCTCTACAAGAATGCGCTTGGCTATTGCTTCGTCGTGCTTGTCAAGCTCAAGGGTGTCAAAGAACTCTTTCAAGCGTGTAACAGGCATCTCTACAAGTTCGGTAATGCTCTTGCCGCCTACCTTCACATATGTAGCCTCTTTCTTGAGTCGTGTGCCGTGGCATGTGGGGCAGATGGGCTTTCCGCGGTAACGTGCAAGCATTACACGGTACTGTATCTTGTATTGGTTCTCGTGCACCATCTTGAAGAAGTTGTCTATGCAGATACCTTCGCCATACTCCTCTATGTATGGTCCGCTGTGCCATAGATAATCTTTCTGTTCCTGAGTGAGATTGTAGTATGGCTCGAATATCGGGAAATCGTCCTTTGGCGCACGCATACAGAATTCGCTCTTCCACTGTCCCATTTTCTCGCCTCGCCAGCAAAAGACAGCTCCATCGTAAATGCTGAGTGACTTGTTGGGGATAACCAGATTCTCGTCTATGCCTACGATTCGGCCGAATCCTTCGCAGTCGGGGCATGCTCCTATGGGCGAGTTGAACGAGAACATCTGTTCGGTAGGCTCCTCGAATGTCATTCCGTCGGCTTCGAAACGTATGTTGAACGTGTGGGGCTTCTCCTCATTCATGAACTGTAACATGCAGCATCCGTTGCCTTCGTAGAAGGCTGTCTCGGCCGAGTCGAGCAGACGGCTTATCGTCTCATTCGAATTCGATACGGTAAGACGGTCTATGAGCAGGCTCGGGCTGTCGTTCTTCTGCGGGGTATATTCCTCGATACGTTTTACCTCGCCGTTTACCCACACGCGTGTGAATCCTTGCTGAAGGTATATCGACAGTTGCTCTTCAAGGTTACGTCCCTTCTGCTTTGCAATTGGTGCAAGCAGCATGAAGCGTGTCCCTTCGGGCTGCATCTTCATGCATTCCACAAGGTCTTGCGGGTTGTCTTTCTTGACGAGCTTGCCACTTATTGGGGAGTAAGTCTTGCCGATACGGGCAAAGAGGAGTTTCAGATATTCATAAATTTCGGTACTTGTTCCTACGGTTGAACGTGGGTTGCGGTTGTTTACCTTCTGCTCAATTGCAATTGCAGGTGGAATACCTTTGATGAAGTCGCACTCGGGCTTGTTCATCTGTCCCAAGAACTGGCGCGCGTATGACGATAGCGACTCTACATATCTGCGCTGTCATTCGGCATAGAGTGTGTCAAATGCCAGCGAGGACTTTCCCGACCCCGACAGACCTGTTACAACCACAAATTTCCCTCGTGGAATATCAACATCAACATTCTTAAGGTTGTTGACTCTTGCTTTACGAATAACAATGCAATCCTTTTCGCTCATCGTACACTTATTTAATCTTGCGAAAATACATAAAATTATTCTACCTTGTTGCATATATTGATGTTGAATAAAATTAAAAATCATTACCTTCGCGAAAGTTTAATGTAAAAACCAAAATAAATGAAGCTTATATGTCGGCGGGCACTGTTGTTGCTCATGCTGTTGTGTGCAGTAACTGCCTATTCAAAAAATAACCAATCTTTGAAGCGAGAGTTTCGTGGTGCATGGATTCAGGCTGTAAACGGTCAGTTCCTGAATATGCAGCCTGACGAGATGCGTGCATATCTTACCGATATGCTCGATAATCTGCAGTTGGCCAATGTGAATGCCATTATCTTTCAGGTGCGTGTCGAGGGTGATGCACTTTATGACTCGCAGTATGAGCCTTGGAGCCGTTACCTGACAGGTGTGCAGGGTGTGCCTCCCGGATGGGACCCGCTTGAGTTCATGGTCGAGGAGGCGCATAAGCGTAACATGGAGCTGCACGCTTGGATCAATCCCTATCGTGCACGTACAAAGGGCACTCAAAAGGTTGCTCCCGAGCATCAGAGCAGGCTGCACCCCGAGCGTTTCATTGCCTACGAGGGACAGCTCTATTTTAACCCGGCACTAAAGGAGAACCGCGACCATATATGCAAGGTGGTAAAGGATATTGTATCGAATTACGATGTTGATGGCCTGCATATCGATGACTATTTCTACCCCTATCCTGCCAAAGGAAAGGAGTTTGATGACGAGGAGTTCTTTAAGCGCAGCAAGGCTGCCGACAAAGGCGATTGGCGTCGCGAGAATGTGAACCGCCTTATTCTGCAACTGCATCAGACAGTCCGCGAGGCTAAGCCTTGGTTGAAGTTCGGTGTCTCTCCCTTCGGAATATACCGCAATGCCTCGGAGAGTGTTCCTCATGGCAGTAACACCAAAGGACTTCAAAGCTACGATGAACTGTATGCCGATGTGCTGCATTGGATAAACGAGGGATGGGTCGATTATTGTATTCCGCAGGTCTATTGGGAGATAGGTCACAAGGCTGCCGACTACGAGACTCTTGTACATTGGTGGGCTGCAAATGCTTCTAACCGTCCATTGTACATAGGTCAGGATGTAAACCGCACCGTCCGTGCTGCTGATGTAAATAACCCCTCACGCCATCAGTTGCCTGCAAAAATGGAGATTCAGCGTAGCGAAAAGGCTGTGATGGGCTCGTGCCTTTGGGATGCGGCATCGGCAGCCAAGAATGTGGGAAGTTACAGGGATGTTCTTCAGCATCAGTATCATCGCTATCCGGCGCTGATGCCCGAGATGCCTTTTATTGATAAGAAAGCACCCAAGAAACTGAAAGGAGTGCGCGTTATTGATACCGAGGATGGCAAGGTGCTGCTGTGGCAGGGACGTGAGAAAGACGGACAGGACCCGATGAACGCTCCATGGCGTTATGTTGTATATTGCTTTGCCAAAGGTGAAAAGGTTAATCTCAACAAGACTCAGAATATAGTGGCGATAACATCGTCGATATATTACAAGATACCCGAAAGCGAGAAGGGAAAGCGTACTTATGTGGTTACAGTACTCGACCGCATGCAGAATGAGTCGAAAGGGGTAAAATGTAAAGTCAAGAAGTGAGCCATGCAAGAGGATATAAGAATATACAGGTTGACTGTCTGCGATGAGGCTGTGGTGGCAGCAGTGAAGCAACTGCTTTCGCAACTTGTGTCGTCTCCCGTAGAGTGCACTGCCGAGACGTTGCGTGCCATATTAGAGTCGGATAACAGCGCGATGTATGTTGCCGAGTATGAAGGTCGAGTATGTGGCATGATTACATTGGCACGCTATCATGCGCCTACAGGTATCAAACAGTGGATAGAGGATGTTGTAGTCGACTCCTCGGTGCGTGGCAAGTCGGTTGGTCGCCGTCTGGTGCTTCATGCCATTGAGCAGGCTAAGGAGTTTGGCGGAACGCTCATGCTCACTTCGCGTCCTTCGCGTGTAGCTGCCAATAATCTCTACCGTTCCTTGGAGTTTGAGTCCAAAGAGACAAATGTCTATAAAATGAAAGTGTGATATTGACTAACAGGTATACAAAAACCGTTCTTTTTTATAAGAACGGTTTTTGTATACCTGCAATATTTATGTTTGAGCATGTGGTAATGATGACAGGAATGGCATAGAGGGTGGTGCTACGCATTCTCTCCACTCTCTTTAACGGCTGCCAATATTTTCCAACTCCAGTGACAGTGAGAGCAATGCCCTGCGTTTGAGCATGGATATAGTATTCTGCACCCTTGTAACAGGAAGTTCTCTCCAATCCTTCTTGCTCCTTACATAGGGCCAGATGCTATCGGCTGCTTCAAGAGCACTCTTCTCCTCTATTACCAATTTGCGGAGAATATTGCGGTCGCGTATATTCAACCTGTTGAATGCCTGCCATACGGGAGGGTGATTGTTCTCCTCCTCATCGGTAAAATGGTCCAGTTCATCTGCGATGTCGGGCGAGTCCATATGTATAGTATATAGTTGCTCCTCCCTCTTCTGCCGTTTGGTGAAATGGTTTATCGCACAACGCGCCAGATAACTGCTGAGTGATGCTCCGTTCTTCTGTTTGTATAGCTTAAGGATGTGCCATCCGTCTTTTGACAGGAACTCGTAGAGTGCCCCTGTCAAAGAACTTATAGGCATGTCGTTGAACAGTGTTATTGAAATGTATTTGAGGAATGCAGCACACTTGATGTTGAAAAAATAGGCATGAGCCTTCTCATCGGGTGGTATTGCTGTAAGCCGTTCTATCCACTCGCTGTCGCTAAGTTTTGAAAACTTGCAATCCTGTGGCCGCATTATTATCATTCGCTGAAATTGTATATGTACTCACTGTAACCGGGAGACTCGGCCGAGTATATGAGCGAATTTGTTCCTGACATAATGTGGTAGCTGTGTTGCTCCGACTGAATATCGTATTTCTTACCGTTGATATTCTCGTATCCGTCATATTTCTCGAGTTCCAAAAGATAGGGAGTGCTCTTGCCCATGTATCCCATTGCATCATATATCAAAGGTTTGTTGTTATATATAAATGCCAATGGGTTGAATACATAATTCGTAGCAAATATCTTATTGTTGTAGCTGTATTCGTATGTGTCGTGTGTGAGATCGCTGTTTTTCTTGTTCTGATTGTGTACAACGACATTTACAAGCATATTGTTCTTCCAACTGTATGTGTAGGTCTTTTCGTTGTTGCTGTCAATGAATGTAGAGCCTGTACACAGGTCGTTGGTATAGTTGAATGTCTGTTTGCTCGACAGGGTAGAGACTCTGTCGCCACTTGTTGTGCGCCATCCTTTTGTGTTGATAGACGAGATGTAGTTGCCGCTGAATACAACATCTTCTGTTATAGTATCGGTGTATGTAAGCATGTCAGCAAGTTTGCGGCTTGAATAGTCGACATATACTTTTGCCTCGATACATTTGCTTCCTGTGTAGTCGTTGTAATAGCGCAGGTCGCCTATTCTTCTCTCCTCGATGTCAAGGTTGTTGCCTGTTATCTTATGGATACATGTGTATCTTTTGACTGTGTTGTCGCTGTTGTATTCGAAAACCCAGCTGTCTTCGGTAACTGTTCCGTTGTTGTTCGTACTTCTGAACGAGAGGTTCTTGGGGAAAAATGGTTGATGGCTCTGCTCCTTGAAGGGGTCTGAAAGTGAACTCTCGTCGCTGCACGATGTTACAATTATTGCTGCTAATGCTATCAGGCTCAGTGATATGATTTTTTTCATAATCTTTTGTTTCTTTTTTTTATTGTCTGCGAAAATACTACAAATATTCTATTATCTGCTCTTTTTAGTGGGTTTTATCAGTTTATTGGTTTGTATAAAAGTCGAGGGCTTCTATTATATCCTGTTTTTTTAACGGTACACTCTTTATGTTATTCTTTGCATCAAACAGTTCTACACTCTCCAAGTTCTCTTCGGGGACAGATGAGAGTATTGTGTTGTACAGTCGGCAGTCGAAGAGCGGTAGAGTGATTTCCTGCCGTATGTTTGTGTTAAAGGTGCGTAGCTTCTGCATTGGGAATGCCGCTCTGAAATGTGATATGTAGAGTGTACAGATGGCTGCTACCGCATATATTGCTTCGTCGTCGCACTGCGTCAGTTCCTTTTTCAGCGCATCCTTGAACAACTCTATGCAGTTGGGCTTATGGTTGCCTTCTGTTATAATTCTTAATAAATTTCCGGTAATTGAATCCATTCCTGTGTGTAATAAATAAATAAATGACAAAGATATATCATTTAATTGATGTGTGTGTAACTAAAACATAATATAAGATATAATATATGTTAACGGTGGGGTATGTTTTGTCTATATATTTTTTATATTTTATCGACATTAAACTAATTTTGTAAATTAAAGTCATATATAAGATTCATTATATAAAATATATGGGAAGATATATAATTGTGCTACTTTGCCTGCTGCCTCTTTTTTCATTTGCACAAAAGGGCAACAAGGGAAAGCAAATAGAGGTGCTTGGCGAAATTTACAGTGGCAATGAGAATGCTCCTTTGACAAATGCGACATTGCAGCTCTATCTGTTGCCCGATACTCTTTACAGTGGCGGTACGGCAACGGATGAAGAGGGACGTTTCGCAATAAAGACAGCCTCGGGTAACTATCTGTTGCGCTTGTCGTATGTGGGTTTCATCTCAAAGGATATGGTTGTGACGCTTGGAAAGGATGCTGTCGTCAATCTCGGCCGTATAAAACTCGATGCCGATGCTGTAGCATTGAAGGGGGCTGTAGTGACTTCCGAGGCCTCCCCCATTACAATGTCCGAGGATACTGTGGTGTATAATACTGCAGCCTTTAGAGTGCCTCCCGGCTCTATGCTCGAGGAACTTATCAAGAAATATCCCGGTGTTGAGATAGGCGAGGATGGAACGATAAAGGTAAACGGAAAGACCGTTAACCGCATTCTTATGAAGGGAAAGGATTTCTATGGAACTGATAAGGATGTGGCCCTCAAGAATGTTCCTGCCGAGTTGGTGGACAGGGTGAAGTTCTATGACAAGCAGAGTGACTTCTCGCGCATCACAGGCATTGATGATGGCGAAGAGGAGACTGTGCTCGACCTTCAGATGAAAAAGGGTGCCGACGAGGGATTCTTCGGTAACATAGATGCTGCATACGGTACACGCGACCGTTATTCGTTCAAGAATATGTCGAATCTCTTTTCATCGACCTCGCAGTTTTCTCTTGTACTCTCGGCCAATAATGTGAATGACAGAGGCTTCTCGGGAAGGGGTGGTGCAGGTCTTGCGGCACATAAGGATGCTGCATTCAACTTTGCGATGGAGAAGGGCAACATAGAACTTGGCGGAAATGTACGCTATCGCCACAGCGACACCGATAACCTCTCTTTCTCGTCGAGCGAGTACTTTATGACACAGGGTGCAAACAATCAGTTCTCGAACAGCCGTAACAATGGATATGGACGTTCGTCAAGGGTAAATGCCGATTTCCGTCTTGAGTGGAAACCCGACACGCTTACGAATATCATCTTCCGTCCTTCGTTATCGTACAGTGAGCAGGACAGTTGGTCGAGAGCCGTTTCTGCTACATTCAACAGCGACCCATTCGCGTTGCTCGACTATCCCAGCGACAGCTTTGGTCTTGTGTACGATGATTTGAGTACCATTGCCATCAACAGCAGCGACGATGAGAGTCAGGGATTTACACAAAGCAAGGATATAAATACAACCCTTCAGATTAACCGTCGATTGGGCAAGCCGGGACGTAACATAACCTTGCAGGGTGGTTTCAGATACAGTGATAGTGAAAACAAATCGGCTTCGAACAGCCGGACTCAATATTATGCCATCAATACCGATGATAAAGGCTATTACTATAAGCGCTATTCAACCACTCCGGGCGAGAACTGGAGTTATAATGCGCGTCTGAGCTACACCGAGCCTATAACATCCAATCTCTATCTTCAGGCGAGCTATCGTGTCGACCACAGCTACAACAGCAGCGACCGTTCTACTTACCGTTTTGACTCGATTCCTGATGATATGTATCGCCTGCTGTTGAGCAGCGATTACGATTTTCCTTCGTTGCCACAGGGCTACGAGGAGTACATAGACAGCGATCTAAGCCGTCACTCGGTTTACCGCAACACCCGACACGATGTACAGTTGATGCTGCGCTATGTAACCGATAAGATAAATCTCAGTGCAGGAGTAACATGGATGCCCCAGTCGTCGCGTATGTCTTACCGTTATCAGGGCATAGACACTGTGCTCAAGCGCAGTGTCTACAATATGGCGCCCAATCTGCGTCTGCGATACAAGTGGAACAAGACAACGACGCTGAATGTGATGTATCGCGGTTCCACTTCGCAGCCCTCAATGACCAACCTTCTGGATATAACAGATGACAGCAATCCGCTGAATATTACGAAGGGCAACCCCGGCTTGAAACCCTCTTTCAACAATAGGTTAATGGCATTCTTCAATACCAACAACCCCGACACGCAAACCGGTATCACAGCCAATCTTATGTTCAATACTACATTCAACAGTATAACGAACAGGATTACCTATGTCGAGACAACAGGTGCCCGTATTACACAGCCTGTGAATATCAATGGAAACTGGAGCACATCAGGTGGGTTCAATTTCAACTCGGCACTGCCCAAGAACAGGAAATTTACATATAGCACGTCTACCAACCTTTCCTTCCAGCATCAGGAGTCATATATCAGTCTGCAACGCAACAGCAGCAGCGAACGTAACACTGTTGAGACTGTAAATGTTGGCGAGAGATTGAAGTTCGGATATAGGGACGATGTCTTTGAGGTTACGCTCGACAGTGTACTCAACTATTCACATTCCGACAATAAGTTGCAGCCCAATGCCATGTCTGATACATGGAACTTCTCATACGGTCCAGGCGGTAATGTGAAATTCCCATGGCAGAACCTTACACTCTCCACAAATCTCTCGATGAGCAGCAGAAGAGGTTTCGACGACCCTCAGTTCAATACCAACGAACTGTTGTGGAATGCGCAGCTTTCGGCAAGTTTTCTCAAGGGGAATGCTCTTACCGTAAGCCTGCAACTGTATGACATATTGCACGAACAGAGCAATATAAGCCGCACGGTAAATGCCATAATGCGTAGCGATACCCGCAATAATGCGATATATCAGTATGGTTTGATTCATTTTATATACAAGATAAACTCAATGGGTAGCAGCGAGACACGACGCAATATGCGTGGTATGGGCGGTTCCGGTATGCGCGGTATGGGAATGCAACGGGGATATTGATAGCCTGTAATATCTGCATATATATGTTAAAGGGAAAGACTTTACCGGTTTTTCCCTTTTTATTTTTTATTTTCGCACTTGTTGATATGCTGCTATGGTATTATGACTGATTATGGATATATATTGACTCTCCTCTATTGGCTGAATGTCGTTGTTGCAATATGGATAATGTTGCGCGTGGTGCTGGGTAACCGCAATCCTGTTGCTACGTTTGCATGGATATTCGTATTGCTCTTCATTCCATATGTGGGGCTTATACTATACTTCTTCTTCGGCAGGGAGACCCGTCGTCGAAAGTATATAAGAGAGCGTTTCAGATTGCAGATAGAGCAGAAGGCTCTCTATAGCTACCGTAACGATGAAGAGCATGATGCCTCAGACGAATATTCAGCCCTGATGACATATCTTGAGAGGAGTGCCGATGCCTATCCCATGAGTGGTTGCTGCGTGGAGCATATTGCCGATACATCGGATTTCTTTACCCGATTGCTGACAGAAATATCATTGGCAAAGGAGCATATTCATCTGCAGTTCTATATATTCGAGAATGACGGACTCGGACGCAGAATTCGTGACGCGTTAATAGAACGTATAAAAAACGGTGTCGAGGTGCGTCTCCTTTATGACAGTGTGGGCTGCTGGTCGGTCAATAATTCTTTCTATGACGAGATACGCCGTGCAGGAGGATATGTGGAGCCGTTTCTTAAAGTATATTTCCCATTGCTCACAAATAAGGTGAATTATCGCAATCATCGTAAATCGGTTATCATAGATGGCAGTTTGGCCTATTTGGGCGGTTGTAATATCGCAGACCGCTATGTAAAAGGTATCAATGGCGGGGTGTGGCGCGATACAATGATTGCTGTTCGTGGCAGTGGCGTGTATGCAGTACAGTCACTCTTTCTGATGGACTGGTTCTTTGCAAGCGGGTCGGTGGTGAGTGGTAAGCGTTACTTCCCCACGTTGCCTTCCTGCGGCGATGCAGTAGTTCAGGTAGCCTCTTCCAATCCGATAGGTCTATGGCGTACAATACCCGGGGCACTTGTGAAACTGCTCCTCTCGGCCAAGAGTTATGTATATCTGCAGACTCCCTATTTCATGCCTAATGAAACGGTGCTAAAGGCTATGCAGAATGCAGCCCTGTCGGGGGTTGATGTGAGGCTTATGATACCTCTTCGTTCCGACAACAGCCTTGTCGACAATGCTGCCTATTCGTATCTTGGCATGTTGTTATCGGCTGGTGTAAAGGTGTATCTGTTCCATGGTGGCTTTCTGCATGCCAAGACTATTGTGACCGATGACAACCTGAGTGTTGTAGGGTCTGCGAATCTCGATTTCAGGAGCTTTGAGTATAACTTTGAGATATCGGCCTATGTGTATAGTGATACGTTGGCGTGCGATATCAGAAACAGGTTCATTGAGGATATGCAGTGGTGCAGGCAGCTGACGCTGCGTGAGTTTGAGGCGAGAGGCCTTTATACCCGTCTGAAACAGTCGGTATCAAGGCTCTTTTCTCCTATAATGTAATTGTGGTTTTACTCCTCCTCTTTTTGGGGGTGTCTGAAGAAACTAAAATTAACGCTGCCATATGCAATGTGTCTGAAAAAACAGGGATGCTTGCTGAAGTCGTTGTCTTTTCCATGCTCAAAGATAAATATTCCATCCTCGTTCAAAAGTGTGCTGTTCATCACAATATCGGGGATTTCGGCAAGTTTCTTAAGGGCATAGGGAGGGTCGGCAAAGATAAGGTCGTACGAAGCGCTGCAACGGCGCAGAAAACGGAATACATCGTCGCGTATAACATGCCAGTTGTCATCGCCCAATGCGCTGACGCACTTCTTCAGGTGTGCGAAGTGCTGTGTATCAATCTCCACCGATGTCACATGCTCGCATCCGCGTGATAGCAGCTCGAGGCTGATGCTGCCTGTTCCCGAGAAGAGGTCGAGCGCCTTTGTCTCTTCAAAATCGGTGTAGTTGAGCAGTATGTTAAAAAGGTTCTCTTTGGCAAAGTCGGTTGTTGGCCTTGCCTTGAAATTACGTGGGATGTCGAAACTACGTCCTTTATATTTACCGCTGATTATTCGCATAGAAGTAGTGCTTGTAGGTCAAATGGTATTTTTGTTATTCTGTTTAACAGGTTGGGGCGGAAAAGCTCGTTGGGGTTTATTCGCTTTGTGTTCTGTATAAACATGTTGAGAATTGGGGTGATATCTTCTACTCCCTTGTCACCGCATATATACAGCGTGTCACTCTCCTGTTGCAGCTTATGCTCTTTCCAGATGCTCAATAGGTAGAAGGCGTGGTCGTGCATGTCGTCCGACTTGAAACTGTTGGCAAGTTGCAGCCTTCCCTCGCTCATCGACAATAGCAGCATGCTGTTGCAGTCGCAGCAGGCCAGCATATATTTGCTGTCGCCAATGGACTGCTTCTCAAGGAATCCCAAAAGAATGCTTATAGGAGAGTAGAATGTTGCATTGCCTATGCTGCACAGACGGTCGTATAATTTTTCGTCTATTGCGAAAAGCAAGGTCACTCCTTGTGCCGGCAGTCTGTTGGCTATTATTCTGTCGGTTGCCGCTACTTGTGGAAAACATGTCCTGAAGAGTGCTGCGTGCTCGCTCTTGTTGTCATATTCGTTGGGGATAGTTGTGAATCTGTCTGCCTCAACGATTATGCTCACATTCATATTCGCTTCGTCATTGACGAATGGACACTCTTTCAATGCCTCGTCCAAGTTTGCTGCAAGGGTGATTCTGTTGTTTACGCTATATGAATAGTATTGCAACGAGTCGGGCTGCGATGCTGTATAGCTGCAAAAACAAAATCCATTCGTACTTATACGAATGGATAATGTTTTATTTAGGTTAGGAGTATTTCTATCCATGCAGAATTATTCCCAGTTACCTGCGTTGTTGTTAGGCTGCTCAACATCGCCAACCTTCAAACCGCAGAAACGGCCAATCTTCTTCTGTGCGCTGATGAGGTTGCGCATCTCTTGATCGTTGATACCCTCGAGGTATGTCTCATAGGGTGTGCTTGCCTCGAACAACCACTGTACGGTACCCGACTTTGTGGTGTCGCTGCTTGTAGCCAAGCTGAACTGTGCGCCCTTGCCATAAGGAACATACTTCAAAGAGTCAGCATTATAGCCTTTGCCGAATACGGTGTCGATAAGAGCAATCCAAGAAGTGTCACGACGGAACTCGCGCAAGCCCTCTTTGTCAACATCGGCCCATTTGTTTGTCTTCTTTGCCTTTGCAATCATCTCAAGAGCCTTCTGCTCGGTAAGACCACGCTCCAACTGCTCGTCATTCAACTCACCTACCTTAAGTACGATAGGCATCTGAGCTGTCTTTACGAAGTTGATAAGAGTGTCGAAACTGTCGGCGTAAGCACCATTGTGACTGTTACGGAACTCCATCTGTGCTGTACGGATGTCGATGAGGCGCTGGATAATTGCCTTTTCACGCGCACTGCGCTGCTCAGAGAATTCAATAGGATCCAAAATACTGCGGACGCAGATAAAAGCCAATCCTGCAATTGCTACAACAAGCAAAAGGTTTAATGCTAATTTCTTCATAAGGTTGTTTTATTTTTTTTATATTAATATTCGTGTTATGTGTCCTAATTTTGTTTACCTTCGTATGGGTAAACATGTTGCAAAAATAAAATAAAAAAACGGAAATACGTTTTTCTATATAAATTTTATTGTGAAAAAGTGATAAATAATTATTTAACTTCGCAAATTAAATCAAATTTTCCCTTTCTACCAACCAATCAACAGAATAATTCTATAGAAAAATTGTCCGATTTTCTGTTGAGCGACGATAGCCGCAAGCTTTTTATCCTTTGCGGATATGCCGGAACGGGAAAGACGACGCTGGTAGCGGCTATTGTAAGGACGATGTCTCAACTCGAGCGCAGGAGTGTACTGCTTGCTCCCACCGGAAGGGCAGCGAAGGTCTTTTCTCTCTATTCGGGAATGAGCGCGCACACTATACATAAATGTATATACCGCCAAAAGTCTATCGTCGACAACACGGTTTTTACGCTCAACGAAAACCGCATGCGCAATACGCTCTTCATTGTCGATGAGGCTTCAATGATAGCCAATGGCGGAATGTCGGGATTTGGTTCGGGTGCGCTGCTCGATGATCTTGTCGAGTTTGTCTATTCGGGTGACGGATGCTCTCTGTTGCTTTTGGGTGATACTGCGCAGTTGCCACCTGTAGGCGAGGAGCTGTCGCCGGCTCTCTCGGCCGAATATCTCGCCTCGATGATGCTTAAGGTCGAGCATGTTGAGCTCACCCAAGTGATGCGTCAGGCCGAGGACTCGGGTATTCTGTATAATGCGACAATGTTGCGCCGCATAATTGCAGAGGGGGCAGTGGGACAATTCCCCAAGATTGAGTTGAAGGGGTTTGCCGATGTATGTCGTGTGTCGGGCGAGGAACTTATAGAGGCTATCGAGGGCTCTTACAGCGAAGTGGGCATAGACGAGACCATTATTCTATGCCGTTCCAACAAACGTGCCAATGTATATAATGAGGGTATCCGCCGTAGGATATTATATCGCGAAGATGAGCTCAACAGGGGCGACCTGCTGATGATAGTCAAGAATAACTATTATTGGCGCGAGATGCTGGGCAAAGAGGAGAGCGGTCTGCTCGAGAAGATGGATTTTATAGCCAATGGTGATATTGCGCAGATACAGCGTGTTGGTGGAATTGAAGAGATGTATGGTTTCCGTTTTGCTGATGTAACACTCTCTTTCATTGACTATGAAGATTGCGAGATGGATGTGAAGATTATGCTCGATACGCTTGTGAGTGAGTCGCCTTCCCTCACCCGTGACGAGAATGAGCGGCTCTTCTCGGCTGTCTGGGAAGATTACCCCGAGATTCGTTCGAAGCGCAAACGCATGCAGGAGATACGCAATAATCCCTACTATAATGCCCTGCAGGTTAAGTACGGCTATGCCGTCACCTGTCACAAGGCGCAGGGTGGTCAGTGGAAACGTGTATTTGTCGACCAAGGGTACGTTACAGAGGATATGATGGGTGCCGACTATTACCGTTGGCTCTATACAGCCTTTACCCGTGCAAGCGAAAAACTCTATCTTGTCAATTGGAAAGAGATGTAGCCGAGGCTAATGTTATCAACGGTAGAGGGGTGCGCAGTTGCGCACCCCTCTACCGTTGATGGGAAATGTATCAGTTTATCCTTCGATAATTTCAAATACCTTGTCTACAGCAGCCTTGATGCCCTCAGCGTTCTTGCCGCCTGCCTGTGCAAAGTGCGCCTGACCACCACCGCCGCCTTGCATCAGTTTGGCAGCCTGACCTACAATCTTGCCGGCATTGATACCTTGCTCTACGAGGTCGGCTGTAGCCGAGATTGTGAGCTGGGGCTTGTCGTTGTGTACGCTACCTATTACAATCAACAGATTCTCGGGCTGCTCGGCACGAAGCATAAATACAATGTCCTTTACTGTTGCTGCGGGAAGGGGTACAATTGCGCTGATGTAACGCATACCGTTCTTCTCCTTAATCTCTTTGAGCAACTGCTCTTTTGCCTGTATTGCCTTTTCGCGTGCATACTCCTCAATCTCTTTTTTGAGTTCGGCATTTTCGGCAATCGATTTTATGATTGTTGCCTTTAGGTTAGGTACATTGTTGAAGAGGGCATGTATCTCCTTCATCAGTTCCTGTGCTTTGTTGAGGTGATTCTCAAGAGCCTCGCCTGTGATGGCCTCGATACGGCGCACACCTGCTGCTACCGAACTCTCGCTTATGATCTTGACCATTCCTATTGAACCTGTAGCCAATGCGTGTGTACCACCGCAGAACTCGATTGATGTTCCGAACTGTACAACACGTACATGGTCACCATATTTCTCGCCGAACAGAGCTATGGCACCGAGTTTCTTCGCCTCTTCAATAGGTATATTGCGATGGTCGGTGAGTTGTATGTTCTCTCTGATGCGTGCGTTTACTATGCGCTCAACCTTTGCGATCTCCTCGTCTGTTACTTTCTGGAAGTGAGAGAAGTCGAAACGGATAGCGTCGGGTGTAACCAATGAACCCTTCTGTTCAACATGTGTGCCCAATACCTCGCGCAGTGCCTGATCGAGCAAGTGGGTACATGAGTGGTTAGCAGCACATGCCATGCGCTTTTTCTTGTCAACCTGTGCCTTGAATGCTGCAGCAGGGTCGGCAGGCAATGTCTTTGTTATATGAATGGGGAGGTTGTTCTCTTTCTTTGTGTCGATAACCTCAATTCTCTCTTCGCCGCACAACAGGTAACCTGTATCACCTACCTGACCACCGCTCTCGGCATAGAAGGGAGTCTCCTTCAGTACAATCTGATAGAGGGTCTGGTTTTTCTGCTTTGTCTGGCGATAGCGCAGTATGATTGTCTCATTCTCGGTGCAGTCGTAGCCTACAAATGTGCTGTCGCCTTCGTTTACTGTTACCCAGTCGCTGTTCTCGACTGTTGCAGCGTTGCGGGCGCGTGTCTTTTGCTTGAGCATCTCCTCGTCGAACTGTGACATGTTCACTGTGAGGCCGTTCTCACGCAGGATGAGCTGTGTTAGGTCGATGGGGAAACCGTATGTATCGTACAGGGTGAAGGCTTCTACACCGCTTATCTCATTGTTGCCTGTTGCCGATGCGGCTGCTACTATCTTGTCGAGCATCTGAATGCCGGTTGCAAGGGTGCGAAGGAATGACTCCTCCTCCTCCTTGATAACCTTAGTTATAAGCTCCTGCTGCTGTTTGAGCTCGGGGTAGGCATCGCCCATGTTCTCTATGAGTGTGGGGACAAGCTTGTACATGAATGCCTGCTTCTGTCCAAGGAATGTGTAGCCGTAGCGTACAGCGCGACGGAGTATGCGACGGATTACATAACCTGCCTTTGCATTTGAAGGCAACTGGCCGTCGGTTATTGAGAATGATATTGTACGTATGTGGTCGGCAATTACGCGCATTGCGATGTCGGTCTGTGCGTCGTTGCCGTAGCTCTTGCCCGAGATTTCGCCAATTGCCTTGATGATGGGCTGGAATACGTCGGTGTCGTAGTTCGACTGTTTACCCTGCAGTGCCATACAAAGACGCTCGAATCCCATACCGGTGTCGATTACCTTTGCGGGGAGCTCCTCAAGGTGACCGTCGGCCATGCGGTTGTACTGCATGAATACAAGGTTCCAAATTTCAATTACTTGGGGGTGTGAGCCGTTTACAAGGTCGCGGCCGGGTATTGCGGCGCGGTCCTCGTCGCTTCTGAGGTCGATATGAATCTCGCTGCAGGGGCCGCAGGGGCCTGTGTCGCCCATTTCCCAAAAGTTGTCTTTAAGATTGCCGTTGAGTATTCTCTCGGCAGGAAGGTGCTTCTCCCAAATTGCCGCAGCCTCGTTGTCGCGCTCAAGGCCTTCGCTTGCAGCACCCTCGAATACGGTTGCATACAAACGGTTGGGGTCGAGCTTGACAACCTCGGTAAGATACTCCCAAGCCCAATCGATAGCCTCTTGCTTGAAGTAGTCGCCGAATGACCAGTTGCCGAGCATCTCGAACATGGTGTGGTGATATGTGTCGTGACCTACCTCTTCAAGGTCGTTGTGCTTTCCGCTTACGCGCAAACATTTCTGTGAGTCGGCTACGCGTTTGCTTTTTGCAGGACTGTTGCCAAGTATGATGTCCTTGAACTGGTTCATACCTGCATTGGTGAACATAAGTGTGGGGTCGTCTTTTACAACCATAGGAGCAGAAGGTACAATAAGGTGTCCTTTCTCCTCAAAGAATCTTTTGAACGATTCTCTAATCTCTTTTGATGTGAGCATATAATTATCTTTTTTTGTTTTAATTCCGGTGAATTGTGAATGTGACAGGCTGTAAACCTTAATAACTGTTACATCTTGTCGCTTTTTCTTGTTTCAACTTGCAAAGATAGCTTACTTTTGTTACTTTTGCAAAAGTTCATAAATATATATTTATGCCATAAGCACAGAATACCATGCGCAAAGTCTATTATGTTTTTAATCCTACGACCAGAACTTATGACAGGGTTTATCCTAACCTTGCGCAGCGTTTTCTTACAATACTTCGTCGTATATTGCTGTTTGTCATTTTCGGTGGATTATCGTTCCTGATGTTCTACCTGCTTGTCGAGACCCCCTCGATGAAAGATGTTCAGGAAGAGAATTCCAATCTGCTTGCGCAATACCGAATACTGTCGCAGCGTCTTGACGATGCAATGGAGGTGCTCGAGGATATACAGCAACGCGACGATAACATGTATCGTGTGATGCTGAATGCCGAACCTGTATCAAAGGTTGCACGCAATGCCGGATATGGTGGTACAAACCGCTACGACGAACTTATGAATATGAGCAACTCGGAACTGGTGGTGCTGACAACGCAGAAAATGGATATGCTGGCAAAGCAGCTATATGTGCAGATAAACTCATTTGATGAACTTGTGCATATGAGCAGTGAGCAAGAGGATTATTTGCGTCATCTTCCTGCCATACAGCCGATATCCAACCGCGACTTGAAACGTACAGCATCGGGATATGGCTATCGCATAGACCCTGTGTATAAAGTGCGTAAATATCACAGAGGTATGGATTTTGCATGTGACATAGGTACTCCCGTATATGCTACAGCCGACGGAGTTGTTGTCGCTGCAAAATGGCTGCAGGGTTATGGCCGCACGGTAGAGATTGATCATGGATATGGCTATCGCACTCTATATGCCCATTTGAATAAGTTCTCGGTGAAGAAAGGACAAAAGGTGGTACGAGGCGAACAGGTGGCACTAAGTGGTAATTCGGGAAAGAGTACAGGTCCGCACCTGCACTACGAGGTCATAGTAAAGGGAAAGCCTGTAAATCCCATAAACTACTATTTTATGGACTTGGATGCCGAGGGCTACGACGAGATGTTGCGCATAGCCGAGAATCATGGTAAGATATATGACTAAGATATTATGGCACTGAATAAAGAGAAGGATTTCAAACTGTATTATTCCATTAAAGAGGTTGCCGACGAGGTGGGAGTAAGCGAGTCTACGCTTCGCTATTGGGAGAGCGAGTTCCGTCAGATATCACCTAAAAAGGGTGCTAACAATGTGCGCCGCTATACCAAAGAGGATGTGAAGATGGTGAGGCTCGTATATCATCTGGTTAAGGAGCGAGGCCTGACTCTGGCAGGTGCCAGGCAGTTCCTTAAGAAGAATGGTGCTTTTGAACTTGCCGAGAGAAACAGCGATGTTGTCAACCGTCTTAAGGAGATTCGTGAAGAGCTGCTGGGTATAAGGGCTGCGCTCGATTTTCTATAAATCAATTGATTTGGTATGTGCAGCCGGTGCTGTACTTCGGTATATAAAAATATCTCCTTGATTCCCGGGAATCAAGGAGATATTTTTTAGTCGATACGTGCTATTGTCTGTATGTTCTTTATCTTCTTCAGGCTGTCGCAGATGTTGCGCACCTCTTCTACATCGTGTACGTTTACCCACACTGTGCCTTCGAATATTCCGTCGTGTCCTTCAATCGTAAGCTTCTGGATGGTGATGTTCAGCTGCTGCGACAAAAGGGTGGTTATCTCGTTCAATACTCCGAATCCGTCGATACCCTTCATCAATATAGGTACTTGAAAATAGAGTGTGCGGTGTGTGTCCCAGTTGGCTGCCAATATCCTGTCGCCGTGACTGCTCTTGAGTGTGTTTGCAACAGGGCAGTTGCGCTTGTGTATTACGATGTGCTTCTCTTCGTCGTAATATCCCAAGATATCATCGCCGGGTATGGGACTGCAGCAGTCGGCTATGATGTAGCTGCTGTGCAGTGTCTCGTCGGTAAGTTTGATAGGATGCTTGCGATCGACACTCTCGAACTGCTCTGCTTTATGCTCTTCGTTTCCGTCATTCTCCTTTTTGCCAAAGAAAGGGAATAGCTGGAATCTGAACTTCTTGTTTCCGAGCAGTGCATCCTTGTCTTCGTTGCCAAGTGTTATCTTTCCTCCTCCCAATGCCTCTAAAAGCTCTTCGCGACTCTTTAACTTGTGTAGCTTCCACACCTTTTCGATGTTGTTGCTGTGGCTCATGAGGTCTTCCTTTTGCAGGAACTCTGTCAATTTCTCCTCGCCATCGCGCTGCAGAATACGCTGCTGACGTCTTAACGCAGCCTGTATCTTCGCCCGTGCTTTGGCTGTTGTGACAAAGGTGAGCCAGCTGGCGTCAATATGCTGTGAGTTTGATGTAAGAATCTCTACTTGGTCGCCGCTCTTTAGCACATGGTTCAATGGTACCAGTTTGTGGTTTACCTTAGCACCGATACAGTGGTTGCCAAGGAATGTGTGTATGCTGTATGCAAGGTCGAGTGCCGTACAGTTCTGTGGCATTGTTTTTATCTCTCCTTTCGGTGTAAATACGAAAATTTCGGTTGCATACAGGTTCAGTTTTATTGTGTCGAGGAAATCGAGCGCATTTGGCTGCGGGTCGTCGAGTATCTCCTTTATGGTGTGCAGCCAGTTATCGAGCTGCTCGTCGGCGCTGTTCTCTTCGCCTTGTGCCTTGTATTTCCAGTGTGCTGCAATACCTTGCTCGGCTACCTCGTTCATTCGCTCACTTCTTATCTGCACTTCAATCCATTCGCCGCGCTTGCTCATGAAGGTGGCATGCAGCGCGCGGTAGCCGTTCGCGCGGGGTTTGTTTACCCAGTCGCGTAAGCGGTCGGGGTGTGCATTGTACAGCTTTGTGATTGTGTTGTATATCTTGAAACACTCGTTGTTCTCATCCTCTCCCTCGCGCGGGGTGAATATTATGCGCACTGCAAGTATGTCGTAGATATCTTCGAATGCGACATGCTTTTTCTGCATCTTGTTCCATATCGAATAGGGCGATTTTACACGGCCAATGATATGGTACTTATATCCCATCCTGTCGAGTCCGTCACATATTGGTGATGTGAATTCGTGGTACAGTACATCGCGCTCCTGCTGTGTTCTCTCTATCTTCTTCTCAATGCGTGAGTATTCCTCGGGATGCTCATAACGGAAACTGAGGTTCTCAAGTTCGGTCTTTATTCGGCTCAGTCCCAGACGGTAGGCTATGGGCGCATATATATACAGTGTCTCTCCTGCTATCTTATACTGTTTGTTGACTGGCATGAACTCAAGTGTGCGCATGTTGTGCAGGCGATCGGCTATCTTAATCAGAATGACGCGTATATCCTCGCTCATTGTCAACAGCAGCTTCTTGAAGTTCTCGGCCTGTTCCGATGCCTGAAGACCGAATACACCTCCCGAAATCTTTGTGAGCCCATCGACAATTCGGGCTATTTTGTCGCCAAAGAGGTTTCTTATATCCTCGACGGTGTAGTCGGTGTCCTCTACCACATCGTGCAAGAGGGCTGCACATATGGATGTAGAGCCCAATCCAATCTCGGCACATACGATGCGTGTAACAGCAAGGGGATGCATTATGTACGGCTCTCCGCTGTTGCGCCTTACGCCTTTGTGTGCCTGTCGGGCAAAGTTGAATGCTTTTGTTATAAGCTCAACTTTGCGGCGGTGCTGCGATGCAAGATAGATATCGAGTATCTCCTGAAACGCTGCGTTTATGGTAGATTCTTCATCTAAAATCCTCTTTTCGTCATCGATGTCCATAGTCTCACTATTTATATATCTTTAGATAACGTCCGGCACGTATGTTTGAGTTCTTCAGATTGTTCCATTTTTTCAGATTGTTCACTGAGACCCTGTATTTACGTGCAATTCCTCCAAGTGTCTCGCCTTGCCGTATCTTGTGTCGTATGAGTCCGCCACTTCCCCATTCGCTGTTCGATTTTGCATCCTTCAGCATCTTCTCGACATTATCTTTTGGAAAGTACTTCTCTTCGTTGTATCTGTAGATTGAGTCGCCAAGCATAAGGAATCTTGTTATTGTCTCGTTCCTCAAGCGTAGTACGCATGGCTCGGCTCCTCCCGGAACAATGTCGCGTATGTATTGCGGGTTTATGGCGCGGATATCGTCAATGGGTACATTGCACAGCTCGGCAACCTGTTCAAAGTGCAGGTTGCTTGTTATATGCAGCGTGTCGGTCGCAATGGGTATATTGGGTTCCATTGGACATATTCCATGCTCGGCATGGTATGTCATTATGTAGTTGGCTGCAATGAATGCCGGTACATATCCGCGGGTCTCGCGTGGCAGATATCGGTAGATGTCCCAGAAACTGTTCTTGCCTCCCGAACGTATGATGGCCTTCTTGATTCGTCCCGGGCCGCAGTTGTATGCTGCAAGAGCAAGGTCCCAGCGTCCGAACATGGCGTGCAGATCGCGCAGATAACGCATTGCCGCATCGGTTGATTTCACAGGGTCGAAACGTTCCTCGATATAGTTATTCGATTTCAGATTGTATCTTTTGCTTGTTGCAAACATGAATTGCCACAGGCCTTTTGCTCCAACATGCGATACGGCCTTTGGCTTGAGTGCCGATTCTACAATGGGAAGGTATTTCAGCTCGTGTGGAAGATTGTAACGGTCGATGGCCTCTTCGATTATTGGCATGTAGTAGTGTGACATGCCAAGCGCGTAAGATATAAGTGAGCGGTTCTTGGTAGAGTATCTGTCAATGTACTGGCGTACCACGTTGTTGTAGGTCATCTCCATTATGGTCGGCATCGTGTACAGACGTTGTGCATATACCGAGTCGCTGAATGTCTTTGGGCTTATGTCGCGTGAGTCGCAGTCGAGGCTTTTCAGCAGATTCTGTGCATACCAGCTGTTGAGTAGGCTGTCAATGTTCACATTCATTCCTTCGGGGATGTCGAACACTACACTGTCCTCGTCCATGATATATCCATGCTCTATGATGCCTGTCGGCATATCGTATTGTATGTCGCTGCTGTCGTTTACGATGCTGAGGTCGATTAAATCGATGAAGTCATCGGCTTCTTCAGTGTAGATTGAGTCTTCCTGAATTTCGAGCGTGTCTGTCTCAAAACCAATATCCTCTTTCGTGTGTTGCGCAAAGAGGATATTGAATGTGAGTATAAAAATTGATAGTATGGCTTTTCTCTTGGTCATTTGTCGTGTCAGAATGTGATATTGCAGTTAAATCCGTAGTAACCTCCTTCTGCTCCTATGCCTCTACTTTGTATCATTTGCGGGTTTATCGAGAGGTTTATGTTGTCGCTAATGTCGAAATTGGCGAGTTGCGCATCTACGTATGCATCTATGACAGAAAGGGCATAGACTCCGATAAAGGCAAAGACGCTAAGGTCGCGCCAACGGCGGTAACGGTCCTTCCTCTTCTTGAAAACATTCTCGATATACTCTCTGTTGCCTTCGAAATCGTATCCGGGGCGGAAAAATTCTTCGTATGATTTGGTGTTGGGGTCGGCATCCATTATATCAAGGAATGCCTGACGGTAGTCGCTGTACATCTGGCTGTTCCAATTGAAAGCATATAGACAGCCAATGAATCCTCCGTATACAATGGGTAGTTTCCAGTATTTACGGTTGTATATCTGTCCGGCTCCGGGGAATACCACTGCCAGCCATGTGGCCTTCTGCGGGTCGGGTACGAAACGTGCCTTTATCTCGCCCTGCTGTTCTGCTGCATCAAATCTGTTGATAACAATGCTCTCCTCTGTGGCAACGGTATCTGTGCCCAGAGTGCTGCTGTATATGTTGTCAATATGCGTAGAGTCGTTAGCAAGTACTCTCTCTATCGTGGTTCTTTTGCCGTTTACCAATACCTCGTCGGGCTGTTCGGCGCGTACATTGGCTGTGCTGCACACAAGTACAGCACATACTGTTGCCAATATGTGTATTATACGTCGCATTTCTTATTGGTTTAGTTTGTCAAAGATGGCAATGATGCGCTCCAGTTCCTCCTCGTTCTTGAATTTTATGCTGATTTTGCCTGCGCCCTTGTTGCTGCATGTGAGCTGTACAGGTGTCTGGAAAAATTTGGTAAGTTGCTTCTTCAGCTGGTGGAACATTGCACCGTTATGTTCGTTGCCCTTTGCCTGCTCTTTTTTGCCGTTTTGGGTGTTGCTCTTTGTGTCGCGTACGATGTTCTCTATCTGGCGTACAGAATAGCCATTCTCAAGAATCTCGTTGAACAGCGCAATCTGTGCAGCAGGGTTGTCGAGTGCCAGCAGGGTTCGTGCGTGTCCCATGTCTATCTTTTTCTCTTTAAGGGCTACCTGTATGGCTGCAGGGAGCTTTAGCAGTCGCAGAAAGTTGGCGATGGTTGCTCTGCCTTTGCCCACTCGCTTGCTGAGCTGCTCCTGTGACAGGTTGTGCTTCTCGATGAGCTGCTGATAGGCAAGGGCAATTTCCATTGCATTCAGGTCCTCGCGCTGGATGTTCTCTATGAGCGCCATCTCCATGGTGTTCTCGTCGCTTGCATCAAGTATGTAGGCGGGGATGGTCTCCTTGCCTGCCAGCTGCGATGCTCTGTAACGTCTTTCGCCTGCGATTATCTGGTATCTCTCTTCTGCAATTTTTCGCAGGGTGATAGGCTGTATTACGCCCAGTTCGACAATGGAGTCTGCGAGCTCTTTGAGTGCCTCTTCGTCAAATTCCCTACGGGGCTGGTTAGGGTTGGCCTCGATGTTGCTTATTGCAATTTCGCCTATTGATGACGAGCCCGATGTGCGTACAGCATCGGTTGATATAAGTGCGTCGAGTCCACGTCCTAATGTGAATTTCTTATTTGGTGCCATCTCTGTCTCTTAGTTTCGTTTTATAATCTCTTGTGCAAGTGCAAGATAGTTCTTTGCTCCTGTCGACTCGGCATCGTACAGTATTACGGGGATACCCATGCTCGGAGCCTCGCCCAGACGTGTGTTGCGCAGTATCACTGTGTCGAATACAAGTTCGCGGAAGTGTTTTTTTACCTCGTTGTATACCTGATTGCTCAGGCGGAGTCGCGAGTTGAACATTGTGAGCAGGAATCCTTCGATGTCGAGTGACGGATTCAGGTTCGATTTTATTATTTTTATGGTGTTTAGCAGTTTGCTTATTCCCTCAAGTGCGAAATATTCGCATTGTACGGGGATTATCACCGAGTCGGCTGCGGTGAGTGAGTTTACTGTTATCAATCCCAGTGATGGTGAACAGTCGATAAGTATGTAGTCGTACTTCTCTTTTACCGATGCGAGCGCCTCGCGCATAATCTTTTCGCGGTTGGGCAGGTCGAGCATCTCAATCTCGGCACCTACAAGGTCTATGTGTGACGGTATTATATCCAATCCCTCGATGCATGTGTTATATATAGCATCGGCCGGGGTTGACTTGTTTATCAGACATTCGTATATAGAACTGTTTATTTCGCGTATGTCTATGCCCAATCCCGATGAGGCATTTGCCTGCGGGTCGGCGTCTATAACCAATACTTTCTTCTCAAATGTAGCAAGCGATGCAGCAAGGTTTATGGCTGTTGTTGTTTTTCCTACTCCACCTTTCTGATTCGCGAGTGCAATAATCTTTCCCATATATAGTCTCTCTCTTTTGTTACTTTGTTTATAGGCCTGTTAGTCGGCTTTTCTGTCAATATGACAATTTGGCTGCAAAGTTACGAAAAAAACAGATACTGTTTTCTTATTTTATATATACTTATGAACAGTTTATCGACAGCCTGACGGCGTTTTTTTAAAACTTTTAACAAAGGTATTTGTCCTATTTTTTTATTATCTCTATCACGTAGCTTTGTGAACGGGTAATGTTCTTGTCCTGTGACAGCCTGTCGGTATTTATGTTCCAAAAGTGTATTCCGGAGTTCTGTGTAGTCTGTATCGAATATTTATTGTCCTTGACAAGTATCAGATAAGTGTTCCAGTCGGGTGCATAGGGGTTTGTACCAAAGTCGGCATATTCGTTCAAGTATCTTCCGTCGGCTTTGCTGGTTATTCTGTAGAATCCCTTTCCGTCGCAGTCGGCAGTTATTACCCATTCGTGTTTCTCGGTAGGCTGCCCGCATGCTTCAAATATGGGTGTGTAGCCTACGCCGCCGGCATTGGTGTTTGTAAGATACTTCTCGCCGGATTTTATGTAGTATACGCCATTGTCGTCGAACAGGTGTGTGCCTTCGCTGTTGCCTGTTGTGGGTACAAGGTCGAATATGAAATGCTGGGGCTCGGGTGTATTGCTGTCGCTCTGTCTGATATGTGCATCTTCAACGCTCCATACTCTGTTGCCTGCGTTTCCTGCATTCTGTATGCTGTATTTGCCATTGGCAAGGCGTATTATGTAGAATGTGTGCCATGCTGCATCGTAGGGGTTGCTGTCGCCGGCACTGAAACGTCCCAGTTCGTTCAGGTAGCGGCTGTCCTCGGCATTTATAATCCTGTATCGTCCGCTTTCGGGGTCGAGCGATATATGCCACTCCTGACGCTGTGGACGTATATCGTCGCGACTCTCTACAAACTTGGGCATGCTGCGTGCAACGTTGGGGGTCTCGTTTGTGAGATACTTGTTGTCGTATTTTATGAAATATGTTCCGTTCTCTACTTCTTGTGCAGGGAATATCTCGTTGCGATAGCTGTATCTGCTTTTGTAGAGTGTTATGAGTGACGCAAGCGAACTCTTTAGGAATGGGGTTACGTGTACCATTGCCACTTCGGGCTTTGCCCATTTGAGTGAGCCTTCGAAATCGCGCGAACGGAGTGCTTCCTGCTCCCCAAGTATTGCTTGGTGCTGTAGGTAATTCTCTACGAAATCTTGCGGATTGTTCTGTTGCAGGGCTGTATACATATCCATAATTCTTACGCCTCTTTCTCCTGTCAACTGCATGCTCTTCAGCCAAGGCTTTATCTCATCTACAAGTTCCGGTGCCTCATTGCACGATAGCAGGAGGGTTGAAACGGTTATGAATTTCTCCATGTGACCCTTCATTCTTCTTACTGCTGCGGCTGTATCGTTATTGGCAATCAGGGAGTCGAACTCCTTTTTAACTTCAACGAATTGTGGCGACTCACCGGTGCGGCGCAGGCCGTGTACGGTTGAGCCAAGGTCGACGTTGTTTTCGCAGAAGAAACGGAATGCCTCTCTGTTCTTGGGCATAAGATAGTTTATCGCGCTCTCCCACGAAGCCTGTGCATCATATTGTGCCATGTTCCAGCAGTAGTCGCCAATGCTGTATAGCGAGAGTTTCGATGCCATGGCGTACTCCATGGGGTTTGATGTGAATCCGCCCAATGACTCGGCTATATCTGAGCCGTTACCCCATGTGGGGCCCATCAGCAGGCGGTTTATACAGTAGTCGGTTACCGGATAGTTGAGCCAGATGTAGGCCTTGCGCTTTATTTGATTGTTTATCCACTGCATGTCATTCATTTCAATCATGTCGACCACGCTGTTTCCTGTCCACATTATACGGACACTCTTGTCCATCCTTGTGCCAAGGATGTTAAGATAATCGCCGCTCGACCATCCCTTGTTGTATTGTGTGGGGCATATTATCAGCGGGTTGACATCCTTGTATGAACTGTTGAGTTCCGATACGATGTAGTTCATTAAGCCGGCCTGTTTCTCGGCTCTTGTGCCCTCGCCCCAGATGTCGTCGAAGAATACGGCGAATGTGCGTATTCCAAGGTCGTACATCATCTTGAGCTTGTTGACAATGTTTATGCTGTCTTCACGGTTCCATCTGATATCTACGCCCGGGTGTATTGCCCATACGAAATCTACCTTGTTGGCTTTGGCAGCAGCTGCATACTCTGCAATTTTCTTGCTCTGCTCCTCGGGATAGGGCTCGCGCCACAGCTGCTTGTGATATACATCGTCTTTAGGGCCGTAGATATATGTGTTCATCTTTTGTCTGCCAAAAAACTCGAACAGATTCATACGGTCGCTCTCGCTGTACGGGTTGCCATAGTAACCTTCAACCAGTCCGCGCTCGCTTACATCGGGATAGTCGGTTATTGTAACACCCATTACCTGTGGTTGCGATGCTATTTGCAAGAAAGTTTGTACGCCGTAGTATGTTCCACGCTCGTCGTTGCCGGCTATCACCACTTCGCTGTCGCTTATCGACAGATAGTATCCCTCGCTCTTTTGGGGTATGAGATTCTTATATTTTGATACGCTTTTGTCGCCCCTCTCGCCCATTATTACTTTGAAACCTTTGTTGTCGATAGTGAAATTCTCCTTGAACACTCTTACAGCATCCTTGTCTGCGCTCTTTTCACCTTGCAGTTTGAATGCAGTACCCTTGTCAAACGCTTTTGTTTCGTTCCACTCGATATGCTGCGGCAATGGATTTATTGTTGTTTGTGCGCTTCCCTCTATTGAAAACAGTGCTATGAAAGCAGCTGCTATGTAACTTATGCCTCTTCTGATATGTTGCATGATAACTCTGTTTTTACCCGTGTGGTCATTGTTGTTAAAATTGTTGTAAATGTATAAAATAAGTATCTATTTTACAAATTATGCAGCCGGAATAAGTTTTGTAGGTTAATGTTTCTTGTGCAGCGATGTGCGGTGGAACTTTTTTTGTATATTCGCACAAAATAAATCAAGACAAGATGAATAACGAAAGACCGCTTATATTGGTTTCTAATGACGACGGCTATCAGGCTAAGGGTATTAATGAACTTATACGTGTGTTGATGGAGTTTGGCGATGTTGTAGCAGTAGCTCCTCATACGGGACGTTCCGGCAAGGGATGCGCCATTACAAGCGAAGTTCCGATAAAGGTGTGGAAAGTGAACGAAGAGCCGGGTCTGAAGGTGTATGCATGTACAGGAACTCCATGTGATTGTGTCAAGGTCGCATTCGAATCGGTACTCGATAGAAGACCCTCTATGGTGGTAGGTGGCATCAATCATGGTGACAACTCGGCCGTGAATGCGCATTATTCAGGTACTATGGGAGTGGTTATTGAGGGGTGTATGAAAGAGGTCCCTTCTGTAGCCTTTTCACTGTGCTCGCACGATGCAGATGCCGATTTTTCGGCCACGCTTCCCGTTATACGCAATATAGTGGCACAGGTGCTTAAGAACTCTTTGCCCATTGGAAGTTGCCTTAATGTCAATTTTCCCGATTCACAAAGCTATGCCGGTGTGAAGGTGTGCCGTCAGGCCTGCGGACAATGGATTAACGAGTGGGCACCCCTTAAACATCCCAATGGAAGCGACTGGTATTGGCTGACGGGCAGTTTCCAATGTAAGGATAGTGATGCCGACTGTGACAGAGTAGCTCTTGACAATAACTACGTTACCATCACCCCCACAAAAATTGATTTTACCGATTACTCTTTGCTCGAAGAGTTGAAAAACTGGAATTTATGAAATATTATCTTATAGTAGGCGAGGCATCGGGCGATCTGCATGCCTCTAATCTGATGAAAGCTCTTAAAGCTACCGATCCCGAGGCGCAGTTCCGTTTCTTCGGTGGCGATTTGATGTCGGCTGTCGGAGGTGAACGTGTCAAGCATTATCGCGAGCTTGCATATATGGGCTTTGTTCCCGTGCTGCTTCATCTGCGCACAATCTTCAGTAATATGAGCCGCTGCAAAAAGGATATTGTAGAGTGGAACCCCGATGTTCTTATACTTGTGGATTATCCGGGCTTTAACCTCTCTATTGCACAGTATGTACGCAAGAATACCTCAATTCCCGTATATTATTATATCTCTCCAAAGATTTGGGCATGGAAAGAACATCGTATAAAAAATATAAAACGCGATGTCGATGAACTCTTCTCGATATTGCCCTTTGAGGTGGATTTCTTTGCAGGACACAACTATAAGATACATTATATCGGCAATCCCTGTGTGGATGCGGTGGATGCTTTCCTTAAAAACGACAATGAGAGCCGTGAGTCGTTCCTTGAATCATTCTCATTGCCCGACAAACCCGTTGTGGCATTGTTGGCAGGAAGCCGCAAGCAAGAGATTGAGAGTAATCTGCAGATGATGCTTCAGGCCATGAAAGCCTATCCCGACTACCAACCGGTAATAGCCGCTGCACCGGGAATAGAACAGGAGTTCTATGCTCCCTTCTTGTCTAAAGGCGCACGCATCGTCTATGGTAACACATACCGTTTGCTCAAACACTCGCATGCGGCGCTGGTTACATCGGGAACAGCTACGCTCGAGACCGCACTCTTCCGCGTGCCTCAGGTTGTCTGCTATGCAACACCCATGCCAAAGCTCTACTCTTGGCTTAAGAAACATTTCCTGAAGGTGAAATATGTCTCGCTGGTTAACCTTATATCGGGTTGCGAGGTTGTGTGTGAGTTGGTCGCAGCCGACATGAACATCGATAATTTAAAGCTCGAGGTTGGTAAACTGCTCGGCGATACAAAGGAACGTGTCGGAATGCTGAAAGGCTATGACCGCATGATAGAGATATTGGGCGAGGCCGGTGCTTCGGAGCATGCGGCATCAATTATGGTCAAATTGTTGAAGAAGAGATAGTGCCAGTGATGCAACGATACTAAGAGAGGGCGACCCTTTTACTTTTGGGTCGCCCTCTCTTTGTATATATGAAACAGATTTTCTATTAGAGAATAGATTATAGGATTCTTTCATCAGTCAACATGGTTCTGTAAAATTCTGCTTTCTTCTCCGGTGCTAACGGATAGGCCCTTGATGATGAAGGCATGCGCAGAACTCTACAACGCCCTCTTTGTTGAATTGTTTCTCGCCTTTTATTTCAAATGATGCTTGTTTCAAAAAATATTGTTCCCCACGCAGGCGCAGGGAACAATATTATGAAATATAGATCAATTACTTTACAAGCACCTTTTTGCCATTGATGATGTAAATGCCTTTTGTGGAATTTTCAACTGCGCAGCCATTGAGGTTGTAAATAGTTTTTGTATTTCCATTCTCGCCTTTTATATCGTCAAGCACATTCTCAATACCGGTAAAGTCCATCTCCTTGATATCAAAATAGCTCCAAGGCGATGTCTTAGCGTAAGAATCCTTACTACCAACAGGTACATACAAACAAGCATTATTATAGGCTGTTTCGCTGAATATAGTTTCACTTGCAGAAATTGCCTCCTTTAAACCAATCTTTATT
>CAJGCJ010000005.1 GCA_904501775.1 uncultured Bacteroidaceae bacterium | reverse complement strand
GGTTGCAGACGGTGTATCATGGCATACTGCTCGTCGAGTTGCCAGTTGAAGGGTACGCTGTCCTGATCGCGGTCCCATTTGCCGTCGAACCATATAGCTCCAATCTTGCCATATTTTGTAAGAAGCTCGGTAAGCTGCTTGTTCATGAAGTCGTAGTATGCCGGCCAGTTTTCGTTTGTCCTTACTCGGCCTATAACCTGTGTTCCTGTGCGTCCCAATGGGTATTCGTCGCGTGCCCAGTCGATGTGTGAATAGTATAGGTGAAGTCTGATATCCTGTTTCTCGCACTCTTCGGCAAGTTCTTTCAATACATCGCGCTTGAAGGGGGTTGCATCTACAATATTATATTCGCTCTGTTCGGTGTCCCACATCGAGAAACTGTCGTGATGACGCGATGTGAAGCATATATACTTGGCTCCCGACTCCTTAATCGCCGATACCCACTCCTTGGCATTGAAACGGTGGGGATAGAAGGCATCGGCAGCCTTTGCATACTCGTTTTTGTCGATAGGGTAGTTCTGCAAGTACCATTCGCCCTGTGCGAACATGCTGTATATACCCCAATGGATGAATATACCGAACTTGCTGTCCGAGAACTCCTGACGAGACTGCAGATTCTCGGCTGTGGGGATGTATTCTTGTGCTTCGACATTTGCCGGCAGAAGGGTCAGCAGCGACAGTGCTCCTGCTCCTAATATGTTCTTCAAAGATATCATAGTGTTTTGTTTATAAAAGGTTATTTTTACAAAAATAGAGTCCGCTCACGAACTATGCAAATTTTTTTGTATTTTACTCCTATACTGTTACTTTTGCAACGAACTTAAAAGAGTTAGTGAATATGGATATTAATTTTTCGGGAGTAGCGATAGGACTTGCTACATTCATTATAATAGGAGTGTTTCATCCGCTGGTCATTAAGGCCGAGTATTATTGGGGTGTTAGAAGCTGGTGGCTGTTTCTGCTGCTGGGTATTGTGACGGGTGCGGTGTCGTTGCTCGTACACAACCTTATAATATCTATTCTTCTTGGTGTTGTAGCCTTCTCGTCGTTCTGGAGCATAGGCGAGGTGTTCGCACAAAAGAAGAGGGTAGAGAAGGGGTGGTTTCCAAAAAATCCAAAAAGAAAATAGAACATTCCCCATGAATCATGTGACTCATGGGGAATGTTCTATAATAGAGTGATAGTTCTATCAGCGTTTGATGCTCATACTTGCCTTTACAAGATATAGAATGAGCAGTGCATATGCTGCAAGTGAGATAACCTCGCTCCATGGGTTAGCCAACCAACTGTCGTTGATAAGGTTTATTCCACCGAAACGCATAGCTGCGCTTACAACACCCATAAGCGCACCACCTGCAATGAATCCCGATGCAAGGAGTGTTCCCTTCTCGCCGCGTTCGTTGTTCAGCTGCTGGTCGCTGCTGCGTGTTGTGACATACCAATTTATAGCACCACCAACCAACAAGGGGAGATTAAGCTCAAGGGGTATGAACATACCGAGTGCAAAAGCCAATGCGGGAATCTTGAAGTATGTAAGCACAAGAGCCAACGCTGCTCCAATGCCATAGAGCAACCAAGGTGCGCCCACACCGTTCATCAACGGGTCAATGACAGCTGCCATTGCATTGGCTTGGGGTGCAGCCAAAGCACCGCTTGTGAAACCGTAGGTCTTGTTAAGTATCATAATTACACCGCCTACAGTTGCTGCCGATACCAATGTACCAAGGAACTTCCATGTCTGCTGTTTTGCAGGAGTGCTTCCAAGCCAGTAACCAATCTTGAGGTCGGTGATGAAACCTCCTGCCATTGAGAGTGCTGTACACACTACGCCACCCATTACAAGAGCTGCAACCATTCCTGTTGCACCCTTGAGTCCGACGGCTACCATTATGACAGATGCAAGGATAAGGGTCATAAGTGTCATTCCCGATACGGGGTTTGTACCCACAATGGCAATGGCATTTGCTGCAACGGTTGTAAAGAGGAACGCTATAACAGCAACAAGCAGTATTGCAACTACTGTATGCAGCAGGTTGCCTGCCATTACATCGAAATAGAAGAAGAGTGTAACAAGTAACAGTGTGAATATAGAGCCAAAGAGGATAATCTTCATAGAAAGGTCCTTCTGTGTGCGCTTTACTTTAACCTCCTCCTTCTTGCCGCCAAACTCACTTGCAGCAAGGCTTACGGCGCTCTTTATTATTCCCCACGACTTGAAGATGCCGATGATACCGGCCATTGCGATACCGCCGATACCGATGCTCTTGGCATACTCCTTGAAGATAACCTCGGGTGACATGCTGCCTACTGTTTCGGTTATTGAGGGGTTCCATGCGTTAAGCACAGAATCGCCAAAGAAGAGGCTCATTCCGGGGATTATGAGCAACCACACAGCCAATGAGCCGGCACAGATGATGGCTGCATATTTGAGTCCCACAATATAGCCCAATCCAAGAACGGCTGCGCCGGTGTTTATCTTAAGTACCACCTTTGCCTTGTCGGCAAGCATCTCGCCCCATGCACATACGCGTGTGGTGAAATTCTCGTTCCACCAGCCGAATGTGGCAACAATGAAGTCATACAATCCACCTACGATGCCGGCAATGAGCAATGGCTTGGCCTGTGAGCCACCCTTCTCGCCCGATACAAGCACCTGTGTACTTGCAGTAGCCTCGGGGAAGGGATATTCGCCATGCTTGTCGCTTACAAAATATTTACGGAAGGGGATAAGGAACAGTATTCCAAGTACACCACCAAGCAGTGAACTTATAAACATCTGCATAAAGGTAACGGTCATCTCGGGATATTTGCTCTGCAGAATATACAAGGCAGGCAGTGTGAAGATGGCACCTGCTACGATGACACCCGAGCATGCACCGATGCTTTGTATTATCACATTCTCGCCCAATGCGCCTTTGCGCTTTGCTGCACTCGATACTCCCACTGCGATAATGGCAATCGGAATAGCTGCTTCAAATACCTGTCCTACCTTAAGTCCAAGGTATGCAGCTGCTGCCGAAAACAATACAGCCATTGCTATACCCCATGATACCGACCAGAAGTTTACCTCGGGGTACACCTTGTCGGGCGACATTAACGGGCGATACTCCTCGCCCTCTTTCAACGGACGGAACGCATTTTCGGGCAATCCCATCCCTTTTTCATTCTCTTGTTTCATTTGTGTATATGTATTATGTAATATGTTCGCTTAAAACATTTTGCAAATATATGAAATTAATCATACGAATGATTAATTTCATATACACAAAAAACAAGGCTCTCTTATGATGCGATAGAGCTGGTTGCCTGCAATACTCTATTTCGTTCCTCTGATACGCTCTTCCAGTCCCTGCATCCACTCGTACCAGTTGGGAATGTAAAGGGTGGCAACAAGTGTGTTGAGAAACATTCCGAATACTACGGCTGTTCCCAGCGACAGACGCGCCGAAGCTCCAGCGCCATGTGCAAAAAGCAGTGGCATGACACCAAGAACGAAAGCAAACGAGGTCATAAGGATAGGGCGCAGACGTACATGCCCGGCTTCGGCTGCGCTTTGGCGTATACTGTTGCCAGCTGCCCGGAAATCGCGTGCGAACTCCACAATAAGTATACCGTTCTTGGCACTAAGGGCAATGAGAAGAATAATACCTATCTGTGTATATATGCTCACAGGGATATCAATAATCCAGCATCCTGCTATTGCGCCCAAGAGGGCAATAGGCACACCTGTCACTGCTGCAATGGGGCTTGCCCAACTCTCGTATTGTGCTGCAAGTACAAGATAGGCGACAAGCAGTGCAAGGACAAGTATAATGGTTGTTGTGGAGCCGGCACTCTTCTCCTGATAGGCTACTCCGGTCCATTCGTAACCGAATTCGTTGCCAAGTTCGCTGTTGATGAGGCTCTCGATGCTCTTCATCAGCTCGCCTGAGCTGTAGCCTGCAGCTGTGTTGCATGTTATTGTAGCGCTATTGTACAGGTTATATCTCTCCACTTGATCTATTCCCAGTGTCTTCTCTATGCTTATGAAACTGCCGAAGGGCACCATCTCGCCCTTGTCGTTTGCAAGGCTCAATGCAAGGACATCATTTATCTCTTTCTGGCTTAGCTCATTTGCCGACATTTTTACCTGCCATGTGCGTCCGAGCATGGCAAAGTCGTTGACATAGACTGCACCCATGTAGTAGCTGAGGGTGGCAAGCGTGTTGTTGATGTCGAGTCCCATGCTTATGGCCTTGTCGCGGTTTATGTTTATGTAGTATTGTGGAACGTTTGCTTCGAACGAACTTGTAGCCGAGGCTATTGCCTTCTCTCTACTGTAGTTCTCAACGATGCTGTTTATGGCCTTCTGTATCTCGGTTTCTCCAAGTGCTTTGCGGTCCTCGAGCTGCAGCTGCAGTCCGCCTACATTGCCTATGCCCGGTATTGCGGGCGGCACGATGGCATAGCACTGTGCCTCCTCTATTGCAACATAGGCCTCCTTGTTGAATCGTTCCACAACGGCTGCTGCGCTCATGCCTTTGCCTTTGCGCTCGCTCCAGTCCTTGAGAACAACGAATATGCCGGCTGCATTGCTCTGCTCGCTGCTGTTCATTATGCTGAATCCGCTGATGCTGATGTTTGTCTTTACCTCGGGATACGAAGCAAGTATTTTCTCCACCTTCTTTACAACTGCCTCGGTGCGCGAGAGTGATGCGGCAGGCGGAAGCTGCACTGCTATTATCATATATCCATCATCCTCTTCGGGCAGGAATGTGGTGGGCCATTTGACAAAGAGCAACAGTGCTATCACAGCCATGATGATGAAACTGACAGCTGCAATTACAGGGCGTGGCAATAGCCACTCTACAACATTGTCGTATATTCGCTGCACATGTGAGTACATGCGGTCGAACAGTCGGAATGCCACCCATTTCTGCTTGCCTGTAGGGGTGGGGCGCAGCATAATGGCACATAGGGCAGGTGTAAGTGTAAGCGATATTACTCCGCTCAGCAGGGTAGATGCAGCAATGGTAAGGGCAAACTGCTTGTACAGCTGGCCCGATATTCCGCTGATCATGGTGGTGGGAATGAATACGGCCATCATTACCAATACGACACCAATGATGGGTCCTGCAATCTCATTCATCGCTTTCTCGGTTGCTTCGCGTGGTGCCAGGCCCTCTTCGTCTATTATGCGTGTCACGTTCTCAACAACTATTATGGCATCGTCAACGACTATTGCAATGGCAAGAATAAGTCCGAACAGTGTGAGGGTGTTTATTGAGAATCCCAGCAATTGCATAATGGCAAGGGTGCCGATGAGCGATACGGGTATTGTGAGGCACGGTATTACGGTTGCTCTCCAGTTCTGCAGGAACATAAATATGACAAGTATGACAAGGGCTGTTGTTTCGAACAGCGTGTAGAGTACCTCGTTTATCGAACTGCGTACAACATCGGTGGTATCAAGGGTAATCTGATACTCTATTCCCGGAGGAAAGGCAGCCGACAGCTCTTCCATTCGCTCGCGTACGGCCTTTGAAACGGCCAATGAACTTGAGCCGGGCGATTGATACACCGCAAGGGCTGCTGTGGGTCTTCCCTTTAGGCTCGATGATGAATTGTAGCTCTCGCTACCAATTTCGATATGTGCGATGTCGCGCAGGCGTAGCATCTCAACCCCATTGTTGCGAATCACAATATTTGCAAACTCCTCGGTGCTGTGGAGCCGTCCCTCGACGTTGAGGGTATATTGAAAAGTGTTGTCGGCATTGTCGCTCAATGTGCGTCCCACCGAGCCTGCCGATATTGCAATGTTTTGCTTGGAAATTGCTTGATACACTTCAGAGGGCGAGATGTTGCGTATTCGCATCGCTTCGGGGTCGAGCCACACACGCATTGAATATTCTCCTGCGCCCATTACGTTTACCGCTCCCACTCCCGAGGTGCGTGTCAGCTGGTCGACAAGCTGCAGCTGTGCATAGTTTGACAGATAGAGCTGGTTATATAACGAGTCGCCTGTGAGTGTTATGAACAACACTATGTTCGACGACTGTTTCTGCACTGTGACTCCCTGCTGTACAACCTCGCTCGGCAGTGAGTTGAGTGCGATGTTCACCCTATTCTGTACAAGTACCGTTGCCATATCTATGTCGGTACCCACCTCGAATGTGACAGTCAACTGATAGGCACCTGATGACGATGAGGTAGAACTCATATATATCATATTGTCTACTCCGTTCACCTGCTGTTCTATGGGTATGCCCACAGTCTGCGCTATTGTCTGTGCGCTTGCTCCAGGATACACTGCATTTACCTGCACAGTAGGCGGGGTGATGGAGGGGTACTGGTCAATAGGAAGCACGAACAGTGCCACCATGCCTGCCACAAGCATGAGCAACGACAGTACGGTAGCAAATATAGGACGGTGTATAAAGAATTTTGCAAAGTTCATGGCTCGAGTATTTTGGGTTGTCCCTTTTCCTACTTATATATAGGGGATATTTTCATTCCGTTGCGTACTTTCATAAGTGCTTTGCTCACATAGTGCTCATCGGGCGATATTCCTTCTGATATTATCCTTAACGTGTCGTCGACAAGTTCGCCTGTTACGACATGGCGGTATTCCACGATATCCGAGTCGTTAACCACATAGACGAAACTGCCAAGCTGGTCGCTTCCTATCGAGGCATCGGTGACAAGAATGGCATCCTCGTCCTTCTCGTAGGGCATTATCACATTGATGTAGCTGCCGGGCTTCAGAAATCTGTCGCTGTTGTCGAGACGGGCGCGCACGAGCAGTGTACCTGTGTTCAAATCTATCGCAGGCGACAGATAGTCCATTCGGGCCTTGTAGGTGAAGTACCTATCTTCGCCAAGTGTGAATGTTATGTAGTCCTCCTTTCCTACAATATCACTGCGTTGCTGTTGACGCAGCCATTGGTTGTCTGTTACATTGAAATAGGCATACATGACATCGTCCTTGTACAGCGTTGCCAATACTACAGGTGATGCTGCCCCTGCTATGTAATTGCCTACAGAGTAGTTGGCCTGCGACATCACTCCGTCATACGGTGCCCTTATGTAACAGTAGTCGAGATTGGTGCTTGCTGTTTTCAGTGCAGCCTGCGCATTGCTTACATCGGCTTCGCACACTGCTACTTTTGACTTTGCCTGTGCAACATCGTTCTTGCTTACGGCATTGTCGGCTGCTGCAAGTTCTATCATATTGTAGTTGATGCGGGCATATTCCAGATTGGCTTTTGCCGTTTCGAGGTTGGCTTTAGCCTGTGCCACCGCGTTCTTGTATAACACAGGCTCTATGACAAACAGCAGGTCGCCCTTCTTTACTCTTTCCCCGGCACTGTAGTTGCGGCTGCTTAATGTGCCGTTTACCCTGCTGACGATATTTACTGTCGCGTCGGCGTCAAGGTATCCGGGATACTCCCTTGTCAGTGTCACCTCTCTTGTTACCGGCTTTGATACCTCGATGGGCAACAGTGCCGACTGCTCTGTGACACTCTTCTCTTTGCAACATACAAGGAGCATCAATGATGTTATTAATATTACCTGTTTCATATTAGTGAACTTTTATATTTCTTCCTTACCATCCACTGCCCAAGGCTTCGTATAGCTGTATGAGTGCCACAATGGAGCCTCCTTGTGCCTGCACCAGATAATTCTGGTAATTGAGCAGGGTGCGTTGTGCATCGAGCACATTCTGGAACTGTGTAAGTCCCTGCTTGTACAGGTCGAGCGATAGTTTCAGTGTCTCATTGCTATGGTTTACTGCCTCGCTGAGTGCCACAATCTGTTTTATGGAATTCCGGTATTGTGACATTGCATTCTCTACCTCCTGTATAGCCTTGAGCACTGTGCTGTTGAACGATATGATGCTCTTGTCGAGAGCAGCCTGTGCCTCGCGTTTGGCATAGGTGCTTTGTTTGCCGTCAAAGAGATTCCAGCTTATCGACGGGGCTATTTGCCATGTGATGCTTCGTGCCCTTGCTATCTTGTCTATCTCTTCGGCTGCCGAACCAATAGAGCCGTTGATGTAGAACGATGGCAGCCAATCGCGCTTTGCAGCTCCCAGCTGCAAAGCATAGGCCTCGACCTCTCTCTCGGCACTGCGCACATCGGGGCGGTTACGCAGTAGCATGGCAGGAACGCCTACTGCTACGGCATCGACATGTTGTGGAAGGTTACCGTCTGTGTGCCATCCGCTCATTTGGCTCGGATATGTGGCAAGCAGTATCGCAAGCGCATTGCGCAGGCTCTCTATTGTAGATTCCATGCTTGGGATTGATGCTACGGTAGAGTAGTAGACCGAACGGGCCTGTGCTACATCGAGCTTTGATGCAAGGCCGCTATTGTAGCGCGACTCTACAAGGCTTTTGATGTTCTTCTGCGATTCGGCATTCTGTTGCAGCACCTTCAGCTGTGCTATGCTTTGCTTCAGGGAATAATATGTTGTCGCCACGTTGGCATAGAGTGATGTCATCACTGCACGATACTCCTCCTCACTCGCCATGAACAGCTGCTTCTGTGCCTTAGAACGCTTCTGTATTCTGCTGAAGATATCTATCTCCCAACTAAAGTCGGCCGATATGCTGAAATATCCTTCGGTGCTTCGCGTGTATGCATTCTGCGGATTGTTGGCGCTTGTCATGCCGCGTTGCCACCCCGAATTGAGATCCAATGTGGGGAATAGTGTCGCTTGTGTCTGTCGCCATAGGGCTTTTGCCGTATTGATGTTCTCAAGTGCGGTGAGCACTGAAAGATTGCGTCGGGTGGCAACCTCTATGAGCGAGTCCAATACCGCATCTTCGAATCTTCTCCACCACATACCCTCTGTTTCGTCTCCCGAGCTGAATATCCCGTTGCCACTCCAATATTCGGGAAGCTGCTCCTTTAGATATTTATTGCTTTCCTGTGCCATTGTAATGCTTGCTGTCAGGGTGAGCAGCAGATAAGCGACGAATGTTCTTTTCATGTGTAGGGTTATTGGTGTGCATATATAACAACGCGGCACAGCAATCTGTTCATTGCTGTGCCGCGTTGTTTATTATTTTATACCTTAATCGGTAATGTCCTTTTCGTACCATTTCGCAGGTTTGTCACCCATTACGAATGTGAGTGTGCTGCCTGCCTTGATATCGTCGTGCATTATGTAGGGAAGGTTGTATGCCTTACCGTTGAGCTCTACGCTCTGTATGTATTTGTTTACATCGCTGTTGTTGACTGCCTTAACCTTGAATGTTCCGTCTTTAACGGCAATCTCGGCCTCGTTTACAGCAGGTGTACCGAACCAGTAACGTGCACCGGCGGGCTCAACCTCGTAGAATCCGAGTGCCGACATGATGTACCAAGCCGACATCTGACCTACGTCCTCGTTGCCTGCAAGGCCGTCGAACTGGTCGCTGTAGAGAGTTGCCATAACCTCGCGTATGCGTTCAGCTGCCTTGTGGGGAGCACCAAGCATGGTGTACATGTATAGAATATGGTGTGAAGGCTCGTTACCGTGTGCGAACTGTCCGATAAGTCCCGAGATGTCGGGTGAGGGGTCGCCCTCGATAACAGAAGGAAGTGTGAAGAGTGTGTCGAGCTGTGCCAGCATCTTCTCCTTGCCACCGAAACAGTTTGCCATCCCTGCTACATCTTGGGGAACAAGCCATGTGTATTGCCATGCGTTACCCTCGCAGTAGTCGTCATCGCGGTGTGCCGAGAAGAAGGGGTTGAAAGGCTCGTTGAACTCACCTGTTGTCTTTCTTCCGCGTACAAGACCTGTAGAGGGGTCGAAGAAGTTACGGTACGAGTGGCTGTTGTTATTATGAATCTTATAATCATTCTCTTTGCCTAAGGCCTTGGCAGCCTGTGCTGCGGCGCCATCGGCAATTGCATACTCCATGTCATAGGCAACAGACTCCTTGAACAGGTCGCATGGGATGAATCCATGTTTCTTGCGAAGGTCGCGACCACGCTCGTCATGTGCAAGTGTGTTTATGATTGTCTGATAAGCCTTATCTTTATCAAAACCTTTGGCATCCTTTACGATGGCATCGGCCACTACAATAATACCGGGGTCACCAACCATACAATCGGTCTCGTTGCCCCACAAGTGCCATACGGGCAGACGGCCCTGTTTCTCGGCAATGTCAACCATTGTGGCAACGAAATCGCCGTAGCGCTCGTTCTGTATTATGCTCATGAGAGGCATCTTTGCACGATATGTGTCCCAGAGCGAGAAGATGCTGTATGTGTTGTGCTTTGCATTGTATACCTTGCCGTCGGCTCCACGATAGTCACCGTTCACGTCATTGAAAAGAACGGGGGCTGTCATAACGTGATACATGGCGGTGTAGAATGTTGCTGCAGGTACAACGCTGTTGCTCTTGATACGTATCTTAGAGAGTTCATTCTCCCATGCCGCGTCGGCCTCAAGTGCTACCTTGTCGAAGTCCCAGTGGGGAAGCTCGGCTGCCAATGCCGCTTTTGCTCCTTCGATGCTTACAGGTGATATCGCAACCTTCAGCAATACCTCTTCGCCCTCTGTAGTCTCAAATGATACGCGGCCATACATGTTGTTGTTTCCGTGCAACTCGAACTTGTTGAAGTCTTTCGACAGCTCAGCTGCAAAATATACCTTCTGGTCCTTGGCCCAACCGGTAGAATAGCGATAACCTACAATGTATCTGTTGCCCTCGGCGTTCATTGATGTCTCGGTAGACTTGTCCCAGCAACCGCCGTTCTCAAGGTCGAACACCAATGCAGCATCGGCTGATGCGGGGAAGGTATATCTGTGCATACCTACGCGTGCGGTAGATGTAAGCTCTGCTTTGATGTTATATCTTGTAAGGGGTACGCTGTAGTATCCGGGTTTTGCAACCTCTTGTGTGCGGTCGGCAGGTGACCACAATCCCGACTTCTCGTCATCCAAGACTCCGCGTGCGTATGTAACCTCGCCTGTTACGGGCATCACTGTCACATCGAAGAGGTCGCCGATACCTGTTCCGCTAAGGTGAGTATGAGAGAAACCTATAACCGAGTTCTCGTCCTGATGATAACCCGAACACCAGTCCCATGTTGTTGTTACGCTGGTGGGTCCCAATTGTACCATTCCGAAGGGAACGTGTGCACCTACGAATACGTGTCCATGGCCTCCCGAACCTATCAGAGGGTTGACATATGATGTCAGTTTTTCGGTCGGTGCCTGTGTGCAGGCTGCAAGCAGCATGG
The DNA here is from genome assembly GCA_904501775.1 of uncultured Bacteroidaceae bacterium. Taxonomy (GTDB): domain Bacteria; phylum Bacteroidota; class Bacteroidia; order Bacteroidales; family Bacteroidaceae; genus HGM04593. The sequence continues at coordinate 20,279 of CAJGCJ010000005.1, read as the reverse complement.
TTGCTGCCATTAATGTCTTTGCTATTTTCATTTTGGTTGTGCTTTAAGTTTGAATGTGAGGTTCTTTTTATCCAACAACTCGTTGTGTGTGATACGGTACTTGCGCAAAGGCTTGTTGCCCAATGTCATGCTTTCGATGTAGTGGCAATCCTTGTCGGGGCGTGTAGCCTCAATTGTGATTGTACCCTTGTCTGTATCTATCTCTACACGATCGAATACCGGTGTGGTGAGTGTGTAGTAGGGTTCCGATGGTGTGTCGGGGTATATTCCCATCATTGAGAATACTGCCCAAGCCGACATTGTTCCTGTATCGTCGTTGCCGGGGATGCCGTTGGGGGCAGCCTTGAAGTGTGTGTCGAGCAGCTTCTTTACTTCGCGCTGTGTGCGCCACTCCTCGCCCTTGAAACGGCTGAAGAGATAGGGATATACTATGTCGGGCTCGTTGGCGGGGTCGTAGTGATCCTCGTCAAACACATACTGCAGGCTCTTTACATATGCCTTGTTGCCGCCCATAAGACGTGCAAGTCCCTTGACATCGTGAGGCACGGCAAATGTGTAGCTCCATGCCGAACCCTCGTGGAATCCGGGGATATTCTCAAAGTTTTTGCCTGTGGCTGCGTCGAAATCCTCAAGGAATTTGCCATCCTTTGTTATGGGACGCAGTGTTCCGAACTCCTTGCAGAAATATCTGCGGTAGCTCTGTGCACGTTTCAGGAATGTCTTTGCATCATTCTTGTATCCCAAAGAGTCGGCCATCTGCGAGATTGCATAGTCGGCTGCGCAGTACTCGAGCGCGTGTGACACCGAGTTGTCGCCCGAAAGGTCATTTGCAAAATAACCGAGGGGAATGTAGCCGTCCTTTATGTATGGGTCGATATCTGCTCGTATGGGGTTCTCGGCACCGGGTGTGGTTGCCGATTTTATCATGGCCTCGTATGCAGTCTTGTAATCGAAGTCACGCAATCCCTTTACATAGCTGTCGGCTATCACAATAGCAGCGGGGTCACCCTCCATGGTATATGTCTCGCGGCCATAGAGCTCCCAACGTGGCAACCAACCCCACTCCTTGTACATGCCTACCATTGAACGCAGCATGTCAATCTGACGCTCGGGATATACAAGTGTCATCAGCTGGTGAAGATTGCGGTATGTGTCCCAAAGCGAGAAGATTGTATAGCGTGTGTAATCGCTTTTTGTTGTCAGTCCGCTCTCCATTGCGGGATATTCGCCGTTGCAGTCGCTTACGATGTTGGGGTGGATGAGAGCGTGGTAGAGTGCTGTGTAGAACACTGTTTTCTGTTCGTCTGTACCACCTGTTACGCGGATGCGTCCAAGGTCGTTGTTCCACTGCTTGCGTGCTTCGGTGCGCAGCTGGTCGAATGATTGGCTCTGTTGCTCCTTGTTGAGGTTCTCGCGTGCATTCTCGGTTGATACAAACGAGACACCCATACGTACGATAATCTGCTCGCCCTCTTTGAGGTCGTCGTAAGTGAACCAGAAGCCTATGTCGTCGCCCGAGATTTCTCGGTTGTAGTTGGTGTAAAGCTTGTACTCGCCATCGTCAACGGTCCATTCGGCCTCGACACCCTTGAACAAAGGCTGTTTTTTCCAGTAACCGCTCTTGGTGGGAACCTTGTCCACTCGCATCACAAAATAGATGGGGAACACCGCTCCGGGATTATAGCAGAAAGTACCAAGCAACTTGACACCCTCAATCTCGGTCTCGCTTACACGGCGCACAGTCGCTCCGCTCTCGTTGGTGAGTCCCTCGCCAAGGTTCAACAGGATGTGGCCCTTGCCGGCAGGGAAGGTGTAACGCTCGCACGAGGTGCGTGTGGTGGCTGTAACCTCGGTCTTTATACCATACTTCTTAAGGCTGTTTGCAAAATAGCCGGGTGTTGCCTTCTCGTCGGAATACTCCGAACCGTAGCTGTGATAGTCGACGTTGAGTTCGCCTGTAGTGGGCATCACAAGCAACGACGAAGCCTCGGGACAGCCTACACCGCTCAGTGCAACGTGTGCATAGCCGGTGAAGTATTTGTTGCTGTACTCGTAAGGAGCCGACCACCAGCGTGAATCCTTATCCTGAACATTTAGGTCGCTGCCCATTACATTGAAAGGTACAACCGACATCATACCGCTGGGGCATAGTGCTCCGGGGTTGGTTGTTCCGAAATTAGTTGTTCCAATGAATGGATCCACCCAATCGGCTGGCTCTTGTGCCGGCATGCTTATGGCCGCCAGCAGTGTGCTCAAAAGTAATATGTATCGTTTCATCGTATGTTTCAGTTGTTTATCGTTTGTCGAGTTCGCTCAGTGCAAATGAGTATGCTCCCATGCATATTGCCTGACTTGCGCCCATGCGTGATATTGCAACACCCACTCTCTTCTGAGTGTCGAATTCCACTGTACGCTCGCTTCCGTATACCTTGATGGTCTTTACATCGCCTTTGGCAAACTGTGCGAACTCCTCGGGGTTGTCAAGGTCATATACCTTCATCTGTACAAGGTTTACATCGTCGCCCTTCAAGGTCTTGATTGTAGAGCGCATCTCCTTAAGCAGAGAAGGCATGATCCAACGGCTTGCAGCGCATACACCACCGCCCAATACAATAAGTCCGTCAACCAATGTCACTGCAGTTGCCATAGCGGCACCTGCGATTGTTCCCATTGTAGCAAAGGCCTCTTTCGCAGCCTCTATGTTGCCGGGGCGTACGCCGTCGGCAATTTCGCAGATATCCTTGGGAGTAAGGCCGTGCTCCATGTTGCCCGACTTCTCGCCATATACTCGCTGTACGGCGCGTATTGCAACACCCTCTTCAACAATGACCTCGGGCATCTGCTTGTGGCGCAGACAGAATGTCTCTACACATGAGTTGTCGCCTCGGTTGAGCTCGTTGTTTATAACAACACCGATACCGAATCCTGTTCCGAATGTGTAACCGAGGAGGTTCTTGTACTGTTTGGGTGAACCGAGTTCTTTCAGACGTGCATTGATTTCGGGGAGTACACCGCCAAGTGCCTCGCCATAGGCGAAGAGGTCACCGTCGTTGTTTATGAATACGGGGATACCGAACTTATCCTCAAGGAACGGGCCGAGTGCCACACCGTCGCGGAACGAGGGGAAGTTGGGCAAGAAACCACCGATGATGCCACGTGGATAGTCAGCAGGGCCGGGGAAAGCAAAACTTATTGCAACAGGCTTCTCTTCGAGCTTTGCAATTACCTCTTCGAATCCTGCAACAATTGTTGCGAGGCACATGTCAAGGTCGTGTGCATTTGATGGTTTTGAGATAGGATCCAAAATGAACTTGCCTGCCTTCATGGCACTGAATACGAGGTTTGTACCTCCTGCATCGAGGGTAATAACGATGCGCTTGTCGTTGCTGTACATAGGTTATATATTTTATTTGTTAAATTTTTTGGTATATTTCTTTATGAGAGATATAGTCGATTTGTCGCAGTCGAAAACCGAATACCATCCTTGTGGCTCGTGAGGAGGGTCGCACAGAAAATCGTCTCCGGCTTTCCACTCGTCGCTCGTCGGACGTCCGGCGCCGCCCCATCCCCAGAAATTGCATCCGGCAATGACACCGTTCTCTTCGGCGCTCTTCTTGACACGCTCGAAAATGTAGGCATAGAGCTTGTCGCGGCTCTCGACATCGGCTTTTAGGCTGTTGCTGTTTCCGCGGCGGCAGTATCCGAACTCTTCTATTATGACGGGCTTGTTTATGTTCTCTCCCATCTTCACATGCATGTCGATGTATTCGCCGCTTTTCTGGCATGCTGCATCAATGTCGTTGTCGGGTGTGTTTCTGCTTGCCCAACCCCAGTTGAGTGGCCACACATGGACGGTAAGGTAGTCGATGTTAGGGTCACCGTGAATGAATTCGCATGTATGTTCGTTGGCTTCGCAGCCGTAGTAGCCTTCGCTGCCTGTCGACACCAGATGGTTGCTGTCGATGCTCTTAATCAATTTGGCACTCTTTGACAGCCAGCGTGCCATCTTGCTCTGGTTATCTTTTGAGAAGGGACGCGGCTCGTTGCATATCTGCCATGCCATAATGGAGGGCTCGTCCTTGTAGTAGCGTCCTGTGATTGTGTTCTTGCGCGATACTATTGCCTTTACATGGTTGTAGTATAGCTCAAGAGCGCGTTCCTCGGCAACAAAATTCGACGCATATTTCACATATTCATAATATCCTTCGCCTGCAGCATTGGGCGAGTCGCCATAGCCGCACTCACGCAGATAGAAACCATAACCGCCGCTCCAGTCCCACGAGTTTGTGAGATATATAACAGCAGTCATATTACGTTTCTCAAGTTCGGCAAGCGTATAGTCGAGTCCTATCAAAAGGCTCTCGTCAAGTTCGCCCGGCTTATCCTGAAGAGCCGGTACTACACTGTTGGCATTCGTGCTGCCTTTGTCGGCACCTGCCAATATGCGAAGGTTCTCTATTCCCATTGCCTTCAGGTTGTCAAGCTCTTTATGCAGCCTCTCGCGGTTGCCTCCCTCGCCGGTAGAGCCAAGGATAGGCGCATACCACAAGTTTGTACCGATGAAGTGGTAGGGCTTGCCGTCGCGTATCAGCTTTTTACCTTCTATGGTTATGAATTTCTTCTCCGGCTCGCCATCATCTTGTCCCTGAGCCGGTGCGATACCTGTAAATAAAGCTATCATTGAAATTATAAACGCACTGATTCCTTTTACATTCATGAATAATCAATTGATTTCGTACAATTATATTCTGCGAATATAGGAAACTGTTTTGGTATTTTCCAATAAGCTCGATTAAATTTCCCGATTATTTCCAACTGCTGTTCATTTTTTACATGACGGTGTGTTAAATAATGAAAAAATATCGAATCTCTTCCATTTTAGAATTATAAAAATATTTTAATAAACCGAAATGCTTTCTTATCTTTGCATTTGTTAAATGACAAGTGAAGCATCGGACAACTCCATTTTTGTTCTAAGGCTCATTTCTTGAGAATGGTGCCGAGTGTAGCTTCGCTTTAAATTTTTAGACTATGAAATTGAATATCATTGTATTGGCCAAGCAGGTTCCCGACACTCGCAATGTGGGCAACGATGCGATGAATGCCGATGGTACAATCAATCGTGCGGCTTTGCCTGCCATATTCAATCCCGAGGATTTGAATGCGCTGGAACAGGCTCTGCTGCTTAAAGAGAGAAATCCCGAGAGCCGTATCACTGTGCTTACAATGGGTCCCCACAGGGCTGCAGAAATTTTGCGCGAAGCTTTGTATCGGGGTGCCGATGAGGGTATTCTGCTTACCGACCGCGCCTTTGCAGGTGCCGATACACTTGCGACTTCCTATGCCCTTGCAGCTGCAATCAAAAAGATAGGCAGTTACGATATAATTCTTTGTGGCCGTCAGGCTATCGATGGCGATACGGCTCAGGTGGGTCCTCAGGTGGCTCAACAGTTGGGACTGCCACAGGTTACATATACACGCCGAATAGTAGATCTGCAACCCGAAAAGGTGGTTGTGGAGCGTTCAATAGAGAACGGTGTAGAGAGGGTTGAGGCTCCATTGCCTCTGCTGCTCACAGTCGATGCTGCAGCCGACTCTTGCCGTCCGGCAAATGCCTATCGCCTGTTGCGCTTCCATCGTGCAGCAATACCTGCCGAGCAGGCTGCACCCGACTTCCGCTATTCGGCACAATTGGCTGCCGACAGCCGGCTGCAGTTGAAGGAGTGGAGTCTTGAGTACATCGGGGGCGATGCCTCAAAGTGTGGCCTTCAGGGTTCTCCAACGAAAGTGCGCAAGGTTGAGAATGTAGTGTTTCAGGCAAAGGAGAGCAAGCGTTACACTGCATCCGACGAAGATCTGAAAGCCCTTGTCGGCGAACTGTTGTCTAACCATACAATCGGATAAAACTATGAACAATATATTGGTATATTGCGAACTCGACGGTAACAAAGTTGCCGAGGTTAGTATGGAACTTTTGAGTAAGGGACGTCAGCTTGCCGATACATTGGGTGTTGAACTTCATGCGGCAGCACTCGGATATAATCTTTCAGCCGTTCCGCAGCAGCTGGTCCCCTATGGAGTCGATACGCTGCATCTGTTCGATGATGAGCGTCTTGCCTATTATACAACACAGCCCTATACATCGGTACTGTGCAAGCTGGTGAAAGAGGAGCAGCCGCAGATATTGCTTCTTGGTGCAACAGTTGTCGGTCGCGACCTTGCACCGCGTCTCTCTTCGACATTGGAGAGTGGCCTCACTGCCGACTGTACAGCACTTGAACTCGGCAATTACGAAGATAAGAAGAGTGGCGGCACGATAGAGAATCTGCTCTATTCAATACGCCCTGCCTTCGGCGGTAATATTGTTGCTACAATTGTCAACCCTTATCATCGTCCGCAGATGGCAACCGTGCGCGAGGGTGTGATGCCGCTTATAAAGTCTCGACCCGACAGCTACGAGGGTAAAGTTGTAACTCACAATGTAGACGATTATGTGTGCGATGCCGATTTTGCAGTGCATATAATAGAGCGTCATGTCGAGCCCCGCAAGAATAATCTCAAAGGTGCTCAGGTGGTTGTCGCCGGCGGTTACGGCGTGGGCAGCAAAGAGAATTTCGAAATGCTGCACACATTGGCACATCTGCTGCATGGCGATGTGGGTGCAACCCGTGCTGCTGTTGATGCAGGCTTTGCCTCGCACGACCGTCAGATAGGACAGACAGGTCTTACAGTGCGTCCAAAAGTATATATCGCCTGCGGTATATCGGGTCAGGTGCAGCATATATCAGGAATGCAGGACAGCGGTATAATAATATCGGTGAACAGCGATCCCAATGCTCCCATTAACTCGATTGCCGACTATGTGATAACCGGTACGGTCGAAGAGGTAGTTCCAAAATTAATAAACTTTTATCAGCAGAAGTCATGAACTATTATACCGATAACAACAGAATATTGAGACACTATCTGTCGCACCCGTTGATGAAACGCATCGTAGAGATGCAGGAACATGGGTATAGCGATGCCGAGAAGTATAATTATGCTCCCGTTGACTTTGCCGAGGCTATAGAGGGATATGAACTGGTACTTAACCTCGTTGGCGAATTGTGTGCCGAGGTCGTTGCCCCCAATGCTATGGCTGTTGAAGAAGAGGGTCCTACACTCAATAATGGCAGGGTGGAGTATGCGCCTGCAACAGAGCAGAATCTCGACCTTTTCCGCAAGGCCGGTCTTATGGGAATATCCATGCCGCGCGAATATGGAGGTCTTAACTTCCCCCGTACGGTCTTTATTCTTATTCAGGATATAGTTACACGTGCCGATGCCGCCTTCGGTAATCTGTGGGGGTTACAGGATTGTGCCGAGACTATACACAGTTTCGGTAGCGATGAGCAGCGTCAGCGCTATCTCCCACGTATCTGTGCCGGCGAAACAATGTCGATGGACCTTACCGAGCCCGATGCCGGCAGTGACCTGCAGAGTGTCCGTCTCAAGGCGACATACAGCGAAGAGGATGGTTGCTGGTATCTCGACGGAGTGAAACGCTTTATTACAAATGGCGATTCAGATGTTCATCTGGTGCTTGCGCGCAGCGAAGAGGGCAGTGTGGATGGTCGCGGACTCTCGCTCTTTATAGTAGAGAAAGGGTGCGGAGGAGTTCATACACGCCGCATCGAGAACAAGATGGGTATTCATGGCTCGCCCACATGCGAGATTGTCTTCAACCACGCACGTGCCGAGTTGTGCGGCAGTCGCCGTATGGGACTTATAAAATATGTGATGTCACTGATGAACGGTGCCCGCTTGGGAATTGCAACACAAAGTGTGGGTATTGCTCAGGCGACATATAACGAGGCTCTTGAATATGCACATAACCGCAAGCAGTTCGGTAAGGAGATTATAACATTCCCTGCCGTATATGAGATGTTAGGCGCAATGAAGGCCCGTCTGGATGCGGCACGCAGCCTTCTGTATGAGACAGCACGCAACGTGGATATGACAGGACAGTTCAATACACTTTCGCGTGAGCGTGCCCTTACTCCCGAAGAGCGCAACGAATCCAAACTGTTTGCCAAGAAAGCCGATGCGCTCACTCCCATCGTAAAGGGTATAGGCAGCGAGATTGCCAACCAGAATGCTTACGACTGTGTGCAGGTACATGGCGGTTCGGGATACATGCGCGACTATGTATGTGAACGTCTTTATCGCGATGCGCGTATCACATCGATATACGAAGGAACAACACAATTGCAGGTGGTTGCAGCCATACGTTATGCTACCAGCGGATACTATGCCCAGCTGCTCGACGAGTACCTTGCCATTGAGGTGCCCGAGGAGTTGAAACCGTTGTACGACAGGGTGTTGTCACTTACACAAAAATATAAGGCGGCAGTTGAGACGGTACTTTCGTTGGGCAGTCAGGAGTCGCTTGACTTCCTGTCGCGCCGCATATACGAAATGGCGTCTTATTCTATAATGGCAGCTCTGTTGCTTGGTGATGCAGTGGCCGACGAGAAACTGTTCAAACCGTCGTTGCATGGCTTTGTGGCAATTGCCGAGGCATTGCTTGCAGGGCATGCGACATATATCGAGGGATTTACTCCCGAGATGCTCGATTATCTGAAAACAAACAATAAACAATAAAACTTAAAGAACTATGGAAATAGAGAACAAGTATTTGCGCGTAGCATATACGCTTTACAAACATCGCGACGGAGTGTGCGAAGAGTGGGAAAAGACAACAAAAGAGCAGCCTTTTGCTTTCTTGACAGGTGTAGGATATACTCTCGATGCTTTTGAAGAGCGTTTGAAGAACCTTAAGAAGGGCGAGGAGTTCGATTTTACAATCCCCAGCGCCGAGGCTTTCGGTGAGTATGAACCCACCCATGTTCAGGAGCACAGCCGCGAGGACTTTACCATTAACGGCAAGTTCGATTCGGAGCATATCTACGAGGGTAATATCATTGAGATGGTGCGTAACATCGACAAGTCTATTGTCTATGCAGTCGTCAAGGAGGTTACTCCCATGAAGGTAGTACTCGACTTCAATCACCCTCTTGCAGGATGCGACCTGCAGTTTGTGGGCTCGGTAATCGAGAACCGTCCTGCCAAGGAGAGCGAGCTCAAGAAGTTCTACGAGCAGCTGCGTGCTGCTGCCAAGGGTTGTGGCGGTTGCAGCGGTTGCGGCGGTGATGGCTGTGGCGACGGTTGCGAAGGTGGCTGCTGCCATTAATAAGTATATGAATCAAAGAGCAATGCTCTTTAATACCGTGTTACACAGATGAATACATTCGGAACACTGCTAAGGCTTACGACTTTTGGAGAGTCGCATGGCGAGGCTATCGGTGGAGTGCTTGACGGCTATCCGTCGGGTATCCTTATTGATAAAGAGTATATACATACGCAGATGATGCGTCGTCGTCCCGGACAGAGCGCAATAACAACGTCGCGTAACGAGGCCGATGAGGTTGAATTCCTTTCGGGTATTTTCGAAGGACGCTCTACCGGCACTTCAATAGCTTTTATCATAAGGAATAACAATAACCACAGTGCCGATTACGAGAATCTTCGTAATGTGTACAGGCCCTCGCATGCCGATTATGTATATACTGCAAAATATGGCGTGCGCGACCATCGTGGCGGTGGGCGCTCATCGGCACGTGAAACAGCGGTAAGGGTGTGTGCAGGTGCGCTTGCCCAATTGGTGCTTAAGGAGCATGGTATTGAGATATGTGCCTACACTTCGCGTGTGGGCGAGATTGAACTGCCCGGCTCGTACGAAAAGCACGACCTGTCTGCTGTCGACTCCAATGTCGTGCGTTGCCCCAATGCGCAGGTTGCAGCCCGTATGGAGCAACTGATACTCGATGTAAAGCGCGAGGGCGATACTGTAGGCGGTGTGGTGACATGTGTTGTGAAGGGTGCTCCCGTGGGGCTTGGTGAGCCGCTTTACGATAAATTGTCGGCACGTCTGGCTCAGGCAATGCTTTCAATAAATGCAGCCAAGGGTTTTGAATATGGCAACGGCTTTGCCGGAGCCTGTGGCCGTGGCTCGCAGCAGAACGATATATTCTGTGTCAAAGACGGGCATGTGGGTACCACCACCAATAACAGCGGAGGCATACAGGGCGGAATATCAAACGGCATGGATATCTACTTCAGAGTGGCTTTCAAGCCGGTTGCAACGTTGCTTATGCAGCAGCCAACAATCTCGGTGTCGGGTGAAGAGACTACCGTTCTTGCACGCGGAAGACACGACCCCTGTGTCGTTCCACGCGCGGTGCCTGTTGTCGAAGCCATGTCGGCACTCACCATTCTCGACTTTCTGCTTATCTCAAAAGCACGCAACAGATAAAATATAAGATATTGATAATACAACATAACAGCGCCAACCATAATTGTGGTTGGCGCTGTTATGTTGTATTATGCCGTTTTTACAAATAATAATTAATTTTATACTAATTTATTTGAACATTTAATTTAAAAAACTATTTTTGCGTGATATGATGTTGTATTTTGTATACATGTGTCATGATATTTTATTAAATTGTAAATAAAAGAATTAACAATAAAACTTATGTGTATGTTTAAACGCCGTTTAAGAAAGCTGAATTCTGCAGCGTTAATACTATCTTTTGTGTTTTTGTCAGGCGGCCTGCTGACATCGTGTGAGGATATCCTCGACGACTATCCACAGGATAACACCCGTCCACCATGGCTTGGCGAGAGTATATATGATTTTCTTAAAACCGGCACAGACGGCAGTACATATAATGTTACAACATCTATCATCGATTCTCTCGATTATGCTAATGTACTTGCACAGACAGGTAGCAAGACACTGTTTGTGGCAGATGACTCGGCATATATGAGATTCTTCGAGAATAACCGCTGGGGAGTAAAGTCGGTAGATGATTTGTCGATAGCACAAATGAGAATCCTGCTCTTCGGCTCTATGCTCGACAACGCCTATCTGCTTGATATGATGTCGAGTCTTCCGGGTAATCCTCCTATTGAGTCTTCGTGTCTGCGACGCACTACTTCGCTTCAGGGTGTCGACTCTATACCCTATTTCGCCAGCGGACTGACAAACGGCTGTGGCATTCCCCGTAATAACAGTTATTGGAACAAGTTTCGTGCCGAGAAGGGTGGCGACGGTTTGCTGTTGGCCCTTGACGGAACCGACCCCATGATGGTGCATTTCCTTCGTGAATATGTAAAGAGCAAGGATATTACAAGTGAAGATGTGAACATCCTTTTCAATACTCCGTCGACTCCGCGTACAGGAAACGAGGCTTTCATATATCAGAACCAGATATTGCCAAGCGGCATCACATACGATGAGTATTCAGATGACTCGCTTACCATTACATGTAAGAACGGTTATGTATATAAGATGGACGGTGTGCTGTTGCCCCCATCAAACATGGCTCAGGAGTTGCGCGAACATCCCAAGACTAAAATTTTCAGCTACTTAGTCGACCGTTTCAGCGTGCCTGTATATAACTCATCACTATCAAGTGAGTATAACCGCATCAACGACACAAATGACAGTGTGTTCGTGTTGCGCTATCTTAACTACTCCGAGAATTACCCCTTGGACGATGTTGCCAATAATATCTCGGTGCAGACAACAATAGACAACGAGGCCGAGCTGCTTAAATTTGACCCGGGTTGGAATCATATAGTAAACGGCTCTACAAATGTCCTTTCTGACATGGCTGCTATATATGTACCCAACGATGAGCATATGTTCAAATTCTTCGGTCCCAAGGGTCCCGGTGAATTCCTTGTAGAACTGTATGCAGCACCCGAAGCAATTGCAAAGATAGACAGCTCAAATCCTCTGTCGATACTTGATGCGCTCGATTATATTCCCAATCAGATTATAGCATCGTTCGTAAATAACCTTATGCGTCCCTCATTCGTGGGTTCAGTACCAAGTAAATTCCACCTTGTCCAGAATGACAGTTTCGAGGAACTTGGTATAAAATCAAAGGATGTGGAAGAGTGTGTCGTTGCCAATAACGGTGTCATATATGTGTTGAACAATGTGTTCGGTCCCGATGAGTTTGAGGCTGTGTCGGCTCCTCCTCTCTACATGAAGAACATGGCAATCATGAAACAGCTGATAGATAAACTGGGTTATCGTCCCTATCTGTTGGCTATGGATGCTACATACACTCTGTTGGTTCCCGATGACGAGTATTTTGTATACTACGACCCTGTATCTATTGAAACAGGTGCGCCTACAGCATATAAATTCTACTACGACAACAAAAGTGGCGTAATGGAATATGACACAGTACCGGCTGTCAAGCTATGGGCTAAGCGTTATCTCTATAATCCTCAGACATTCGAACTTGGCGATACACTCGAGAACTATGCGATAGAAGGCCAATCGGTAAATACAAAGTATAACGAGTATACAGCCGCTACCAAGTTCAAGTGGGACACTGAAAACAGTGCTTCACCCGAGAACTTCTTGTCGAACCGTCTGAAAGACCTGATGGAGTATCTGATTATAATAGGTGATGTAGAGACCAGTCCCAACAAATATCATATCTCAAAAGGCTATGGTACCATCAAATGCGAGGTCAATAATACCAACACTGATAACCTTGATGTGAAATTCTACGGTGGTCTTAACCTCGAAAAAGGAACAGCTGTAAAGGTTTCTGAACGCTATGATCAGGAAAACGGTATAACATACTGTACAGTATCGGAAAGCGGGAATGACATGGAGAGCGGTATTCCTGCACCTCCTACAAAATCGGTATATCATAAGATGCACCCCGATAGTTCAAAGGTTGATGACTTCAGGAACTTCTTCAATCTGTGCGTTGGTACAGCCTACGAATCGGACGGTCTTACACCGATGGCTACAATAGAGTCTATGCTCGGAATCATATACCCCGATTTCAGCAAAGAGGATACCAAACTCAGCAAGATTGACAGTATAAACAAATATTCGATATTTACCTCTTTGAACAGTTCATCGACAGGACGATATATTCCCCGCGATTTCGCTGTTCCCTTCTTCAATACCTACCATTATACCGTTTATGTGCCTACAAACGATGCTTTGCAAAAGGCATATGAGAAGGGTCTTCCTACATGGGAAGAGGTATATACCGAGCTTGTGGACACACTCGACGGCACCGATAAGAGAGCAAAGGCATTGTCGTACATATCTCTGTTGAACAATTTTGCCCGTTATCACTTTCAGGATAACTCGTTGTATGTCGACAATGTGATTAACTCGGGTACATATGAGACCTCTGCAATCAATTACGAGTCGGATCGTTTCTACGAGGTTGACGTTACAGGTGTCGGTTCGGGCAGCAATGCAACAATCGAGATTACCGATAACATGAACAACACTGCACGAGTTGTGACAACCGCCGGCGAAGAGGGACAAAGTTGGAACGCCATGGCACGCGATATGCTCTTCTTCTGTCGTACAGCCGGAAATATGATTAATACATCAAAATTTGCTATTTATCTCGAAACAGCATCTTATGCAGTCCTTCATCAGATAGACAATATTCTCGAAAACAAGGGATTGTTTGGATATGACGGCAACTACAAGCGTTTTGCCAATGACGGAGAACTTGTCGATTCTATGGCTGTGACAGGCCTCACCGGCTCACTCGACAACGGCAAGTATCTTGTTGCAAATTGCGGAACAATACTCGAAGAGAACTCAGATGGCTCGTACAGCTATAAGAAGATAGGTTATCTGATGAAAAAGACTTCGAGCAGCGACAAGATGGACATGGAAGAGTATGTCTACAGCAAGCGCAACGAGAAGATGCTCATCGACAACGACGGATATTGGCGCAAGAAGGTTGCTTCGGATGAAGGAAAGTCGGTCACATATACCTATCTCTATGTTGATGAAAACGGCAACGAGAGTGAAACACCTGCCGCAAAGGTGGATAACAATGGCAATATTATTTAAGAATAAAGAGTAAAGTCATGATAAAGGTAAAACAGTTATTGATACTTGTACTGTGTTGTTTCGCAACCCTTTCGGCTTTTGCGCAAAGGAGTGCACGTATCTCGGGTAATGTATCCAGCAAAACCGAAGGTCCGCTTATTATGGTGAACGTAACCGAGCGCGATAAAAGCGACCGTATCATTGAGGCTGTTACCACCGACATGGAAGGTAACTTCTCTATGGTTGTGAAAAACACAAGTAACCGCCTTGTAGTCTCATATATCGGTTATAAGACCGCAAATCTTGAGATTGGCTCGCGTACTGTGTTCAATATTGAACTTGCCGAGGATAACCTCATTGAAGAGGTTGTCATAACAGCCAAGCCCCGCAGCCGCAACGGTGCGCTCGAGATTCTTGAGCGCGAGGTATCATCGGCAACACAAAAGTTCGAGATGAGCGAGATGGAAGGACTCTCGTTCGCATCGGTCGATGAGGCTTTGCAGGGACAGATTGCCGGTCTCGACGTTGTCTTCTCAAGCGGTGACCTTGGCTCGGGTACACAGATGCGTTTGCGTGGTACGGCGAATATCTCGGGTAATGCCGAGCCGCTTATCGTGGTAAACGACAACATCTGGGAGATGCCACAGGAAGAGAGCAACTCATTCGACTTTACCAACCTCAACAACGAGCAGTTTTCGGAACTTCTTTCGGTGAACCCCGATGATATTGAGTCTTTCGAGGTGTTGAAAGATGCTGCATCTTGTGCCATCTGGGGTTCTCGCGGTGCCAATGGTGTCATCAAGATTAAGACAAAGCGCGGACGCAGAGGTCCTACACGTGTGAACTTCTCGGTAAAGTTCAAGGACAAGTGGATACCTAAAGGACTTAATCTGTTGAACGGTGACGACTATACAATGTTGTTGAAAGAGTCGCACTTCAACCCCACACAGACCCAGACTGACATCCCCGAGCTTAACTACGACACCAATTTCTCGCAGTATCAGAACTTTAACGAGAATACCGATTGGGTAGATGCCGTGACAAAGCACGGTTACCGCAACGAGTATAGCATAAACCTTAACGGTGGTGGAGAAAAGGCAACGTTCCGTATCTCGGGTGCATATACAAATGAAACAGGTACTATCATAAAACAGTACCTCGAGACATACTCATCGCGTCTGTCACTCGACTATTTTGTCTCTGACCGAATAAAGGTACAGGCCGAGTTTGCATTCTCTTATACCAATAACCAAAAGAACTACGACGACCTTTTGGCCATTGCGCAAAAGATTATGCCCAACATGAGTATATGGTATCAGGACCAGTATGGCAACAACACCCCCGATTACTATAAGATGCTCTCGAACGCCAGCGATACTTTTAAAGACGACCAGAAAGTCTTCAGAAACCCTGTCGCATTGGGTAACCTTGCGCAGAACGACCAAGAGAGCTACAGTGTGAGCCCACAGATAACACTCGAGTATAACTTGCTCGGACTTGACGATGATGAGACACAGCTCAAGTACCGTGGTCTTGTCTATATGAATGCAGCAACCCTCTCCGACCAGAAGTATCTTCCTGCATCACTGTCGAACAACAGTTGGACGGGTGAAGACATTAATACCTCACAAGTATACGACAGCAAGTCGCTGCAATTCACAACACGCCACCAATTGGTGTTTACCCCCTATCTTGGCAACTCCGACCACTATCTCACAATGTCGGGACAGTTCGAGATGAACACAAGTAACAATACTACACAGAATCAGGCTACATACGGTCTGCCCAACGGATTCAACAGTACAACAATCGGTTCATATCTCTCTTCTGCCACTACAGGTAAAGGACAGTCGCGCAGTTTGAACTTTACATATCAGTCGCACTACTCATATAAGTCGAAGTATATATTCGGTCTTGCGGTGCGTGGTGAGGGACACACCCAGTTTGGTGAAGACCGCAAATGGACTGTATTCCCCTCTATCTCGGGACGTTGGAACGTATCTGACGAGCCTTGGATGCAATGGGCAAAGCCTGTGTTGTCAATGTTCTCAATACGTCCCAGCTATGGTTGGGCAGGTAATACTCCCGGACAGGAGTATCTCATGTACACCAAATATACTCCTGCTGGAAGCTATCTTGGCATTACAGGATTCCAGCAGGGCGGTATACGTCTGAGTGGTCTGAGGGCATCCGACAAGCGTGAGTTCAATATCGGTTCCGACTTCGGATTCTTTAATGATATGATTGACGGTTCGTTCAACTACTATCTCAGTACAACAAAGAACCAGCTGATGCAGAACTACAGCATCCCCACCTCTACCGGACACGATAAACTTGCATACAAGAATACCGGTGCGGTTGAAAACTCGGGTTGGGAGTTCAATCTTAATCTCAACAGACTCAAGATAGCCAAGGACCTTACCTTTAGCGCCTATTTCAACGTAGGACAGAACTTCAACGAAGTAACCGAAATGGAGGCCAGTGTCCTCAAGAACAATAATCCCGATTACGATTTCAAGAACGGTTCATATCTCGGCCGTATCCAGATAGGTAATCCTCTTGCGTCAATCTACGGTTTCCGCTACAAGGGTGTGTACCGCTACAGCTATAAGAACTGGAGAAAAGCTCTTGATGAAGAGGCTCATGGACGTGACGGCTCGTGTCCCATTGTGCGCGATGCTAACGGAAACGTGGTTTATCAACCCGACGGTACTCCCAAGCCGATGGTATTCAACTACGACTCAGAGCTCAACAGCTACACCTACAAGTTCAATGGCGGTGATGCTATGTACGAGGATATAAATCACGATGGTAATATCAATGAGCTCGACCTCGTTTACCTTGGTAATTCAAACCCCAAGGCACAGGGAGGTTTCGGCTTTACATTCAATTACAAACGATTCTCTTTAAAGACCAACTTCTCGTATCGTTGGGATGTCGACGTTATCAACAGCGCCCGTATGGATGTCGAGAATATGTTCGGCAACAACAACCAGAGCAACGCGGTTAACTGGCGTTGGCGCAAAGAGGGTGACATAACAGAGATTCCCCGTGCGTTGAAAGGTGTGGGTTACAACTATCTTGGCAGTGACCGCTTTGTTGAGGACGCATCTTATCTTCGTCTCTCGTATCTGCAGGTATCATATAGCTTCGATAAGAAATGGCTTAAGAACTATGGTCTTGAGTCGCTTACAATGTATGCTTCGGCCGATAACCTCTTCTTCCTGTCAAAATATACAGGTCTTGACCCCGAGGTTTCGGCAGGTGCATGGGGACGTGCGTACGACAGTGCAAAGACTCCACGCTCACGCTCATACACACTATCTTTATCGGTAGGTTTCTAACAATATAAAGTTGGTTATTATGAAAAAGATGAGAAAGATATTCAAAAATACAATATCGGCAGCACTCTTGTCGGGAATGACATTGTTAGTATCATGTACCGACTTCCTTACAATTTACCCTGCAAACGATATTATACACGAGAATTTCTGGCAAACAGTCGATGATGTCAACGGTATGATGGCTACAGGCTATCTGCAATTGCTCAGCAAGGATGCTGTTGAGCGTATGGTTGTGTGGGGTGAACTTCGCGGCGACAATATGTGCGTAAGAAAGAGCAGTTCAAATATCACATACAAATATATTGTAGAGGGCAACCTGCGCGATGATAACAGTTACTGTAACTGGGCTGTATTCTACAGAGCCATAAACTATGCCAACCTTGTACTTGAGTTCGCACCTCTGGTAGTGGAGCGTGACCCCAACTTTACACAGGGCGACTGCGACATTGTAATGGGTGAGATGTATGCTTTGCGAGCAATGGCACACTTCTACCTTGTGCGTACATTCCGTGATATTCCTCTCTCTTACAAGGCAAGCCTTAATGACAGCGACTTGGGCACATATCCTCAGGTGCATCCATGTGTGGCTCTCGACAGTATAATGAATGACCTCGACCGTGCCGATGCTCTGGTTATGCGTACAGGTGGCTTCCCCAACAGTGTGAACTCAGATTTCAACTATTCGCGTATAACCCGCGATGCAGTCCGTGCAATGAAAACTGATGTCAATTTGTGGCGTGCAGCTTTTGCTACATACTATCAGGGAACCGACTCGGTTCAGGTGGGTAATCCCGACGACTATTACAGAATGGCAATAGCATGCAGCGACTCGGTGATGAACTCTTATATGTCACGAATCAGAAAGTTCTATGACGAGAATAAAATTAAGGTTGAGGCCGGTCCCGGAACAGATAATCCATATTATCTGGCACAAAACATAGTCAGTAAACTGGAACCCAAATACTCAACCGTATACGACAATTTCTTCGGTAGTGGAAAAGATATCACCGGAAGTTTTTTCATCGCAGAGCGCGGAGAGATTCTCTTTGAGTTGAAATTTGATGAAACAAAGAACGTGAACAGTGCCATTTCGGGCCTTTATGGCAATAGTAAAGATGGTCTGGGAACAATGTGTGTCAATAAGAACTATGTAAAGGATTCAAAAGACAATATCTATAAAGAGAGCGATTTGCGTGTATACTCATATACCAATATCGATGAACTTGGTTCCAATAACAGTTCCGGTGTTTCTGAGGCTTCTGATGAGGTGGGTATCGCTAAATATGTATACAAGACATCTCCTGCATTTACCGGAGATGCACGCACAAAAGACAATTTCGATGCCAACTGGGTTATATATCGTCTTACCGATGTTATGCTCATGAAGGCCGAGGCTCTGGCGCATCTCTCAACATCTACAAGGGAAGACCTTGACGAGGCATATCATATTGTGAAGGCTGTTAACAACCGATCTCTGACATATGCGGCCGACTCGTTGAGAATAACCGATTACACCTCAAGCGACGATGTTGCCAAATTGGTACTCGACGAGCGTGTAAGGGAATTGGCTTTCGAGGGCAAGCGGTGGTACGACCTTGTGCGCGTAGCTTTGCGCGACAAGTCTACTGCGAATATACTTTTCGTGGCCGACAAGGTTGAGGGCGCATCAAGTGCAGTCCGCAAGAAGATGCAGTCTATACACACAATCTTCTTCCCCATAGCCGAGAGTGAAATGAACGTGAACAGCTTGTTGGTTCAGAATCCGGCATACGAAACATCGTCATCAATAGAACAGAATTAAGAAACAGAAGACCGTGAATTAAAAATGGTTGCGCAAAATTATAAAGATATGAAAAAGCTATTCAACTATAAGTATATAATGATTGTTGCTGCTGTCACGAGTCTGCTGTTTGTGACAGGATGTAATGACGAGTGGGATAACCACTACAAAGATAAGGGAGTGAACTCGAAACTCACACTCTTCGATGCCATTAAAGCCGACCCTATGCTTTCCGATTTCCTTGCGGTAAGCGAGGCCTGTGGCATAGTCGATTCGTTGCTGAATGCATCGCGTGTTTATACTCTTTGGGCACCCGTTAACGGTACGTTCAACAAGGATTCATTGCTCCGACTCGTAGATGAGGGTGAAAGGAATAATGTACTCAACCGCTTTATTCTTGGCCACATAACAGATTATCTGCATCCTGCAACAGGTGTAAAGGAGGATAATGTTGTAGAGCTGCTTAACGAGAAGAAAGCATTGTTCATTGGTGCCGACGGAGAATACACCTTTGACGGAATACCGCTTATTATGGATAATGATGCTTCTAACCAAAGAGTGCGCAACGGCATATTGCACAAGATTGGCGGCGTTATAAATTACTCAATGAGTTTGTGGGAGTATCTGCCCACCGATGCGCGTATCGATTCATTGGCACAGTATCTCTACTCGTACAACATACGTAGATTCAACGAGTATGCCAGCATACAGGGTCCCACTGTCAACGGTGAGATAACATATATCGAAAAGGTATATACTACCTCTAACTTCTGGCTCGGAGAGCCTTACGGCTTTGCCCGTGAGAACTCGGGCTTTGGAGACATATCAAAGGAGGACTCGCTCTATACAATGTTTGCCTTTACAAACAGGGTGTGGGACGAGATGGTGCCTTATACATCGAATTACTTCAAGTTCCATGTAGGACACGAGGATGATAGATATAAGTTCGACTCGCTGCAATATGCTTGGGCGCGTAAGATGTTGTGCAACTACCTTGTATTCAGTGATAAGGAACAGCGTCATCTGCCAGCCGACATTGCAAAAGAGAAGATGCTTGCCAACTTCAGATACAGCAACAACGGTTTTGAATCGAAAGAGGCTTCAATAGTACGTTACATGTTCGACAAGGAACAGTTGATGAGTGGTGTTATTGACTCGGTAGAGATGTCTAACGGAAAACTGTACATTGTGGATAGCTTCAACTACACTCCCC
>CAJGCJ010000004.1 GCA_904501775.1 uncultured Bacteroidaceae bacterium | reverse complement strand
TGAATATTACGCAATGCCTTTGCCGAAGCTGTGTTACATGCAAGAATCACCAGATGGCAACCCGATTCAAAAAGAAATGATACTGCCTGACGTGTAAATTCATACACCACATCGAACGAGCGTGTGCCATATGGCGCACGCGCATTGTCCCCAATATAAAGATAGTCATATTGTGGCAACAGTCTCTTTATCTCGTTGTATATAGTAAGACCACCGTAGCCCGAATCGAAGATTCCTATAGGGCCCGGCATCTGTGGCAAATTTACCATTATATTATCTTCTTAAAAGAGTTATTCCTTTTCGCTCTTTACAACCTCTTTCTGCCCGGGTGCAGGCATCACCGAATCTGTCGGCTGCACAACACCCTGTTCTGCGACATTCTTAGGATTACCTGTGGCAATAACAGTCTGAGGTTCTCCATTGTTGGCAATTGTGGCAAGCACTGCTTCTGTAACGTCAAAACCAAGTGCAGGGTTCACTGCAGCAAAGCCGGCCTTGTCGGTATCTATTATGAAAGCCAAGTTGTTGTGCAAGCACACCTTGTTGACAGCATCCTTTATTGTAGCTTCAAGTGGTGCAAACAATGAATCACGCGCCTCGCCGAGCCACTCCTTTATCTGATTTCTGAAGAGAATACTCTTATCTACCATCTCCTGCAGTTCTTTCTGACGCTTACGCATAATGGGCTCGGGGAATTTGCTGCGACCCTCCAAGAAAGAGACATAGATACGGTTCAACTCGTACTCGTTTCTTTCAACCTCTTCGTTACAACGTGTCAACAGTTCGTTGTAGTCAGACTCTGCCTGAGCATATTGCGGCAACTGCTTAATAAGTTCACTATGCTTATAATATCCGAATGTCACCTGTGAGAAAGCGACAAAGGGGGTAAACATCAAAAATAGAAATAGATACTTACGCATATCCGAAAAATATCACTTTTCTTAATAAATTAAGAGGGAGACTCTGCAGCCGCCCTCTTATACTGTCATATTGTTACACCGACGGTTACTTCTGAACACCGGTAAGACCCAACTTTGTCTTTACCTTAGGAGTTACATCCTCGCAAAGAGTCTCGCTGATGTAGGGGATACCACTTGCAATGTCGAACACGCAAACATAACCGCCATCACGGCCTACTGCCTGTATCGCATCGGACAACACCTTGCTCACCTCGGCAATCTTTGCCTGCTGTGCCTGCTGCAAGTTGTTGTAGCTCTCCTGCTCGTACTGCTGCATGCGTGCATACAAATCCTGCAACTCGGTCTGACGGCGCTGGAGAATATTTGCAGGGAGTGAATCTTTCAACTGTTCGAACTCGGCACCCTTCTTCTCGAGTTCACTGCGCATGCGGTCAAACTCATCGGCATACTGTTTCTGCAATGTCTGCAATTCTGTCTGTGCCTTAGAGAACTCGGGCATCTGCTGCATTACCTCGGCAGCATTAACAAAACCAAACTTTTGGCTCTGTGCAAAGAGGCTCAAAGGAGCCATCATCAAAAGTAGAATTAAAATCTTTTTCATGGAATTATAATCTTTAATATTTGTTCTTTATTATCTACAACGGCGCGAAGATAGTATAATTAATTGGAATAGCCAAGTTTAGAGAGAACGTCGTTGCTTATGTCTATCTTGGGCGAGGCATATATGATGCTTGTTGCCGATGCACGGTCCAATACCATAGAGTAACCCTTCTTTTCGCTTATCTCTTTTACTGCGTTGTATATTTCATCTTGTATGGGTGCCATCAGGCTTTCGCGTTTCTTGTAGAGTTCGCCGCTTGGACCGAAATAGAGGCGTTTCAATTCACCAGCCTCTTTCTCGGTTTCGAGAATCTCTTTTTCGCGTTCGATACGCTGTTCATCACTGAGAAAAATCGACTCGCTCTGATACTTCTTATACAGGTTCTGAGCCTTTTGCACAAGTTCATCCACCTCGGCCTGCCAACGCTTTGACTGCTGGTTAAGTTGTTCGTTCGCACGCTCATAAGCAGGTATGTTCTTGAGTACATATTCCATATCAATAAGAGCATATTTCTGTGCATAGGAACTTGCTGCAGCCATACACGAGAATATTATAAGAAACAGGAACTTTTTCATAACATCTTTTATTTAATTAAACACTCCTATCAGAACTCTTGTCCCAGAATAAAGTGGAACTGGCTGCCTCCATACTGTGAAGAGCCAAAGAGATTATCAAATCCGTATGCCCAGTCGATACCGATAAGACCAATCATCTGCAAGAAGATACGTACACCGAAACCGGCGCTTCTCTTCAGGTCGAACAGATTGAACTTGCTTGCATCGGTCCACGCATTACCACCCTCAACAAAGGCCAGACCATATATGTTTGTTGCAGTCTGCAGCATGAAGGGGAAGCGCAGCTCAAGACCCAAGCGTGTGTAGGCATAACCCTCGTAGCCATAGGGTGTAAGACTACCGTTGTCATAACCGCGCAAGGCAATCATATCGGTTGCATAGTTATAAGAATAACCGCTCATTCCGTCACCACCCATGTAGAATGTCTCAAAGGGCGATTTCTTGTTCTTGTCATAACTGCCGAGAATACCGAAATCGGCGCGTGTCATAAGCACAAGATTGTAGACACCGCCAGTGAGTGAGGTATAAGTCTTACTCTTGAACTTGACCTTGTAATACTCTATCCATTTGTGCTTATCGCGAAGCTCGCTCTTGTATGTCGGGCTCTTGGGATTTGAAGCAAGATTTGCATAGTCCTTATTGTCCCACTTTGAATATGGGGGTGTAAAGGTCGTTGTAAGCGAGAACTCCGAGCCGGTACGTGGGAAAATAGGATTGTCGACCGAGTTACGTCCAAGTGTAAGTGTAAGGTTTATATTATTACAATGACCGTCCGAGATAAGGAAGTACTGCCAGTCCTTCAGCGAATAGAGCTGATAATTAAGTTCGGCCGAGAATCGGAAGAAGTCATCGGGCCAACGCAGACGGCGTCCCCAACCGATTGACACACCGTACATCTTCAGATATTTGTCGGGGTCGTAGTACGACGACATATTATTATATCCGTAGCCATAGTTGTTGTAATTACCATAGCCATAGAGATAGTTGTAATAGTTGTTGTAATAGGCCGAGTTATAATAGCTGCTTGCGACATCGGTCTGTATCGACATGAATGCCGAGATAGAGAATGAGTTAGGACGTTTGCGGCCAAACCATGGATCGAAGAACGAAACGCTATATGCCTGATAATAGCTACCGTTCGACTGCGCGCTTATGGTGAGGGTCTGTCCGTCACCCTGCGGAATGATACCGCGACGGTTACGGTCCTTGCCAAAGAGGTTACGCATAGAGAAGTTGGTGAACTTTAGCGACAATTTACCGATTACACCGGTTTGTCCCCATCCGGCAGAGACCTCAATCTGGTCGCTGCTCTTCGATACAAGTTCCCAGTCGATATCTACTGTACCGGTCTGTTCGTTGGGTACGATATTGGGGTTGATCTTCTCGGCATCGAAATGGCCCATATTGGCAATCTCCTGATATGAGCGCTTTACAGCTGTCATTGAGAAGAGGTTGCCGGGCAGTGTACGCAACTCGCGACGTACGACCTCTTCATAGAGACGGTCGTTGCCGCTTATCTTTACACGGTTTATGGTTGCAGGCGAGCCTTCGTGCATACGAATCTCAAGGTCGATAGAGTCATTCTCGACACTTACCTCGGTTGGCACGACATTGAGGAACACATAACCATTGTCGAAATAGGTGTTCTTCACCGATGAATCGTCGGTGTTCAAACGCTCGTCGAGCTGTTTCTGATTATACACATCTCCTGCGCTAAGACCCAGAAGATAATTCAACTGGTCGGTAGAGTAAACACTGTTACCTACCCATTTCACGCTGCGTAGATGATATTTGTTACCCTCTTCGATATTCAAATATATATCTACACTGCTGTCATCAAACGGTACTACACTGTCGGACACTATTATGGCATCGCGATAACCGCGTTCGTTATAGAGGGATATTATATTATCCTTGTCCTCGTTGTAACGTTCGTCGGTATATTTCTTAGATCTGAAGATTGTGTGCCAGAAATTCTTGAATGTAGTCTTCTCGCGGGTCTTCTTCATTGAATAGCGAACTTTCTTCTCGGGAAGCTGCTCTACGCCGTTCAAGTAAATCTTGTGTACCTTTATCTTATCCTTCTTGTCTACATCAATCTCTACAATCACCTGCTTGTCAGCATTGACGTCGGGACGCTGCAGGATATTTACCTCGACATTCTTATATCCTTTTGCCGCAAAGTAGCGTTGCACTATTCTCTTGGCACGATTGGACATATCCGGGGTAATCTGATTGCCTTTCATCAGACCTATCTGCATTTCAAGATCTTCGCGTTCGCTCTTTTTGACACCACGGATATTTATCTGCGATACTCGGGGGCTCTGCTTCAAATGTATTCCTATATATAATTTAGAGCCTATGATACTGTCGGCAGTAATGCTGACATCGGAGAAAAGACCAAACTTCCAATATCTCTTGATTGCCGATGTAATATCCTCACCCGGAACAACCACCTCGTCGCCTACCGACAAGCCCGAGATGCCTATTATAACATTAGGCTCGTGGTTGTCGACACCGGTGAGATTAATACCCCCTATGGTGTATTTGCGGGGAGCTCCCGAATAGAGAATTGTCGGATTCACCACCTTAGTCTGACTGTACATCTCTGCCACACACAAGGTCAGCAGCAATGACATCATTATGAATCTCAAAAGTGACTTATATATCATCTTATGCAGTTTTATCTGTTTCCATTAATTATTTTGCCATTTCGTTCACAACCTGTTCGCCGGTCTTTCCATAGCGGCGCTGACGTTGTTGATATTCGTAAACGGCTTTGCACAATTCATTGTTGTCAAAATCGGGCCATAACACATCGGTAAAGTAGAATTCCGAATATGCACACTGCCACAAGAGAAAGTTGCTTAGACGTTGCTCCTTGCCTGTGCGTATCAACAAATCGGGGTCGGGCATAAAATTGGTAACCATGCAGTCCGATATCAGGTTGTCGTCTATATCCTCTATTGAAAGTTCGTTTTCGGCAACCCTGCGTGCAATTGAGCGTACGGCATTTGTTATTTCCCATTTTGATGAGTAGCTGAGTGCCACCACCATTGTCATTGCATCGTTATTGCTTGTACGCTCTTCACAGGCTCTAAGGCGCTCGAGTACGTTTGCGGGCAACTTCTCAACATCTCCAATGACACGGAAAGCAACATTGTTTTTCATGAAAATCTCTTCCTCGACACTCTCGAACAGAAGAACCATAAGGGCTGCGACCTCGGCCTGAGGACGTTTCCAGTTCTCGGTAGAGAATGTATAGAGTGTCAGATAACGGACACCCAAATTCAAAGCGTTCTCGACCAATTTACGCACTGTTGCCACACCTTCCTGATGACCTGCAGAACGGTCCAATCCACGCTGCTGTGCCCAACGTCCGTTACCGTCCATGATAACCGCTATGTGCTGAGGCACATTATTCTTGTCTATTTTCTCAAGATAATTCATGTTGTATATCAATTATTACACTCCCTGTATTTTGGAGATATATCGTATGTTAAAAATATTGCAAAAAAGGCATAACTGTCCTTGTTCTTCAAACCGTCGCTCTTTATACCATAAGGGTCCTCGAGGTACGGAGCATTGTTCTTTGTAACATCAAGCTTATCACTTAATGTAAAACGGAACGACATTTCACATCCCAAATTGAAGCGCGGAGCGAACTTGTACTTCACGCCTATTCCCACCGGGATGTTCACTGTAAAGACATTGTCTACAGGCTCAGGAGCAAAAGTAAGCCCCAATCCGCCAAGTATATATGGTGTCAGGCGATGTGTACGCTTGTATCCCCCACCTGTTCCATAGGCTAAAAAGTTATACTCGAACTGCGCGCCCAAGTCATAGATCGTACGCGAAAACTCGGTATCGCCACCGGGAAACTTGTTGCTGTCGTATGTAGTGGCACCCGATATTCCTGCAATTGCAAGATTAGCCTTTACCGCCATACGCAAGTTCAAATTATAACGCCACACAATACCGCCCATAAGATTCATCTCCCTGAACAGTGCCGAATAGTTGGCATCACCCATATAAAAAGAGCCTCCGGTCATTCCACCCACCTCGTATCTATACTCAAGTTCTTCGGCAGATACAGGAGGTGTCAGACATATGAGAATGCCCAACAATGTCAAGCCGAAAACTTTGCGTATACTGCTCATGGGATATATAAATCAATCTATCAATCCTTAAACAACAGACGGTTTATCACACCTCGCCACACCGAAGGCTTTTCTCCACCTGTAACAATCCACATAT
Source organism: uncultured Bacteroidaceae bacterium (assembly GCA_904501775.1). Taxonomy (GTDB): domain Bacteria; phylum Bacteroidota; class Bacteroidia; order Bacteroidales; family Bacteroidaceae; genus HGM04593. The sequence continues at coordinate 31,179 of CAJGCJ010000004.1, read as the reverse complement.
ATTTCTTGCTGTCAACCATAGCCACGAAGGGTGCATCGTTCGACTTCAATGATACGGGCAACTTAATCTTTGAATTTGACAATTCAGACCATGTAAGTCCGTTATCGGGTGATGTATATATTGCCGAGAAGGCATCAACCGAATCCTTTCCAAAGAGTCCTTTACCGCCTATTGCGTATATTGAGTTATCGTACTGCATAACAGACAACGGACGCAAGACTGGACACGAATAGCTGCTATCCGATGCTATGATATATCGGCTCCATTCATCCTCGGTAGACAATTTGTTCCACACCATGGGTCTTGCATTCTCCTCTTCAGTAGGATAGCCTACCAACAGGCTGCGTGTAATATATTTGTTGGTCGCCAACGGATAGGTATTAGCCGAAACATTGTACAAGGGGAAGCCGCCGGGTAACTGTTCTGTTGCAGCAAAAGCGACTCCGTCGTTGCTGCAGAGTATCGAGTCGGCAGTTACTGCCCACAGCTCACTGCCGGTTGCAGCAAACAGATTTACGAATCTGTTATCGTTTGCAACACTCTGCCACTCTACGCCACCTTCAGAAATCATAAGCATGCCACTTGATGTTACAGCATAGAACTTATCCTTGAAAAGCTTTATAGACTCGAGCTGAAGTGTTTCATTGCCAGATGAGAGAGGTGCTGCCACACTCCATGCCACAGGAGCATCAAGCTCTATCGAAGAAGAGAGTGCCTTGCCCTCGGCATCTGTACCAAAAAGATAGAGTTTACCATTCTGTTCAAACATGGAAACAGGCTTTGCAATTCCGGCAGCTACCGACAGAGAGTCCCACACCATAAGATATGGGTCTATCTTATGCGCATTTACCGTAACTTTATATTCCTGAACGAATTCGCCACCCAAAGCCGATACAAAGAGACGGCGGGGGTATGAGAAATCGAGTGAGTCGGTAGATGTAATGACTGTATAAGTTTTGGCGCTGTCGCTATACAGATAGGCAATTCCGTCGCTGTCGACATTGACGAGGACCTTTGTCAAATCAACGCCATAAGGCAAAGAATCGGGATTATAGACCTCACGGCTCTTCTGATCAATTACAAAGGGATAGTTTGCACCATAAACCCATGACACGGCCACAGTATCCTCACCCTCTGATGTAACATAGCCGGTATACAACGGCAGGTCATCAAGACTGAAAGACTTCAATGCAACATAGGGATCAATGGTATATTCGTCACCACCCTCTTCGAGACACGAAGTTAGAAGAAACAGCGGAGAAAACATCAAACATGCTACCAATATCTTTTTCATACAATCAATTACTGTTTTGCGGTTTTTATTCAACCTACAAAATTAGCAACATTTTTTCGTATGAAGCGACTTTTAGCGTGTTATTTATAATAATTTAGTTTTTTTTATCGGACAAAGTGCATTATCTTGTTGTTAAACAAGCTTGCAACTGTCAAAACAGCCTTTTGTGGCAGCGCAGGAGCCTTTACTCCATCGCCTATTACAAGATTTTCGTTGCACTCGACACGTATTTCGTCCCACAAACCGGCATCTATAAACGAACTGTGCAAGGCAGCACCACCCTCTACCAGCAGGCTGTTTACTTTCAAAGAGGCCAGATGGGCAAGTATGAACACAAGAGTATCGGCCTCGGAAGGGAGTTGCACCTGCTGAACATTTCCATTAAACTTACCCTCTACAACATTATTGGTGTAAACGATTGTCTGAGCCTCATCGTTAAACAGATTCAATGTAGACGGAAGAACTCCCTTACGGTCAATTACAAGACGTAATGGATTCTTTCCGCACCAATGGCGCACCGTAAGTGAAGGATTGTCAATAAGAGCCGTACGGGTACCCACCAATATTGCATCGTTCCGGGCACGCAGTTTATGCACTGCCATCATAGAGCCGGGAGTGGATATCCTCAAGGAGGTGTGTTCTTCGGCCATGTCAACATTCCTTCCAATGAATCCATCGGCTGTCTGTGCCCATTTAAGAGTTATAAAGGGCCTTGCCTCCTTGTGCAATGTAAAGAATTTCCTGTTCAACTCAAAAGCCTTATTCCTTAGCACACCTATTGTCACATCTATTCCGGCGCGCTGCATACGCAATATTCCCTCGCCGTTGACCTGCGCATTGACATCTGTGATTCCAATAACCACACGGGGTATTCCGCAGGATATTATGAGGTCGCAACAGGGAGGTGTCTTCCCATAATGCGAACAGGGTTCAAGACTGACATATATTGTAGACTCTTTCAGCAGATGTCTGTCACACTCTTTTACCGAACGTACAGCATTTACCTCGGCATGCGGTTCACCAGCCCTTATATGGTAGCCCTCGCCTATTATGCGGTTATCGCAAACAATAACTGCTCCGACCATCGGATTGGGACTGGTGCTACCCCCTGCATTGCGTGCAAGCTGCATGCATCGGTACATATAGAGTTCGTCGACCGGCTGAATTGAAGTGTTCATCTGCAAAATCATTTATATTTCACGATAATGTTGCGAAGATACGAAAAACAACGTGCTTTACGATATTCTACTTCACATTATTTCTCAGTGTAACCACTATAATCTCGCTTGGCACACAGAAACGGACTTTCTTTCGCGACGTACCGACCCCGGTGGTTGTTATCACAGGAACACCTTTATCGGTATAATTAAGACCTTTCAGAAATCGCGTTCCATAATGCGTGTTTTTCACAGGGGTGTACAACCCGAAAAGACTTACCTGACCGCCATGCGTATGTCCTGCAAGAGCAAGCGCTGCCTCTGCAGCCACATCTTGGACATAATCGGGCGTGTGGGTCAAGAGTAGGGTAAAGTTATCATCGCTCACACAGTCCGAAGGCGAACGGGTAAGGGAATCGGCCTTAAAGGAGTCTCTTACACCGGCAAGATAAATGAAAGAGTTGCCGCATGCAACAGCAACAGCCTCATCATTCAGCATGTATATCCCGTATTTATTGGCTACAGAATCGACCAAAGCGGCATTTGACCGCTCATGATTACCAAGCACGGCATATATGCCTACCCCTACATTTACCGATGACAACGAATCGAAGAGCTCATCCATATAGACGGGCGATGTCACATAATCGCCACCCAAGAGCATTATATCGGGATTTATACACCGTAACCGGTGCACAACCTTGCCGAGACGTTTGCGGGTGAACTTACTCGGATAATGGATATCGGAGATAAAGGCAATGACCGTGGAATCGAATTCGGGCGGCAATTTTTCATCTGTTATTTCATAATGCCTGATGCGCCCTACGCCACTGCTCGACAACGATGCACACGAGGCAAGCAATGACGAAAAAAGCAAAAAACCTATAAAACGGCAACACGACATATAACCAACTGTCAAAAATAAAAAATCCTCCTCGCTACAAAGACGGGAGGATTTATCTATCTCAATGGTCATTTCTCTATTAACACCACAGCATAGGCTGTTATACCCTCTTTACGTCCCTCGAAACCGAGCCTCTCGGTGGTAGTTGCCTTGATGGACAACATATCCGGGTCTATGCCGAGCACCTTGGCCATTGTCTCTTGCATAACAGGTATATGAGGGTTCAGTTTGGGAGCCTGAGCAGCCACCGTCGCATCAATATTTCCTATCTTGTAACCCTTCTCCTTAAGCAGTTCGTTTGTACGATGCAGAAGTATCTTGCTGTCAATATTCAGGAACTCATTGGAATTGTCGGGAAACTGAAAACCGATATCACGCAAATTGGCAGCACCCAATAGGGCATCACAGATTGCATGAATCAGTACATCCGCATCCGAATGACCGTCCAACCCGAACTCATACGGTATCTTTATACCGCCAATCCACAAATCGCGTCCTTCGACAAGACGATGGACATCCATTCCAAAACCTACTCTTATCATAATTCAAGCATTATTTTTTACTACGGTCAACGACCGAAGATATCACGTAATCCATCCATGTCAAACGAAAGCGAGAAGCGCAATGTCTGGTCAAGAGGGTTGCTTTGCGCCGCAGATATAAGATATGCTGCATCGAGCGAGAACACACTCATCTTAAAGCCTGCACCAAGAGTATAATATTTTCTGTTACCTTTATACTCGTTCTCGTAATGATAACCGCCACGCAAAGAGAACTGCTGGTTATAGCAGTACTCAACACCTATACCTCCGTAAATCTCCTTGAGCTCCTCGCTAAAGCCGCCGGGAGCATCACCGAAAGACTTGAATATACCCGAGATTGAAGAGACATCGTTATATCCTGTCGACTCGAGCCATCCCTGGTACTCGGAATAGTATGAGTTATATTGTGAATCGTCGCTGTTCACATCGCCATGCTCCTCGCTCATAAACTGCGAGTATGTGGGACGTGTGGGAACCATCAGTTTGTTGAGGTCGACACTGAACGAAATGGTATTGTACTCGTCAATAGGAACAAGCAACGATGCACCCAAACGCAGATTGGTAGGGATGAATTCATTTGTATTACCGCCGTCGTACGAGATTTTGCTACCGATATTGGAAGCATTCAGTCCCAGACCAAGCATACACTCCCTGTTTCCCAGCATTATGTAGTTATTATAGTAGAGGGCAAGGTCGGCAGCAAAAGCTGTTCCGGGCTCCATATCCTCTTCGTAGTCGTACTGCAGGTCGCTATATATGAAACGCAGAGCAACCGCAGCCGAGAAGGTCTCGGACAACATTCTCGAGTATGCGACATCCACCGCGAACTCATAGGGTTTTATCGTATACTCCTCGGCAATAACCTCACCGAGCGAGAAATATGTAAGCGAGCCACTCACTGCCGAATAATCGCCTATTCTATAAAAACCTGCAAGATAGGCCAAGTCAATATCGTTTACCAACTGTCGCAACCAAGGGGTATATGACATCGAAAGGCCGGCACGTGCAATATTGAAAGGGTACTTTGCAGGGTTCCAGTATTGCGAATTCACATCGGGGTCGGTTGCCACACCGATATCACCCATCGCTCCGGCACGGGCATCAGGCGCGATTGACAGTGAAGTCACACCTGTATTCACTGGGTTAAATTGATCTTTCTGGGCATAAGCCGTCAACGCCAGCATCACACACACCAAAGCAAATATAAGTCTCTCCTTAATCATCGTTTTATAATCTGTTTAGATTGTCCTACCTAATATTAAACTTACTTTTCTATTATTTATTGTTCAGTACTATTAATTTTCGTGTCTTTGAACGCGCACTGCCACCACCTTCGGAGATTGTTGCACGATAGAGGTATACTCCCGTAGGTATTGGGGCACCATTCTGCATCGCAACATTCCAGTTGACCTCGCACGCATTGGTATCTGAATAGATACGCTCATCGTAGCGCCATAACACCTGTCCTTGGAAATTGAACAGTTCTATCGAGACATTGACATCGCAGCCCGGACGGTTATGTGTAAGCATGAAACATGCATTCTCGCCATAGCGCAAGGGGTTGGGGGTTACCTTCACATCTACAAGATCGGGGGAGAGATTGGGCACTACCACAAAATGCAACGTATCGGTCGAAGAGTTATTATACAGGTCCCAAGCACGCAGCAGCAGAGTATGCTCACCCTGAGGCAGGCTGTCGAGAGAAAACTCGATACTTCCGCTACGATAATCGCCAACAGTCGCAACGAATGTGCTATTGAGATTATAGGTATACTTTATATTGTTATCCACTATAGCCATAATGTCGTGTCCTATTCCTGTTCCGACTGTATTTATACCACTTTCATCAAACAGTTTAACAAAAAGGCGTGGTGTGGAATTGACCTCATCGCCCGATATAAACGACTCGGTATTCAGATACATCTCTATCTGCGGGCCTTCGTTATCCTGCGCCAAAGAGGATGATGTTCCACCAACGGTAAAATTATCGTAACAGCCCTGTGCCGAATTGCCGGCAGAGTCGGTAGCGAAGAAGTTCATCATACCCTGCTCGTCGCTGTAACTTATATCCATGGGGACAGGAATTGAGAGTTTGAAGCGGCCATCCACCACAGAATCGTTGCCCATATACAATTTCTTGCGGAACGCGGTGTATTGATAGGCTCCAAGATCTGTATTATTGCGTGTATATACATCTTCGATACAGTCGAACATAGTTGTGGAGATTGTGCCCTTGTAACCGATGACAATGTCGCCGTCTGAGGTTTTTATATATCCTTCAACCTCGACCATTCCACCAGCCGACACCCTACCCTCTTCCGTTGCCGAAGCAGCGTTGAATCTATCGACCACCACCTTATGACGGGGCACATGCAGGCGCAATGCAGGGTCGCCCACAAGCACATATTGTAATTTATTCTCGGAGAGATCGGTGCCGGCCGATATCACAGCACATTTGGCAAGACGCAGTGCATCGCCCACAGTAGGCATTCTGCATCCAGCATCGGGAGTAACAAGATGCTTCATGAACTGCTGGTTAATGATTGCGTTATATGTTTGCAGCACAGTTCGCGTAGATGTCAGAAGACCTATTGCCGCACCATTGGGGTTGAGTATTGCCGATTCGCCCAAAGAGCCGTCACCGATATCAAACGGAGTTATATCACACGATGCAGTAACCCAGAATGGCACTTTCGACGATTTCAGCGCAGTCATGTCCGTTGTTTTCCACACAAGTTCATGCGACAGCACACTTGCACTGCCATGTCCCGAGTAGTTTACCACAAGTGCGCCATCGGCAAGGCGATTGTAAATTGCATCGGTAACAAGCGGATAACTGTTTCCTGTCGCAAGTACCTCAACAGGATAATCGTCCCAATAGATTCTATCAACCATAAATGAGGGGAAACTCTCGCGGAATATCCCGGCAATAGCCTCGGCATCTTTCATATGCTGGTTAGGGATGGACTCGTCACCATCATCGGCAAGCAAGAGAATTACATTCTGCCATGAGCCGGGTGTCTTGTTATGCATGTAGGCAATGAGTTTGTCTACCACCTCCTTAGCCTGCGAGGCTGTTTGCACAGGAAGTCGTCCAACACCAACATCCACCTTATCGCGTATAAAGTTACCGCCTTCGTTGTCGTCGAGGTATCCGAAATAGTCCTCGAGAACATATGAGTACAGCGAACTCACCGAGTTCTCACTCTGATAGGTGAGCAGCATATTATCCTGCTTGGTGCGCGGATAGGTTATTAGTCTGTTGTCCGACACTCCATCTCCGAACAGCAGCAGATATTTCGGAGCAGTTTCGGCCGACTCTGCCCTGTCGTAGAGCATCTTCATGAAGCGCCGATATGCAGTAGCATCCGGGGTACCCGAAGAGAATTCGTTGTACACCTGCTCGGCCGTAACCACTTCGACACTTAACCCATCCATATCACGGTGCGCCTGTGCCAACCGTTCTGCCTCGTTTATAAAGGCCCTGTTGGAGGGTATCACTATCACCATATCAGCCTGTTCAACGGCATGTAGGTTCTGGTTTTCCACTGCACCCACATATACGGGAGAGGGAAATTCGCCCTTTACGTCTACCGCCACAAGTTTCTCGTCATACCCTGCCGGAGCCACAACCGCATACTTTCCATTGCTGTAACTGCCGGTAACCTCTGTTGTTGCCTCAGGGTTGGTAACCTGCCACACATGCGTATCGGGTGTTGTATTGGAAATTTCAAAAGTAGCATTCACACTGTTCGCTGCTCCTCGGAACAGGATGTTTGAACCACGCAAAGAGAGCGAACGGGTATAATTGATTCTGATGAAATCGAGATGTCCCGACACCAATGCATTAGATACCGTATGAGTCAACATCACGCCGGTCTGTGCCGACAGATTGGTGGTGGAGAACGATGTCTGAGAGATTCTTGCGTCATCGTGTGAACCGGCCTTAGGCAATGACAGCGAGCCTACCTTTATCTTGTTAACCTCGACTGAAACAGAGTTTTTACTTGTTGCATTGGAGCCAAAAGAGAGGTCTATTATAGCATTGCTGCCCGGCTGCACCCCTTCGAGGTCGAAAGTATAGCTTACTGAACGGCCGCTTGAGTAATCATACTCCTCGAGCAGCGCACGGCCATAACGGCAGAGTGAGTACTCCTCTTTTTCGCGCAAAGCATAATCGGGATAGGTTGTATAGGTAACAGCGGGCGAACTGTACTCCTTAAGAGGGAACTGCATAGGCTCGGAATCACTCTCGCACAAAAAATAGTAGCTGAAATCAGAATATATATTCTGCTTGTGCACATAGCGTCCTGCACTGTACTCCCACTTTACTGTACCGTTGGCATAGAACAGCATATAGCCATCCTCGCGCCAAAGGGGAATCTCTTGCAAATCATCGGGAAGAAGATTCAAACCGGTCTCGGGCAACACCTCGCCACCATAGCCAAACAGACTCACCTTGTCAGGATTGCTGAATCCCATCTTACGCAACTGGGCATCGGTAATTTTATATACACCTTCTGACGGAACACATATCTTGGCCCATTTCCCCGAAGCAAGCACCGATGAAGGGGCATAGCCTCTTATTTTCCCCGGAGCAGCCATCACATGCTGCATTGCAGCATGTACATTCAATTCCCTTTTTATCACAGGCTTGAACGACTTTACACGCATATACTTACCCTGCGAGAATATTATAGGAACAAAGCTCACATCAAGCATATACTTTTTCGAAGAGACACCGATACTGAACTCGGGAAGAGGGTACGATGACAGAAGCGCCCTGTTCTCGACAACCTTATATCTTTCGGCCTCGGCTTTTGTCATAACCTCGGTTTCGGGATACTCGATATTCACAGAGTATCTGTATAGATGCGCGTCATCGGGAAGATTGAACGTAGTAGTATAGAGAGGCAGTATCGTATCGCGTTCGAATCGCGACCAATCGACCTCGACAAATTGTGCTTTAGCGCCTATGGCGAAAATCAGCAAAAACAGTATATATGCTACCCTTCTTGTCATCGGTTAACGCACATGGAAATCGAGCACCTTCTCTTCGCCGATATATCCTTTCAGATGGTCGCCCACCTTTACAGGTGCCACACCAGCAGGTGTTCCGGTGAAAATAAGGTCGCCTGTCTTAAGAGTACAGAAACGGCTTACATAAGCTATTATCTCATCAACAGAGAAAAGCATATCCCTGCTGTTTCCCTGCTGCACGGTTGCATCGTTTATCGTGAGCGAGAAATCGAGATTAGAGAGGTCGTACCCCTCTACAGCCTTGAAGGTGCCGAGCACAGCCGAGCAGTCGAATCCCTTTGACAACTCCCATGGAGCACCTTCTGCAATCATACGGCGCTGCATATCGCGTGCAGTAAAATCGATGCCGACAGTTATTGCATCGTAATAACGGTGCGCGAAACGTGCGGGAATGCTACGGCCCAACTGATTTATACGCACAACAATCTCGGCCTCGTAGTCGATACGTCCCATCCAGTCGGGAAGGTAAAAGTGTTTGCCGTTCTTTATTATTGACGAGTCGGGCTTCATGAAGATTGTGGGCACCTGCGGTTTTTCACCTGTGCCGTCAAACTCCAATGCGTGTGCCGCGTAATTCTTTGCAACTGCTATAATTTTCATATAAATATTCTCTTAATCATCGTTCTTCATCAGTCATATTGTCGAGACGGTTGAACATCAGCGACAGGTGTGCATAGAGCGAGGTGTTCTGCACCACAATATCATCGGGCACACGTATACGCAACGGGGTGAAGTTCCATATAGCCTTTATTCCCCACACAACCATGCGGTCGGCAACCTCCTGTGCATTGTCGATAGGCACCGTGAGTATTCCAATCTTCACATTGTGGCGTCGCATCTTGGCACCAATCTCACTTATGTGATATACCGGAATACCCGATATGCTGTGTCCCACGACCTTAGGGTTATTATCGAACGCAGCAACAACCTCCAAGCCGAACTGTTTCAAGCCTGTATCGTTGAGCAGAGCGGCACCGAGCCTTCCGGCACCAAAGAGGAATGCCTTGTGCGATGTCGTGAAACCCAAAAAACTCTCAAGCACTGCGAGCAGGTTATCTATTTCGTAACCAACCCTTGTACGTCCCACGATATTCACGCACGAAAGATCCTTGGCTATCTGCGAAGCCACGATGCTCGTCTCCTTCGACAGTCTTGTCGATGAGACATAGGTCTCGCCACGCGCCTTCAGCAGACGGCACACCGAAAGATACCAAGGCAATCGACGCAGAGTCGGCTCGGGTACCTTACAGGAATATGTCTTAAGGATATTCTCCATAGATAATTCTACATGTGCGCAATATATATAACGCAACAAATTTAGCCATATTATATCATTCCATGAAATTTGTATGGCAAAAACAACAAAAAGGTTGTATCTTCGCACATAAATGCATAGAATACCATGAAGAAAAACGATTGGAAAGATAGGCTCAACATTGTCTACTCAACAAATCCCGACTTCCAATATTCCACCGATGAAAAGGAGGAAACCGAGACCCTGCCCAAGCAACAGCAGAAGCTCAGGGTGAGCATTGAGAAGAACCACCGTGGCGGCAAGACTGTAACCATTGTCAAGAATTTCGTCGGCAGCGACGAAGATATAAAAGAGCTCGGTCGCCTGCTGAAAACCCGTTGCGGCGTGGGCGGGACAACAAAAGAGGGCGAAATATTGATACAGGGTGAATTTAAAGAGAAGATAATAGAGATTCTCAAGAAAGAGGGATATACACAAACCAAATAAGGCAACATCATTTTTTTTCATACACATCATTGCCATTATTATAAAAATATCTATCTTCGCATTACATACTGAATTAACCTAAAACAGATAATACAATGTCGAACAAATCCAAACTTATTCTTGCAGCCGAGCTGCTTAAAATCAAAGCCGTAAAATTACAACCCGAGCAGCCTTTCACATGGGCTTCTGGTTGGAAATCACCTTTTTACTGCGACAACCGTAAGACATTATCGTTCCCCGAGCTGCGCACACGCGTAAAATTGGGACTTGCAAACATCATTCTTCAGGAATTCCCCGAGGCCGACATCGTAGCCGGTGTTGCAACCGGTGCCATTGCACAGGGTGCACTTGTTGCCGAGGAGCTTGCAAAGCCTTTCGTTTATGTACGTCCCAAGGCAAAGGATCATGGAATGGGTAACCAGATTGAAGGCGACGTATACCCCGGTGCAAAGGTGGTAGTTGTTGAGGACCTTGTTTCAACAGGTATGAGCAGCCTCAAGGCAGTTGACGCATTGCGTGCTGCAGGCGTTGAGGTTGTGGGTATGGTTGCATCATTCACATACGGTTTCAGTGTTGCCGAGGAGGCTTTTGCTCAGGCAGGCGTGAAACTCATCACACTTACCGACTACGAGGCAGTGCTCGAGGCTGCAAAAGAGACCGGTTACATTACAGAGGAGGTAATGCCTACACTCAAGGAGTGGAGAGCAAATCCTTCGGAGTGGAGAAACGACCTCAAATAAACAATCATGAGTCAATACGAAAGCAGCGTTAAAAATATCCCCTATCCACAAGAAAGAGTATATTCAAAACTCGAGGACCTCAATAACCTTGAGGCTCTTAAGGGAAAAATCCCCGAGGACAAGGTAAAGGATTTCTCCTTTGACCGCGACCATGCCACAGTGGAGATTCCACAATTGGGCAAGGTTACAATAAGGGTAGTTGAACGCGAGGAGCCCAAATGCATAAAGTTTGAGGCAGTAGGTTCTCCTATACCCTTCAACCTGTGGATACAGATTATTCCCGACGGCAGCGAAGCGGCAAAGATGCGCGTGGTTGCAAAAGCCGAATTAAACTTCATGCTGAGAGGAATGATTGAGAAGCCCCTTAAAGAGGGACTCGAGAAGATAGCCGACACATTGGCAATGATACAATATTAACATTACGAGGGGTGTACATCGATACACCCCTCTATTATCCGATACGAATATGGCAAAAAAGCTTTGGGATAAAAACAGCACAATCAACCCTGCAATAGAGCGTTTCACTGTAGGCAAGGACCGCGAACTCGATCTGCTGCTTGCGCCCTATGACATTCTTGGTTCAATAGCACACAGCGCCATGCTGCAAAGCATCGGCATGCTCACTCTTGAAGAGAAGGAGTTGCTGCACCACGAACTGCGCAACATCTATTCAATAGTCGAGAGCGGAGAATTCATCATTGAAGAGGGTGTAGAGGATGTACATTCACAGGTTGAACTGATGCTCACACGCAAGCTTGGTGACGCAGGAAAGAAAATCCACAGCGGACGCTCGCGCAACGATCAGGTACTTGTCGACCTGAAGCTATTCACACGCCACGAACTACAGGATATATGTGAGGCTGTTGTCGCTCTTTTCGACGCATTGCAAAAACAGAGCGAAAAGCACAAAGATGTGCTTATGCCCGGATATACCCATCTGCAGGTTGCAATGCCCTCGTCATTCGGTCTGTGGTTCGGTGCATATGCCGAGAGCCTTGCCGACGACATGCTCTTTCTGCAGGCAGCCTACCGCATGTGTAACCGCAACCCGTTGGGCTCTGCAGCGGGCTATGGCTCATCGTTCCCACTCAACCGCACCATGACAACCGAGTTGCTCGGCTTCGATTCAATGAACTACAATGTGGTGTATTCACAGATGGGACGCGGAAAGTGCGAAAAGAATGTGGCCTTTGCACTCGCGAGCGTTGCCGGCACACTATCGAAGATGGCATTCGACGCCTGTATGTTCAACTCGCAGAATTTCGGCTTTGTAAAACTCCCTGCCGAATGTACCACAGGCAGCAGCATCATGCCACATAAGAAAAACCCCGATGTGTTTGAGATTATGCGTGCAAAATGCAACCGCCTGCAAGCACTACCCATGGACATCACTATAATTATGAACAACTTGCCCAGCGGTTACTTCCGCGACCTGCAAGTTATCAAAGAGCTGTTCCTACCGGCATTTGCCGAAATCAAGGAGTGTCTTGCAATGGCAACATACATCATTGAGCGCATAGAGGTAAACAAAGAAATACTCAACGACAGCCGATACGATGCAATGTTCAGTGTAGAAGAGGTCAACCGCCTTGCCACAGAAGGAATGCCCTTCCGCGATGCGTATAAGAAGGTTGGTCTTGACATTGAGGCCGGCACATTCGTGCCCGACAAAAATATTCGCCACACTCATGAGGGCAGCATTGGCAACTTGTGTACCGAGGATATAAGAAAAACAATGTACAGCATATACGAGGCCATGAATATCGAAAAAGCCCGTAAAGCCGAGGAGGCACTGCTTAAATCCTAAGGTAGATACTCCCGTGTGAGATATAATACCCACTTACATACAAATAAGAGCGACAGGCCATTGGCCTGTCGCTCTTATTTGTATAGTTAATTATTCATTAAGCTTTACCGTTACTTTATCTATCATTCCTGCAACAATTTACCGTGCCTTCGACATAAGCAATATGCGAGGCATACTCCTTTATGCGAGGCTCATTGTGCGAAACAACCAATACGGTACAATCGCTGTTGAGGGATGAGAGAAGAGAATAGAGCGTATCAACCGATTTTTTATCGAGATAAGTATCGGGCTCATCGAGCACAAGCACATCGGGGCGCGATACAACTGCACGTGCCATAAGCGTGCGTTGCAGTTCCCCACCACTGAGTGCACCTATAGGTTTATCGGCAAGCGCATAAATATCCATCTGCCTCATGACCTCTTCTACTGCATCAGAAGCGCTCTTCTTCTCACCTATAAGACCAAGGGCAACCACCTCGCGTACAGTTATAGGGAACATCTTGTCTATCTGAGAAGATTGCGGGACATATCCCATTGTCAGTGCCGAGACCTCTTTACCCTCTTTGCGGTAGATGACCTCTCCACTATCGGGCTTTATCAAGCGTAAGATAATCTTCAGAAGTGTACTCTTTCCGCAACCATTAGGGCCCACAATACCCCAATAGTCGTTCCTTGCTATGGTCAGATTCACATCGCGCAGCAACTCATTGCTGTCATACGAAAAGGATACGTTCTTTAGTTCAATCATCTTTGGAATCCGTTAAAGAGAGTGCATCGGCAATACGAATCATCTCACCATGCCAATCGTAGCTGAGAGGGTTTATCTCGACAATCTCTATGGAAAGCTCATTGGCAACAGCCTGCATGCTGCGCGCATCAAACCCGGCCTGCATAAAGAGACAGCGTACATCGGCTTCATCAGCCGCATCTACTACGCTTTTCATCTGCATTATCGAAGGTTCTTTCCCTTCGTGTTCTACTGTTATCTGCCTCAATCCATATCTGTTCGAGAAATAGGTCAATGAAGGGTGGAATATAAGAAACGAGGCGCCCTTACACGACTGCAATTTGCTCTCAACTATTGAATCGGTCTCAAACAACCGTTCTTTGAACTGCATAAGCCTTTTATTGTAATAATTGGCGCGCAGTGAGTCGATGCGGCACATCGCTCCACAGATATTATCGGCAATCAGAGAGATATTATCGGGCGAGGTCCACACATGAGGGTCATCCTCGTCGCGCTCTATCCCCTGCGAAGTATCAACAAGCAACAGATGGGGATATAACTCTGCTATCTTCTCTTTCCAGCCATTCTCGAATCCCAATCCGCCTACCATAAAATAGGCCTTGCTCGACGCCAATGCAAGCAAATCGGACGGCATAGGGTCGAATGTCTCGGGGTTACCGCCATTAGAGACTATCGAGCGCACGTTCCATTCTTCGCCTGCTACAGCCTCAACGACAAACCTGTAAGGCTCGATTGTTACAAAAAGCTGTCTGCTGTCGCCCTCTATGTGGGAACAGGCAACAAGCGACAATATCATTATTATGGAACAGATTACTCTCATCAAATAAATTTAGAACGAAAACATCTCGGTGAAACCGGTATATGATATAGCCACAAGCAGATAACGCAGGAACTTACCGAACATCATCACAAGTGTAACCCTCCACCAGCTTACTCGCATAACACCGAGCGTAAGCAATATTGCAGTACCTATCAGTGGCACAAAAGAGAAGAACGAAGCCCAAAAACCATATCGTTGTATAAGCCTGTCGGCCTGTCGCATACGTCTGTCCGAAACCTTGAACAGGCGCTGCACAGTCTCTTTCTGAACAATGCGTCCTGTGTAGAAACAGGTTACGCCACCGATAGTATTACCTAAAGTAGAAACAAGCACAAGGGGAAAAGAGTTCAGTCCCATTCCCAAAAGAAGTATCATAAGAACCTCGCTTGTAAGAGGAAGCACGGAACCCGACAGGAATGCCATGACTCCCATTCCCAAATAACCGTATGCACTAAGAAACTCAACTAAGAAATCCATATGTGATATTAATTCCGGCTAATAACAGCCACAGTACATTTATAAATACGAAAAGCAGATTGAAAGATTTGTTAAACTTTACCGAAAAGAGAAAAGCCACCATTATTGCAATACCCGGCAATCGCCACGCAAACAATAAAGAGAAGTCATCGGCTCTGAATAGCGACAGGAACAAGAGATAATAGCCTGCAAACACAAAGAAAGTAAACATCTTGCGCATGATGGGCTTAGCAGGGGTTGTACTCTGTACAAAGACTGATGTAGTAATAAGCAGAATAAGCAGTTCTACTGCAAGGTGCGGGACAACAGGCAGCGACAAGGCGAAGGAGCAGCCGTTGAATAAGCTGTACAGCCTGTCAGGAACCATTGGCAGCAGATTATTGTAATCAGGCTGCAGCAACACCACACCACAATAGAGCCAAAAAGGTGTAATGAGACCAAAGAGAGCAGCCAAAATATTCCGTAATCCAAGAACCGATGTTGTTGCCCAATATATCAGACAAACAGGCAACAGATATAAGAAGCGGGGCTCGAGCAACGAAAACGAAGCCAACAAGGCTGAAGAGGTAAACACCCACTTTTGCACATTCTCCCTTTGGTAGCACGACAGCACTACTGTATACAACAGCACAAGCATGAGTGCAGAAACAGCACTCTGTATATTGCTCACCAAAGAGAAGGAGAGGGCAGAGAGCCACATGTAAAGGCCACCGAGCCACGAGACTCTTCCTTCAAGTACAACAAATGAATTTATTATAACGGCAGCCAGAACGTATACGGCAAACGATGCCAAGTCGGATAGCCACACAGGCATCCCGAATGAAAAAATCATGGCTGCAGATGTTGTTTCGCGGCAAAACAGCATGCTTGCAAGCCATATCAAGGATGAGCCTGCAAGCAACGCCGTCAAAGTATATTTACCTGTTACAAAACCTCGTTGTAACGTTTTACCGTTATTATAAGTCAAAACCTATATCCCCTCTGAAATATTTTTTCTCAAAATCGACCATCTTTGCCGAAGCAAAAGACTTGGCAAGAGCCTCGTCACGGTTATTGCCATATGAGCATACGGCCAGCACACGGCCACCTGCAGTCACAACCTTGCCATCTTTAACAGCTGTTCCGGCATGGAACAGGATGCTCTCTTTTACATCCTCGAGACCGCTCATCTCATAGCCCTTACCGTAAGCCTCGGGGTAACCGCCCGAAACAAGCATCACACAAACAGCTGTGCGCTCGTCGAACTCAACCTGTGCACCGGCAAGTGTACCGGCATCGGTCTTTTCGAAGAGTTCAACAATATCGCTCTTGAGACGCAACATAACCGACTCGGTTTCGGGGTCGCCCATACGCACATTGTACTCTATTACCATAGGCTCGCCACATACATTGATAAGGCCAAAGAATATGAACCCCTTATACAACAGGCCATCTGCAGCCAAGCCCTCAACAGTGGGGCGTATTATACGCTCGTCAACCTTCTGCATCCACTCTTTGGTGGCGAAAGGCACTGGTGAGATAGAACCCATTCCACCGGTATTGAGACCTGTATTACCCTCGCCTACACGCTTGTAGTCCTTAGCCTCGGGAAGGATGACGTAATCTTTTCCGTCGGTGAGCACAAACACAGAACACTCGATTCCATCGAGGAATTCCTCAATAACCACAGTCGCTGACGAGCTGCCGAACATACCATCAAACATCTCTTTCAACTGCGACTTGGCCTCATCCAAAGTAGGAAGGATAAGAACACCCTTTCCTGCGCACAAGCCATCGGCCTTAAGCACATAGGGAGCCTTCAGGCCCTCAAGGAATTTATAGGCCTCCTCGAGCTGTGTTCCGTCAAACGACTTGTAAGCAGCTGTAGGAATATTGTGGCGCTGCATAAAATCCTTGGCAAAGCTCTTGCTGCCCTCGAGCTGCGCAGCATCGCGTGAAGGACCTATTACGGCAACATGCGCCAAATCCTCGCGACCTTTGAAGTAGTCGTATATACCCTTTACCAACGGGTCCTCGGGACCTACAACAACCATTGACACATCATTGCCAAGTACAAATTCTGCTACAGAATCAAAGTCACATGCCGAGAGAGAGACATTCTCACCTACTGCAGATGTTCCTGCATTACCGGGTGCAATGTACAACTTCTCAACCTTCTCACTCTGAGCTATCTTCCATGCAAGTGCATGTTCGCGTCCGCCGCTACCTAAAAGTAATATTTTCATAGTTATATTTTAGCCTTTTTATTTTACATAAATTATTCGCCCTTGTTACCGCGCTTTGTGAATGTGCGCTTACCGCCCTTCAGATACGATTTTGGAGCATCACCACCCTGTCGGCGGTCGTTGCGCTTGTACTCTCTGGGACCTGCATCACCACCCTGCCGGCGGTCATTGCGCTTGTACTCCCTTGAGCCTGCATTACCTGCCTGACGGCTGTCGCCACGTTTGAAATCCTTGGTACCATATCGTTTGTCGTTGTCACGGGGCTTACGGTCGTCGCGGCGTGGAGCTGCGCCATGGGATTCTTTTCTGAATCCGTCACGTCTCTCCTCTGTACGGCGGCTGTTGGTCTGAGCGGTTTCCTCGCGCTCGCCTGTAAATCTCTTTGCTATGCGTGTCTTCAGATACGACTCGAGTTCGCGACGACGACGCATTGATGCATCAGCATCGGGAGCCATATCGTCTGTTTGAGGACGGGTGCGGGGCTTACGCTCCTCGCCATCCAGACCTGTCAAACGGGACTTTCTCTTAAGAGGGGCAAAATCCTTGACCAAAGTGTTTCCTTCGTCGCGGAAACCCTTGTACTTTCCTTGGAAGAGCTCATATTTACGGAATTCGCAGTTCAAATCACCATTGTACAATGGAATGCGTGCCGAAGCCTTGAGACCTATCTGGTCGAAGCAATCGTAGCTGCTGCTTATTATCCATGCCTCATTACCTTGGAAAGCATGTTTCATACGCTCACCGAGCGACTTGTATACCTGCAAAAGATTTTCGAGCACAAGACGTTCGCCATAAGGAGGATTCACCACCATCAATGCACGCTCGGCTGGTTGTTCGAAATCTTTAATATCACGACACTCTATTGTTACGACATCGCTCATCATTGCCGATTTAGCATTGCGACGGGCACAAGCAACCATACGTCCGTCTACATCGTAACCATATATCTTATGGTTAAACTCGCGCTCCATAGAATCGTCCTCATATATCGAACGGAATAGTTCTGCATCAAAATCTTTCCACTTCTCAAAGGCAAATCCCTGACGGAACACACCGGGAGCAATATTGCGGGCTATCAATGCAGCCTCGATGGGCAATGTACCCGAACCGCACATGGGGTCTATAAAGTCGCATTCGCCACGCCAGCCGGTGAGAAGAATCATTCCGGCTGCGAGCACCTCGTTGATGGGAGCAGCACCTGTCTCAACGCGATAACCGCGGCGGTGAAGCGACTCGCCCGAACTATCGAAGGCAAGTGTACACTCCTCATGTGCTATATGAATATGGAAAACAAGGTCGGGATTATTGAGTCGTACCGAAGGACGACGGCCGCTCTTCTCATTGAAATAGTCGGCGATAGCATCTTTCACGCGGTAAGCCACAAACTTCGAATGGCGGAAAACATCGCTATATACCACTGCATCTACCGAGAATGTAGAGTCACAGCTGAGATACTGTTCCCACTCGATGCTTTTTATCACATTATACACTTCATCGGCATCAGAAGCTTTAAAATGGAGTATCGGCTTCAAGACACGAACAGCCGTTCTAAGGCAGAAGTTAGCCTTATACATAAGTGCCTTGTCACCTGTAAAGGATACCATACGGCGTCCTATCTGCACATTGTTAGCACCCAAATCCATTAACTCTTGCGCCAGAACCTCTTCGAGCCCCTGAAACGTCTTGGCAATTAGTTCAAATTCCTCCATAAACCTAAAAGAACAAAAGGGAACATCCCCTGAAATAAATTATTGTACAGCACCGGACATGTTGCTATCGGGTCAACAATCCCTGCCATAAATCCGTTTGCAAAGATACAAAGAAAAAACCATTCGAATAGCGAAACAAGATTGTTATTTACATCAAAAAGCTGTATCTTCGCGTTTACATAAAAACGGCCATCAAAATGAACTTCAAATTACAGATAATAAACAGAATCATAACCTCAGTGACAATAGTCGCGGCACTCATTGTCGTATCACAGTTTCTGCAGTCGAACCATGCAACAGACGAGAGCAACATGCCTTACTCACGAATACCTTACAGTGCCGTATCTCCAACGATACCCACCGTTGTTACATTCGCCGGCGAAGAGATTGAATTGACAAGACACGACAGGCGTGAGAGGATAGACCGCGAGATACTTGCCTTCACCTACTCACACACCAATACTATCCTGCAGATAAAACGTGCCAATAGGCTGTTCCCCATCATAGAGCCCATTCTTAAGGAGTGCGGTGTTCCCGAAGACTTCAAGTATCTTATGATTATTGAGAGCAACGGCGACATACACGCACGTTCAGGCGTCGGAGCATCGGGACTGTGGCAATTCATGGAAAAGACAGGAAAGGAGTACGGTCTTGAGATCAACAACTACATAGACGAACGCTACCACATAGAAAAATCGACACGTGCAGCATGCCGTTACCTCAAGAAATCATATGCCAAGTTCGGCAATTGGATAACAGTGGCAGCCAGCTACAACACCGGATTCACAAACATATCGCGACGCATTGAGTCACAAAAGGAGAACAATGCCATAAACATGGTACTTTTGCCCGAGACCTCACGATACATTTTCAGAATACTTGCAGCAAAAACAATATTCGAGAACCCCATCGAATACGGTTTCCTATTGAACAGCAAGGACCTTTACCCCACAATCACAGTCGAAAAAGCCATAACAGTGAAAAAGCCGGTAGACAGCTGGGCTGACATTGCCAAGAAACATGGGCTGACATTCATGCAGCTGCGCGAGGCCAATCCATGGATACGCAGCAGCAAGATGCCAAACACCACACGCAAGAGCTATACTGTGATAATACCCTCACAAGAGGGAGTGAACTACGACCCTAAGAAGACAAAAGCGCATAACCCGCGTTGGGTTCTGCGCTAAACCACCGAACAATATCCCTTTTATCAGATATACTCCTCGCCCATCTTCATGCGGGCATCATTCAAGAACTTCCTGATGTCGCCCTCATTGCCTTTCCTGCACACCATAAGCACATTGCCCGAGTCTACAATAAGCAGGCCTTCCACATCCTGAATGACGGCCAATTTACCCTCGGGCAACGAAATCACATTATCGTGGCTGTTGTATATTATGGCATGGGAACGCATATTGAGGTTACCGTCGGCATCCTTAGGCAGAGTGCTGTACAGTGAATCCCAAGTGCCTATATCGGCCCAACCGAACTCTCCTACCTGAACAAATACATTATCGGCGCGTTCCATCACCGCCAAATCCATCGACACATTCGGGAACGAAGTATAAATCTCATACACCCTGCGCCTGCGCTCATCCCTGTTGGGCAACTCGGCAAACACGCGCTCAAGGTCGTTCATCATATCGGGCAACATCTTTGCAAGAGTGTCGATGACAGTCTGCACATTCCAGATATAAATGCCCGAGTTCCAATAGAACTCGCCGCTCTTCATAAAAATCTGCGCAAACTCATACGCCGGCTTTTCGGTAAAAGTGCGCACCTTGTAGATTGAGCTCTTATCCGTAACAGAGATGTCATTGTCAATCTGTATATAACCATATCGGGTCTCGGGGCAGGTAGGCTTGATACCTATAATCACCAATTTGTTGTTCTCGGCCACAAAGTCGAGTCCCTTGCCTATAGTATCGACAAACAGATTCTCGTCGAGTATCAGCTGGTCGGACTGCGCAACCACTATATTGGCATTCTTGTTAAGCTGCCTTATATGACATGCCACATACGCTATGCTTGGAGCAGTGCCACGGAACGATGACTCGTGCAAAATCTGCTCTACCCCAATCTCGGGCAGCTGTTCACGCACAAGCTCGGAATATTCTATATTTGTTGAGACAATTATGTTCTCTTTGGGCACAATGCGACTATAGCGGTCATAGGTCTGCTGCAACAGAGTACGTCCGCATCCGAGTATATCGTGGAACTGTTTCGGATATCCCTTTCTGCTAAGAGGCCACAGACGGCTGCCTATTCCGCCGGCCATAATCACACAATAACGATTGCTGTCCATAGAGTGCTCCTTTAGATATATCTTACGTTTTTTAATTATAACGCGAGTATAACAATTTTATTCCATTCCACATGTGATAATAAATGTTTTTTAGCATAATAATTGTAAAAAAACAGAAATACAGGCACACCCTATCCCATACACAATAACACAAGAGAGGCGCTCTTTCATTTGAGCGCCTCTCTTTATATTAAAACTCTGCATTGTTCGGAGTACGGGGGAAGGGGATAACGTCGCGTATGTTCGACATACCGGTAACGAACAGAAGCAGGCGTTCGAATCCGAGACCGAATCCCGAGTGGGGACATGAACCGTATTTACGTGTATCGAGATACCACCACATATCCTTCATAGGAATACCGAGCTCCTCTATACGTGTGAGCAATTTATTATAGTCGGCCTCACGCTCCGAGCCACCGATAATCTCGCCAATCTTGGGGAAGAGGACGTCCATAGCACGGACAGTCTTTCCATCCTCGTTCTGCTTCATATAGAAGGCCTTTATCTCCTTGGGATAATCGGTAAGTATCACAGGACGTTTGAAGTGTGTCTCAACAAGATAACGCTCATGTTCTGATGCCAAATCTACACCCCAGTATACGGGGAACTCGAATTTATGTCCGTTTGCAACAGCCTCTTCGAGAATCTTGATACCCTCTGTATAGGGCAAGCGTACAAACTCGGTATTCACAATTGACTGCAAACGCTCTATAAGTTCCTTGTCGACCATCTTGTTAAGGAACGAGATATCTTCCATACAGTGATCAAGAGCCCACTGTACACAATAGTTAATGAACTCTTCGGCGAGGTCCATGTTGTCGATGATGTCATTGAATGCAACCTCGGGCTCAATCATCCAGAACTCGGCAAGGTGACGGGGTGTATTTGAGTTCTCGGCACGGAATGTAGGACCGAATGTATATATGGCACCCAATGCGGTAGCAGCCAACTCACCCTCAAGCTGTCCCGATACGGTAAGGCTTGCCTGCTTTCCAAAGAAGTCGCTATCATACTTTATGCTGCCCTCTTCGTCTTTCTTCAGGTCGTACAGGTTCATAGTGGTAACTTGGAACATCTGACCTGCACCCTCACAGTCTGAAGCTGTTATAATGGGAGTATGGAAATAGTAGAATCCCTTGTCGTGGAAGAACTTATGTATTGCGTATGCCATGTTGTGGCGTATGCGGAACACTGCACCGAATGTATTTGTACGGGGGCGCAAATGAGCCACTGTACGCATAAACTCCATTGTCTGGCCCTTCTTCTGCAAAGGATAGGTGTTGTCGCACTCACCCAACACCTCTATCTCAGTAGCCTGTACCTCGACAGATTGTCCGCCACCGATTGACTCGACCAATATACCGTTTACACTGAGACATGCTCCTGTTGTAAAGAGTTTCACATGCTCCTCGTCGAATTTCTCTACATCAATAACCACCTGAACGTTATTTATAGTAGAGCCGTCGTTAAGTGCCACGAATGCAACCTGTTTACTACTGCGACGAGTTCTGACCCATCCTCTTACGTTTACCTCTGTACCGTATGCGGTACTCTTCAGCAAATCGGAAATTTTTGTTCGTTTTATCGCTTTCATAACGATTTATTCTGTTTTTCTTATGTTTTTACTCATATGCACCCATGCGCAGCATATTAACCTCCTTATCGGTGAGATAACGCCAATCGCCACGCTTCAGGTTCTTTTTGGTAAGGCCTGCAAAGTATACACGGTCGAGCTTAGCCACATGATAGCCGAGATGCTCCATCATACGGCGCACGATACGGTTCTTTCCCGAGTGAATCTCGATTCCAATCTGCGAGCGGTCGGCATCATTCACATAGCTGACCTCATCGGCATATACAGGACCATCCTCAAGTTCAATACCGCCGGCAAGAAGATCCATATCTGACATTGCCACATTCTTGTCGCAAGTGACATGATAGATTTTCTTCTTCATATACTTGGGGTGTGTAAGACGCGATGCAAGGTCGCCATCATTTGTCAGAAGCAACACACCTGTCGTATTGCGGTCGAGACGGCCAACGGGGTATATTCTCTCTTTACCAATGCCCTTGAGACAGTCGAGTACTGTGCGACGCTCCTGAGGATCGTCAACGGTTGTCACGCAATCCTTGGGCTTGTTGAGAAGGACATATACCTTACGCTCGGGGTTCACACGCTCGCCATTGAAACGGATATCGTCGTTGGGAGTCACTTTAGTTCCAAGCTCGCTCACTACAACACCGTTTACACTTATAAGACCGGCTGTTATATAATTGTCAGCCTCACGACGCGAACATATACCGGCATTTGCAAGATACTTGTTCAAGCGTACGGGTGCATCGGGATCGATAGCAGCCTCGCGGTAGGCCATACGCTTCTTCTTGCTATACTTTGCATTGGGGTCGTATGACGATGTTCTTGCAGCGCGCTGTTCGTAGCTGCTACGGTGCATTGTACTATAGCCCTTAGCGTAGTTTCCGTTATTCACACTGCTCTCGCCACGAGAGAACCCCTCGCTACGGAATCCGGGGCGACGGCTTTTTTCTGCGCCGTTATATCGACGGGCACGCTCGCCATCGGTACGGGGAACATCCGAGCCATATTGGCGTCCATAGGAATTAGCTCTTCCATTATCACCGCGTTCAACCTTTACATACTGTCCGCGACCCTCATTGTCACGATTGAAACGGGGACGGCTCTTTTTTCTGTATTCACCGTTGAAATCGTTGTTAAATGAACGCTCTCTGTTTACGTTTCTTGAGCCATAACCGCCCGAACGCTTCTCTTTGTAATTATCCATCTTATTTATATTTTACGAACCTCACGGTCCAAATTCTCTTTTTTATACTCCTGTATATGTATGGGGAGTTATGGCACGAAGCTCCTCTTTCACATTCTCGGGAACGTCGAGTCCGTCGATAAACTGCAACAGTGAATTCTGGTCGACCTTGCTATTGGTACGTGTAAGAGCCTTGAGAGCCTCGTAGGGGTTGGGGTAAGCCTCGCGACGGAGTATTGTCTGAATACCCTCGGCACACACATTCCAACTGTTGTCAAGTTCGTTATATATTGCAGACTCGTTAAGCAACAGCTTACGCAAACCAACCATTGTGCTCTTTACAGCAATGAGCATGTGTCCCATAGGAACACCTACGTTACGCAACACTGTCGAGTCGGTAAGGTCGCGCTGCAGACGAGAAACCGGGAGTTTAACTGCAAGGTGGTCGAGTATAGCGTTTGCGATACCCAAGTTACCCTCACTATTCTCAAAATCTATAGGATTGACCTTGTGAGGCATTGCACTTGAGCCTACCTCGCCGGCCTTAATCTTTTGCTTGAAGAACTCCATTGATATGTACTGCCAGAAGTCGCGGTCCATATCTATAATAATGGTGTTTATGCGGCGCATAGCATCGAAGAGCGCTGCAAGATTATCGTAGTTCGAAATCTGTGTAGTATACTGCTCACGCTGCAAGCCAAGTTTATCGCTCACGAACTTATTTCCGAAAGCCTTCCAGTCGATTGCAGGATAAGCAACATTGTGTGCATTGAAATTACCGGTCGCTCCACCGAACTTTGCAGAGATTGTACAAGATTTCAAGGCTGCCAACTGAGTCTCGAGGCGATATACAAACACCATAACCTCTTTACCCAAACGGGTAGGCGATGCAGGCTGACCGTGTGTACGCGCCAACATTGGAATCTCTTTCCAAGCCTCGGCATACTCCTTGAGCATTGCAATCATCTCCTCTACCAAAGGATAGTACACCTGCTGCAACGCATCCTTGATGCTGCAAGGAATAGAGGTGTTGTTTATATCCTGTGAAGTAAGGCCGAAATGTATGAACTCCTTATAACTGTCAAGGCCACCAATCTCATCAAAACGCTCCTTGATAAAGTACTCTACAGCCTTCACATCGTGGTTGGTTACTTTCTCGATATCCTTTATGCGACGTGCATCATCTGTGGTAAACTCCTCATATATTGCACGCAGACGGGGAAATATCGCACAGTCAACACCGGCAAGCTGAGGCAAAGGTATCTCACACAAAGTGATAAAATACTCTATCTCTACAAGCACACGATATTTCATAAGTGCATACTCCGAGAAATAATCGGCCAATGAATCGGTTTTTCCTCTGTAACGGCCATCTATTGGCGACACCGCAGTAAGAATATCAAGTTCCATAATGTGTTTAATTGGGAAGATTGTTTTATATTGTGAGTTTAATTCCAACGAGTTTTATACTGCAAAAATAGTATTTTTAGATATAACAAAAGAACGTTATATAAAGTTTATTATAAATAACGACAAACTTAACTTTCGTTACAAACGTCATTAAACAAAAATAACCTGCTTTCGCAGGTCACTACTTCGGTGGGCGTTGACGGATTCGAACCGCCGACCCTCTGCTTGTAAGGCAGATGCTCTAAACCAGCTGAGCTAAACGCCCGAAATTCTAAAGGATGCAACCCGAAAAAATTTACTCTATAAACTTACCTTCGGTGGGCGTTGACGGATTCGAACCGCCGACCCTCTGCTTGTAAGGCAGATGCTCTAAACCAGCTGAGCTAAACGCCCGAAAGGCTGCAACCCTAATTGCGTTGCAAAGGTAACACTTTTTTTATTACCCGCAAACAAAAACAGAAAAAAAATTGAAAAAACTCTATTTTTTACATTAAAACCACAATTTTACAGCAAGTACAGCATCAAACAGACCGTTCCAGAGGACCTCGACCTATTAAAACCGACATAGCGGCTGAAGAAAATAAAAACAGATTCGAACGTAATGTTCGAATCTGTTTTTATCAAGCTATATAAATATTACTTAGCTACCGAAATAATTACGCGACGGTTAAGACGAGCGGGTTTCTCCTCGGCAACACCACCCTTACCAACAACGATAAGCTGGTCACGAGATACACCAAGCTCAACGAGCTTCTCTGCAACTGCATTTGCACGAGCCTCAGAAAGCTTCTGGTTGTAAGCAGCAGAACCTGTTGCGTTATCAGCATAACCTACTACAGAGAGCTTAACACCTGCGTTCTTAGCAGCCTCAGCAAGAGACTTCAAGTTGATAATCTCCTTCTTAGACTCAATCTTAGATGAGTTGAATGCGAAGAATACCGACTGAGCAGCATCCATGAACTTAGGCTCATTCTCGAGTTGCTTAACCTTGTTCTGAGCCTGTGCCAAGGCATTCTTTGAAGCAGCAAGCTGATTCTTGAGCTGAGCGTTCTCTGACTCCTTAGCCTGAAGCTGAGCACCGAGCTCTGCAAGAGCCGCAGCATTCATAGCCATGATAGCATCTACATCGGGAGCGTTATCCCAACCTACACGGTTGAACTTGTATGTAACACCTACCTGAGCGTTCCAAATCATATCGTAGCCATCTCTTGCGCTTGCAATACCACCGAAACCATTTCTTGCGAACAAGCCACCGAGCTCAAGGTTGATAGCCCAATGCTTAGAAAGGCGGAATGTGTTAAGAATACCATAGTTAGCTGTAATGCTGCCATCATACTCGTCATCAGCGCCTTCGATTCCGGCCCAACCAACACCTACATAAGGAATGAAGTTCCAGATGCGCTTCTCGTTGTAACCACAGATAAGATTGCTGAGGTTAAACATCGCATCGAAGTGGAAGTTCATAAAACTTGCTTCATCAGCATCCTTGTAAGGCTTGATTTCCCAACCATTGTAAGCTACTCTCCAACCGAATCCGGGAGTGTGCCACTTACCTGCAAATACTGAAACTGCGGGTGTAAGGTGATCAAAAGGACTCTCACCCTTTGTAACAACACCATTAAACACCTGAACGCCGCCATTCACACCTACAAACCAGTTGCTACCAAAACTGTTGGTAACGACGCTGTTTTTCTTGGTAGGAATTACAACCTCGCTTACAATCTCCTGTGCAAAAGAGACCATTGCAATGCTGGCAATAGCCAACGACATCAAAAATTTTTTCATACTGGTATAAATTAGACAATTTAAATTATAAATCTCTCACTTAAAAATCCCATATCATTGCCATACTATATAACATTTACTATAAAGATAATGTTTTCGGGATAACTAAACATCACCACACAATAAACCATAGTTAGCACTCTATTCTGCAAATTTAGAAAAATTTCATTAATATATTAAACCGCATCTGCCAAGATTGTTTGTTTTAATATATTTTAACAATAAAACAACCGCTTAAAAGAATTTTTCTATATCTGAATCGCTCAGCAGATGTATTATGGTTTTTCCGTCAGGCGTACGAGCCGGCATATTCCCGGCAAACAAGTCGCCAACCAAAGCATTAATTTCATCGTTCGAGAGTATCTGTCCCTTCACAATGGCTACACGGCGCGCCATTGACAGAGCCAGACGCTCATGTAACTGCTCTTTAACAGAGGTCGATAGTTCGACCTCGCCACGGACTATCTCATGTAGCAATTCCACCGGCGACAACCCATCAACATCGGCAGGTGCACCGTTGATAGAGAAACTGCATCCACCGAGTGACGAAATATCAAATCCCAGACTCGACAACTCTCCGGAAATGGATTCGAGCATCGCAGCCTCGGCTACAGAGAGGTCAATCCTTTCAGGGAACAGAAGGCGCTGGACATATCCACGCTTCTTGCCAAGCTGCTTTAGGTACTTATCATAAAGCACTCTTATATGCGCCCTTCTTTGATGAATGAACATGAGCCCCGATTTTACAGGGAGAAGGATATACTGTCCTTTATATTGCAATGCAGCATCTATTTCATCGGCTGCGAACAGTTTGGCTTCGTTTTTTTTATCGGCAATCGGCAACTCGGGCTGTGGCTCATCGATATGCGGGAAACCCGGAACAATATACTCGCCAATCAGCGGCGAAGGCATATCTACCTTATCTTCACCCGACTGATCAAGCCCCTCATATAACGACTCCCACCCTGTAACAGCCTGCTGTTGCTTACGATACTCGGGCGATATGCTGCGATAGGGATTATAATTGGGGTTATATGATATCTTGGGAGGAGCGACAGCGGCAGAAGATGATTTTCCCGACAGATCCATTGCCGGTATATCAAGAATATCTTCGGCATCAAAATCGAGACCGGGGGCTGCATTGAAGCGTCCTAATGCCTCACGGACAGCTGCTGCAATTATCTTCCACAGAATCTGCTCATCCTCAAACTTAATTTCGGTCTTGGTGGGGTGGATATTTACGTCTACACGCGAAGCGTCTACATCAAAACAGAGGAAAAAAGGAATTTGCTCGCCTTGTGGCAGCATTTGTGAATAGGCCTCCATCACCGCCTTAGCAAAGTAGGGGTGACGCATATATCGGCCATTGACAAAGAAGAACTGCTGGGCACCTCTTTTACGGGCGCTTTCGGGCGCACCGACAAAACCTTTTATATTTATAAGTGAGTTATTCACCTCTACATCCACAAGTTGCGAATTGAGTTTCTTTCCGAATAGGTCGAGGATTCTTTTACGGAATGGCGACGCCTGCAACGACACCACTTCGCTATCGTTGTGTGTGAGCGAGAATTCTATATTATGGTTAATAAGGGCTATACGTTCAAACTCGGTTACTATATTGTTAAACTCTGTCTGAATTGATTTCAGAAATTTACGGCGTGCCGGAATATTGAAGAAGAGGTTCTTCACCTTAAAGTTACTGCCTGCGGGAGCTGCCACAGGCTGCTGCTCTTCGAGCGATGACCCCGAAAGCACAATACGTGTTCCAAGTTCATCTGCTGCACGACGGGTTACAAGTTCCACCTGCGCCACCGCCACTATCGAAGCCAACGCCTCGCCTCGGAATCCCATTGTACGCAAAGCAAACAAATCATCGGCACTCTTTATCTTAGATGTCGCGTGACGCTCAAATGAAAGACGCGCGTCGGTTTCGGACATGCCTATTCCATTGTCTATGACCTGAATAAGCGTACGTCCGCCATCGCTTACTATAACCTCCACTTTGGTTGCTCCCGCATCGATGGCATTCTCCATTAGCTCCTTGACCACCGAAGCAGGACGCTGAACGACCTCACCGGCTGCTATCTGATTTGCAACCGAGTCGGGCAACAGATGTATTATATCCTGCATACAACAAGTCTTAAAAAGTTAAACTAAAATGTCCAGCTGCCCGTAACAAGATAATGCAGAACAAAAAGCATTATAGCCAAAGCAACCACCAGCGTCTTTGTCGAAAAGCGCTCTCCCTCCTCTTGTCTGCGTTTGAGGTGAGTCGTTTCACTTACAAACGCGCCACGAATACGTTCTTCGTACGAGGTACACTCCTTGGGAGGCAACAAGCCCAAATCGCGCTTTGCGTTCTCAACAATCTTGTCGAGACGTTCCTTGCGCTCGTCAACATATATATATTTATGATTGAACCTTTTAGGCTCACGAGTTTTGAAATATCCCATATGTCACCGGTTAAGTCAATCGTTCTTGTATCCGTCGAGTGTAGGCAAAGGAATGCTGCCGCGCACAATCTTCTTCAACTGTTGGTCTTTGCTCTTGCCTCGCCAATTGAATATGTCGTTCTTGTCGAGAGGACGCACATAGTCGAACCACACGAAATTATCGAGATAACGCTGTTCCGACGGAATCTGGCTCATAGGATAGAAAATACCCTCGGCTTTTGTAGGTATAACGATTCTGTCAACCTCGCCATCTTTCATAAAGGCCGACAGGCGGCCCGACTCGGTTGTATTCATTCCCATAAGAACCTTGTCGTCGTCAAGCGGATAGTAGCGCACCTGAACACTTCCAATCACCTGCATCTCGTCGAGTTTCTTGTCCCTGAAGAAGAATTTCATCTCTTGACCACGTATCTGATTATAGTTTACAGAATCCATCTTCTCGGCATATAGGGTCTGGTTTATGATGTGCACCCAATCAATCGATGCCGTATCCATATAAATCTTCACCTCTTCGCCCAGAATCTGCTGATTAGCGTACCACATTATAGGGTCATTATACATTGTCATACATGTGTCACGCGAATCGAACACCAAGGAGTCGCAGACTGCCTGCATATCGCTGCGATAAGCACGCACCTTGTGGCAGGCACGTACCATACGGTAGAGCGAATCGGTATTCAAATTATGTGTCACGGCCCAGATTGTATCGGAGTGCATATACAGAGTATCGCCCTGAGAATAGTCCATCACAACGGCTTTGCCTGTAACATACGACGAATCGACAACCTCATTCATATAACCATATTCACCGGTAAAAGGACTTGTACCAATTTCATAAAATTCAGGATGATCCTTTCCATAAATATCAAACGGAACGTATTTTGACATATTGTGCGCACCAGTTCTGCCGTACAAAGGACATGAACCGCCGTATTTATCTTCTTTCAATGAAGTGTGCTCGTTGCACTGTTTCATTTTTAAATAGAATTTTCTAAATTCTTCGCCTTCTCGCCAACATTGTTTGCCCGTTAAATAACTACGCATAACGAACGCGGGATTTTCTATTATGCATTGTGGCGCTATTTCTATACTCTCATAGTTTGGAACAATTTCACAATCAATATTGAAAAAACGCACGCTTAAAAATTTTTCCAAAAACCTATAAACACCGAAAATTAATCCTCTATTAACGTTTGCTGTTATAGTTATAGAATTTTCTTTAATATCCGTCACAAACCCGTC
>CAJGCJ010000003.1 GCA_904501775.1 uncultured Bacteroidaceae bacterium | reverse complement strand
TATGCGTGATAGCCATGCCTGCTGCACAGATGAATTCGCTTGATGTGTTTCCTAAGAAATGCGCACCAATAACCTTGTTGTCTGCCGTTGTGATTATCTTGCACAATCCTGTTATTCCTTCGTTTTCGGCCACGAAACGTCCTGCATAGGTCATGGGCAATTTGCTTACACGGTACTCGATACCCTGCTCCTGTGCCTGCTCTTCGGTTACACCTACACTGCTCACTTCGGGGTTGGTGTATACTATTCCCGGAATGGCGTTGTACTCCATCTTGTCGTCTATGCCAAGGATGTGGTTCACAGCAACCTCGCCCTCGCGGCTTGCTGTGTGTGCAAGCAGTGAGAATCCTGTGACATCACCGGCTGCATATACGTTAGGCATTGATGTCTGCATGTGGCTGTTTACTGTTATGCCGCGATTGGTCTCAACGGCCAAGTTTTCCAAACCGAATCCTTTGAGTACGGGACGTCTTCCCACACTTATAAGTATCTTGTCGGCCTCAATCGCCGATTCGTTGCCTTCGCTGTCGGTGAAGCGTAGCGTGTGTCCTTCAATGGCTGTGACTCTGCAGCTAAGACAGAATTTGACGCCTTTTTTCGTGTATATGCCGCGCAGCATTTCACTTATCTCCTTGTCGGTGCCGCCAAGAATCTCGGGCTGCATCTCAACTACGGTTACGGGAATTCCAAGGCTGTTGTATATGCTTGCAAATTCCATGCCTATTACTCCACCACCTACAATGATTATGCTTTCGGGGGCTGCTGTGAGTGACAGTGCCTCGCGGTTGGTCAATATGGCATCGTTGCCCTCTATCCCGGGGATTGGAGGAATGAATGTCTCGCTTCCTGTGCATATAAGCAACTTTTCGGCCCGGTAGCTCTGTTGGTCGCAAGTGATTGTGATGTAGCTGTTGTCGCCTTTTTCGATGAATGCTTCGCCGCGTACCACCTCTACATTGTTGTGTTCCATCTTCATCTTTATGCCGGCCACGAGCTTTCTTACGACCTTGGTCTTACGGTCGGCAATTTTCTTGTAGTCGTATGCGATATTCTCGGCTGTTATGCCATATTTCTTGCCTCCTTGCGCATGGTCATACATCTTTGCACTGTAGAGAATGGTCTTTGTCGGTATACAGCCTTCGTTAAGGCACACTCCACCAAGTTCGCGTTTCTCAAAGAGAACAACCTTCATTCCTTTGGCGCCGGCCTTTTCTGCTGCTACATATCCGGCAGGGCCTCCGCCTATAATTGCCAACTGATGCATATTGTATGTTTTTAAATTGTTATTAATACGAAACCGATTATTCTGCACTTGATGCAGAATAATCGGCTCTGTATGATTTTCTGTTTACTCCTCGCCCAATGTCTTTGCAATGGCTGCTCGCGACTCGGTTAAAAGGTATTCTACATTTTCACTGTCACGTCCTATGCACTCGATAGGCTTGTGGAATGTTACAGTGACAGGCGACCAATGTGCACACCAGCAACCTTTGGGAAGTATGTCGTATGCACCCTGAATTGCAATGGGTACTATGGGCTTCTGTGCCAAGTTTGCTACAGCGAAAGCACCCTTCTTGAATGTTCCGAGTTTGCCGTTGTCGGTACGTGTGCCTTCGGCAAATATGGCCATCGACTTGCCGCTCTTTAGCACATTAAGCGACTTGCGCAGAATGTCTTTCTGTGGAGTTGTGCGGTCGACAAATATGTGGTCGGTCTTTTCGCAGGCAAGTCCCAGCATGGGCACTTTGCGCAGCTGCTTCTTTATCATCCACTTGAAGTTTTTCATGATATATCCGTAGAGAATGAATATGTCGAACATGCCCTGATGGTTAGCAACGAATACATAGTTCTTGTCTTTCTCTACATTCTCTTCACGTCCCACAATCTTTACGGGGATAAGGAATACATAACACATAAGGCGGCACCAGATGACTGCAGGGTAGTAGTCGCCATTCTTCAGTTTAAGCACACCTCCAAAGAACCAGATTGCGCATGATGCCAAAAAGGTAAGAAGTATACCCGCCCAAAGGGCAAAGCACAATTGATAAATCACATAGAATGGATGAAGAATCTTTCTCATAGATATAGATGATATATGTGTTAAGTTGTTAATTGACAATTAAAGTCGTTTCATTTTGCGAATATACTCTTTTTTTCTCTCTGCAAGAAATTTATCAGATGTTTTTGACAAGATATTTTCTCAGTTCTACGCTGCTGATACCGCGTCGGTGGCTGTAGTCGATAAGCTGCTCGTCGCATATATTGCCCACTGCAAAATAGTGTGCAGCAGGGTGCGACAGCATAATGCCGCATACCGATGCGTGGGGAATCATGGCTCCGCTCTCTGTCAGTTCAATTCCGGCTTCTTTAAGGTTCAGCAATTTGTCTATTATGAATATGACCGATTGGTCGGGGAGTGAGGGGTAGCCTACAGCCGGCCTTATTCCTTGGTACTTTTCAATATTCAGCTGCTCGATGGACAGTTTCTCGTCGGGTGAGTATCCCCAATACTCTTTGGATGTGCGCACTGTCTTGTGCATCAATGATGTGGCTGCTTCGGCAAGCCTGTCGGCAATGGTCTGTATGAGCATGCTCCTGTATGGGTCTTCCTCGCTGCGCTCATTTTCGAACTCGGGTGATACGGCTGTTGCAAAAAGTGCCACCTTGTCGCTTTTGGGCGATACAAAATCGCTCAGGCACAGGTTGGGCTCTCCTGCCCGTGAGTGCTGCTGTCTCAGCAACGGCAGTGTGGTGCCCTCCAGTTCAATGCTGTCGCCGTTGCTCCGTGCCTCGCACAGGCGGAACAGTGATGTGACAACGGGATTCATCTCTCTTGTCAGTGCTATGGCCTCTTCTTTTAGCTGCAGGGCTGTTTGTGTCTTGTGGCTCCTATGTCCTATGCTCCATGCATGAAAGAAGTAATTCCAGTCGATATATGGAATTACCTCAGTGGCGTTGTATGTAAACCGGTGTGTCGTCATCTTTCAAAACGGAGTGCCTTGCCGCGTATACTGTCGTCTATCTTGCCGTCGTTGTATATGCGTTGGCCGTTTATCCATGTTTGTCTGATGCTCCAGTCGAAAGTGCGTCCTTCGAACGGACTCCATCCGCAGATACTTATGATATCTTCGCTTTTTACCGTTTGCGGCCTGTTGGGGTCAATCAACACGAAATCGGCACAGTAGCCCTTTCGTATATATCCTCGCTTGTGTACACCGAACAACTTCGCAGGGGCATGGCACATCTTTTCAACAAGTGTCTCAATAGAGAATACTCCTTCGTTTACCAACTGTAGCATCGACTGCAGCGAGAACTGTATGCTTGGCATTCCCGATGCGGCTTTCAGGGCGCCACCCTCTTTGTCGCCGGGCAGATGTGGTGCGTGGTCGGTGCCTATTATATCTATCTTGTTCTCGTTTATGGCATTGCGAAGGGCACTGCGGTCATTCGCTGTTTTTATGGCAGGGTTACACTTTATTCGTGTGCCCAGTGTGCTGTAGTCGCTGTCGCAGAATGTGAGGTGCGATGGAGTAGCCTCGGCTGTAATATTCTTATCCTCAATCTTCTCCGATGTGAGCAGGCCAAGCTCTTCCTCGGTGCTTATGTGCATTATATGCAGTCGGCTGTTGTGCTTCTTTGCAAGCTCAATGGCGCTTTTTGTCGAGTTGTAGCATGCTTCGCGGCTGCGTATTATGGGGTGGAACTCTACACCGGCATCCTCGCCGTGTGTCTCCTTTATGCGTTTGGTGTTCTCTGATATGATAGAGCTCTCTTCGCAATGCACTGCTATCGGCATCCCTATTTCGGTAGCCTTTGCAAATATCTTTTCGAGCTTTTCGAGCTTGTCGACAAGCATGTTTCCTGTGCTTGAGCCCATGAACAGCTTTATGCCACAAACCTTATTCCTGTTCAGCGCATCGAAACTATCTGCGTTCTCGTTTGTGGCACCATAGTAGAACGAGTAATTTACAAGGCTCTCTTTTGTGGCGATGGCATACTTCTCTTTCAGTGCCTTTATGGTTGTTGTCTGCGGAACAGTGTTTGGCATCTCCATATACGATGTTACACCACCGGCTGCTGCGGCGCGGCTTTCGCTGCTGATGTTCGCCTTGTGTGTGAGGCCGGGTTCGCGGAAGTGTACATGGTCGTCGATGACACCGGGGATAAGGTAAAGGCCTGTCGCTTCAATCACGCAGTCGCATTCAGCGCGTGGAAGCTCTTCGCCACGCAGTATCTCTACAATCTTGTCGTTGTTTATTACTATTGAGCCGCGGAACTGCTCGCCGTCTGTTACTATCGTGGGGTTGCTTATAAGTGTACGCATAATTACAGATATTTTTTCTTCTGCGAATATAGCAAAAAGGAACGGTTTTTTCAGAAATGTATGAATATTTTGCAGGTCGGGAGTCAAAAGGTGTCTTTAAATAAGCAACCCCCAAAAACTTGGATGCTTTTGGGGGTTGTAGTCTTATCAGATCTCTTTTGTAATCTTCTCGGCAATCTCCTTGAACTCTTCAGGAGTCAATTTTAGTTTGGGGTTTGTAAAGAGCATATCCTTTTCGCTCTGCATCGGCACAAGGTGTATATGCGCATGTGGAACTTCCAATCCTAAAACCGCTTCACCTACCTTGATACAAGGGAAAGCTGCCTTGATGGCTTTTGCAACCTTTTTTGCAAATACGTGCATGGCTGCAATCTCTTCGTCCTCAAGGTCGAATATATAATCTACCTCGCGCTTGGGGATGACAAGCGTGTGTCCTTTAGCCAAAGGGTTTATGTCAAGAAAGGCGTAGAACTGCTCATTCTCGGCTACTTTGTAGCTTGGTATCTCGCCTGCTACTATTCTGCTGAAGATT
Organism: uncultured Bacteroidaceae bacterium; assembly: GCA_904501775.1. GTDB lineage: Bacteria > Bacteroidota > Bacteroidia > Bacteroidales > Bacteroidaceae > HGM04593. The sequence goes on along the minus strand of CAJGCJ010000003.1, from coordinate 34,532 downwards.
GTTGCCATGATAACAATGCTTTTTAGATTGATATGCTTGTTATCTCAAGGAAAAGTTTTCCCTGAGGAACGGTAATCTCGGCAAGGTCGCCAACCTTCTTGCCAAGCAAGCCTTTTGCGATGGGGGTGTTGATTGAAATCTTGCCCTCGCGCAGGTTTGCCTCGCTCTCGGGTACAATTGCATATTGCATTGTAGCGCCTGTCTTTGTGTTCTTGAGGCCTACTTTGGTGAGTACCTGTACGTGGTCGGTGCTCAATTTTGATGTGTCGATGATTTTTGCATCGGCTATAATCATTTTGAGCTCGTTTATCTTCATCTCGAGCATGCCCTGAGCTTCTTTTGCTGCATCATACTCGGCGTTCTCCGAAAGGTCACCTTTGTCGCGGGCTTCGGCTATCGCTCGTACTATCTCGGGACGCTTGCCCTCTAACTCTTTTAAATCGGCTAACAACTTGTTGTAGCCTTCTTGAGACATATAACTCATTTCTATATCTTTTTATTAAAAACAGTAAAATAAAGGATTCCAGCACGAGTGCCGGAACCCAATTCCCTTTTCAATACTTGGCAAAGATATGCGATTTAAAATTAAAAAGCAAATTAAAATGCCAAATATTTCCTAAAACTTTACTTTGCTCCTTCGGTTTTATTAAATCAATCTAATTCAACGAAGTATGTTTTCTTACTTTTCCTTTAGCAGATTCTTTATGCTCTTCTCAAGGTCTTCAACCTGTACATCGCGCATTACAATTTCGTTGGCTCTGTTTATGAGGAAGAATGTCGGTATCTGGCTAATGCGATAGAGTGTGATGTTGTACGATGAAAGACCTTCGCCGTCGCGCACACAGGTCCAAGGCAGGTTGTCGGCCGATGTTTTCCAGAAGTGCTCGTCGTAGTCGTACGATATCTGATAAATTTCGAATCCCTCGTCCTTATACTTTGAGTAGATGTCTCTTAGTCCGATGTTGCGTGCGCTCAATTGTGCATTGCTGTATGCTGTGAAGTCGAGCATTACAACCTTGCCCTTGAGTGAACTGAGCGAGATGCTGTCGCCGTCAATGTTGGGAAGTTTGATGTCAAACAGGGCGGTGTTACTCTTGCCTTCGGTTTCTATGTGTATTGTGTCGCGTGATGCGGGCTGTGTCGCGCGCATGCCCTTGTATGCGACATTATATATGTGCATCGCCTTGGTTGTATGAGGGTGTGTCATATTCAGGCTTGTCGCCACCGCCGAGAAGCAACGGCTGTCAAATCGGCTGTGCATGGGGTCGAAAAGCAATACGTTGTTCAGTCTCAGGAACAGTGCGTAGTAGGCACTTGCCTTGCCGGGAGCTGGGGCAATGTACTCTTTGCAGATGTTTGTCTTGAACTCGTCCACTATGCTCTGAATCTTCTCTCGTGTGCGGCCTACAGCAGGTGAAGCGCTGTCTATCAGACGGTTTACCTGTGCTGACAATGCCTTCTCGAGCTGTGTTAGCTGCATAATCTTTACGCTCTCTTCAGAACCTTCTATCTTGCAGCTGTCGGCAAAATTCTTGGCGTCGGTGGTTACGGTCACAGTCTCGGTTGAGTCAATGGATATTGTTATCTGAGGGCCTTTTTTGTCGAGTTGCAGACGGTAAAAATCGAAACATTCGGGACGCTGGTGGCTGAATCTGAAAGTGCCGCTTTTGTCCAGACGTGCCGAGTCGATATATTGATGGCTGCCGATTTCAACGCTCGATAGATACAGCATGCTCTTTTCGGCACCGTTGATGGTTCCTTTGATTGTGAACTCGTCGGGCTGTGTACATGAAGTGATTGCCAAGCCTGTAACAGCGACTCCAAAGATGGTTTTTATAACATTTTGTATGCTCATGTCGTGCTAAAAATAAAATTATTGCGCAAAGATAGTGAAAATATGGAAAAAGATGTATCTTTGCAAGAATTTTACATGTATACCTATTAAATAAATACTAAACTATTAACGAAATGAATGTTGTAACAAAGAATGTGGCTTTGCCCGACGGACGTGTCATAACACTCGAAACCGGTAAGCTTGCCAAGCAGGCCGACGGAGCTGTTATGTTGCGTTTGGGCAACACTATGCTGTTGGCAACGGTGTGTGCAGCAAAGGATGCTGTCCCCGGAACCGATTTTATGCCTTTACAGGTTGAGTACAAAGAGAAATATGCAGCAATCGGTCGTTTCCCCGGTGGTTTCACCAGACGTGAGGGAAAGGCATCGGATTATGAGATCCTTACATGTCGCTTGGTAGACCGTGCGTTGCGTCCTCTCTTCCCCGATAATTATCATGCAGAGGTTTATGTAAATATAATTCTCTTCTCGGCTGACGGTGTTGATATGCCCGATTCGCTTGCCGGTCTTGCAGCTTCTGCAGCATTGGCAGTGTCGGATATTCCTTTCGGCGGTCCTATCTCTGAGGTGCGTGTAGCTCGCGTTAACGGCGAGTTTGTGGTTAACCCCACTTATGCACAGATGGAGAATGCAGACATGGATATTATGGTTGCTGCAACATATGACAACATAATGATGGTCGAGGGTGAGATGAAGGAGGTGTCTGAGAGCGATTTGCTCGAGGCTATGAAGGTTGCTCACGACGCTATCAAGGTACACTGCAAGGCTCAGATGGAGTTGATGGAAGAGGTTGGCTCTACCGTTAAGCGCGAATACTGCCACGAGGAGAACGACGAGGAGCTGCGTGCATTGGTACACGAGGCATGCTACGAAAAGGCTTATGCTGTTGCTGCAAGTGGCAATAACGACAAGCATGGCCGTGGCGAGGCATTCGAGGCTATCCGCGAGGAGTTCAAGACCCGTTTCACTGAGGAAGAGCTCGAGGAGAAGGCTGCACTTATCGACCGTTACTATCACGATGTAGAGAAAGAGGCTATGCGCCGTTGCATCCTTGACGAGGGCAAACGTCTCGATGGTCGTAAGACAACCGAAATCCGTCCTATCTGGTGCGAGGTCGGCTATCTTCCCGGTCCTCACGGCTCAGCAGTCTTCACACGTGGTGAGACACAATCGTTGACAACCGTTACATTGGGAACAAAGCGTGACGAGAAGATTATCGACGATGTGATGAATCAGGGAACCGACCGTTTCCTTCTGCACTATAACTTCCCTCCCTTCTCAACAGGTGAGGCTCGCGCACAGCGTGGCGTAGGTCGTCGTGAGATTGGTCACGGTAACCTTGCTTGCCGTGCGCTCAAGAATATGATTCCAACAGATTATCCTTATTGCGTACGTGTAGTATCGGATATCCTGGAGTCAAACGGTTCTTCATCAATGGCTACTGTATGTGCCGGAACTTTGGCTCTTATGGATGCCGGTGTCAAGATTAACAAGCCGGTATCGGGTATCGCTATGGGTCTTATAAAGAACGCAGGCGAGGATAAATATGCAGTGCTCAGCGATATTCTTGGTGACGAGGACCACCTTGGTGATATGGACTTCAAGGTAACAGGTACTGTTGACGGTATCACTGCTACTCAGATGGATATCAAGGTTGACGGTCTCTCTTTCGAGATTCTCGAGAAGGCACTCAATCAGGCACGCGAGGGCCGTATGCACATCCTCGGTAAGATTACCGAGTGTATTGCCGAGCCTCGTGCCGAGCTTAAACCCCACGCTCCCCGCATCGAGACAATGCGTATACCCAAGGAGTTTATCGGTGCAGTTATCGGCCCCGGTGGAAAGATTATTCAGGGTATGCAGGAAGAGACCGGTGCGACAATCTCTATCGAAGAGGTTGAAGGCGAGGGTATCATTGAGATTGCAGCAAACAACGGTCATGCAATCAATGAAGCTATTGCCAAAATTAGAGCAATTGTCGCAATTCCCGAGGCTGGTGAGGTGTACGAGGGTGTTGTACGCAGCGTAATGCCTTATGGCGCTTTCGTTGAGTTCATGGCAGGCAAGGATGGTCTGCTTCATATCTCAGAGATTGACTGGAAACGTTTCGAGACAATGGAAGAGACCGGTATTAAGGAGGGTGACAAACTCACAGTCAAGCTCCTTGAGATCGACTCCAAGACAGGTAAGTTTAAGCTTTCACGTAAGGTGTTGCTCGAGAAGCCCGAAGGTTATGAAGAGCGTGAGCGCCGTCCCCGTCGCGAGCCCCGTCGTCCCCGCGGTAACGAGTAATTCTATAAAAAGAGATATTTAAATAGCATGGCATCGCGCTCGGTGCCATGCTATTATTAATATAATAAGGTAAGGATGTATTATATTTGACCTTTTTGTCTTATCTTAGCCGAATAAACGATATATAACAATGATTAAGAAATTATTTATAGGGGTATTGGTCTGTTTTGCTTTCTCGACGGCAATGGCCGATGAGGGCATGTGGCTGCCCAGTCTTATCAAGGAGCGCATAAAGGATATGCGGAGTATGGGCTTTAAACTTAAGGCCGAGGATATATTCTCGTCGGACAAGCCTTCGCTTAAGGATGCAGTGGTGCAGTTCGGCGGTGGTTGTACCGGTGAGTTTGTTTCTGATCAGGGTCTGCTGCTCACTAATCACCATTGCGGTTACGGCTCTATACAGAAACTGTCGTCAGTAGAGCACGATTATCTTACCTATGGCTATTGGGCGCAGTCGCTCGAAGAGGAACTGCCTGTGCCGGGGCTTACAGTCACTCTGCTTGTTGGAATGGAGGATGTTACTGACAAACTCGCAGCCGGTACTTCGAAAGAGGATATCATTGCCGAGGCGCAGAAAGGTGGTGAGTATCGTGCCGAGGTTGTTCCAATGTATTATGGAAACCAACACTATCTGTTTGTTTATCAAAGATATCGCGATGTTCGTCTGGTAGGAGCTCCTCCTTCATCAATAGGTAAGTTCGGAGGCGATACCGACAACTGGGTGTGGCCCCGACATACAGGTGACTTCTCTATATTCAGAGTCTATGCCGGCAAGGATAACAAGCCTGCCGATTACTCGAAGGAGAATGTGCCCTATCGTCCCAAGCGTCACTTCAAGATTTCGACCAAGGGTGTGCAAGAGGGTGACTTTACGATGATTTACGGTTTCCCCGGTAATACTCAGGAGTATGTTATCTCTGATGCAGTGGAGTATGTTGCGAATGTGTCGAACCCTATGAAGATAGCATTGCGCACACAACGTCTCGACATCATCTCGGCAGCGCAACAGAAAGACCCGGCAGTGCGTATTGCATATGCTGCCAAGCATGCCTCAATTGCCAACTCATGGAAGAAGTGGCAGGGTGAGAGCTTGGGGCTCGGTCGCTTGAAGACTGCCGACAAGAAGCGTGCGCAAGAGGAGCAGTTTGTTCAGTGGGCTGCCGATAAACCCCAATATGTGGCACTCCTCGATTCTATGCATAAGGCCTATGAGAGCGTGATTCCTCACTATTTTGCCCGTGAACTCTTTAATGAGTCGGTAGGTGCAATAGAGGCCTATTCTATAGCTGTGCATCTTGGAAATACTGCAGCCAAGATTGAGTCGGGCGAGGCTGATGCGGCTGACCTTGAGAAACGACAGACTGCACTTCTCAATAACTATAACAAGGATATAGACAGGGATATTGCCGTGTGTCTGTTGCAGGAATTCGTATCGCGTATGCCTAAGGAACGCATTCCCGAGAGTCTCTTGGTCGGTATAGACAGCTGTGGAGGCGTGGAAGAGTATGTAGACCGCATCTACAGTGCAACAAAACTGCTTGGAGGCACTGCTCTGACGAAAGAGCTTGTGCAGTCCGATACCCTTACTTCATTTGTAAGAATGTTTATTCCCATAGCAAAGGCGGCCCGTGCTTATGCCTATCGCAATATCAGCAATGTGCCCGAGATTGAGCAGTGGTACCGTCCTTATATGAAAGCCTTGCGCGAGTGGCAGAGCGGCAGAGCCTTCTACCCCGATGCCAATTTTACACTGCGTGTGGCATACGGTACTGTAACAGGCTATGAGAATGCCGATGGCGAGTATCATACCCATCTTACAACGCTCGATGGTATAATAGCAAAAGATAACCCCGAGATTTATGACTATGATATTCCTCAGGAGTTGCGCGATGTCTATGCACGAAAGGATTTCGGACGTTGGGCTGTTGATGTGAATGGCCGTAGAAGTGTTCCTGTCTGTTTTCAAGCATCTAATCACACCTCTGGCGGAAACTCGGGCTCTCCCGTGATAAATGCCAAGGGCGAGCTTGTTGGTATAAACTTTGACCGTACATGGCGCTCGACAATGAGTGATATTGAGTTTGACCCCTCAATCTGCCGCAATATATCGGTTGATATACGATATGTGCTGTTTGTGATGGATAAGATAGGAAAGACCAAGTATCTGTTCGAGGAGCTGGGCCTGTAGTCTGTTTTCAGGATTCGCACAGCGACACGAAGCGATGGATATCCTCGTGGCTGTATTTTATAGCACCCCAATGCGAAAGCTGGGGTGCTTCATAATTGTCGAACATGTTGTATCGTTGCGAAATCCACTGCTTTAGCTCGGGGGTGAGTGGCAGGTTCAGGGTGTTGCTGTAGTGTAGGGCATTTACAATACATAGTGGAATGTTGGGATTCTCTTTGTATTGTATGCCTATTCTTTTTGTCTGCAAAAAATCGACAAAGCTCTTGTGAAGATAGAAACGCTCTCTGCGTACTGAGTAGGCGATGGCCGAGAAGTTGAACAGTGCTGTCCTTATAAGATTCTGCACCGTCAGGCGAATGCCCTTGCGTTTTATGCCCCATGTGTTGCCCATACTCCAGATGTCAACATGAAGATTGCCGACAGTGACCTTGAGTCCGCCGTATGAATTTATGCTTATCTGTAGCTGTTTGCGGTAGCGACGGTAAATGTCCCACCAGCTTATTTCGTGCTCAAGGACAATGTCGAGGTCGCGTGTCTCTTGGGTACGTTCTAAAAAGTAGTCTCTTATTACACCGCTGAATATATATACGTCGGTCTGCAGCAGAATCTCTTGAAGTATTTCCGATGATACGGGTTCAAGGATGTTGCTGTGAAGGTGCTGCATAAAACGTGTATCGCGCACGCTCTGTATCTCTTTTCCGCTATTCCTAAATACGTTGTCCACTCAGTTTCTGATAATGCATTACTGCAAATTTGTCGGTCATTGAGGATATGAAGTCAACGATAATGCGCAGACGGTAGTATGCAGGCAGATTGCCAATGGGGAATTCGTCGCAGAGTTTGTCTATGTCTTCGATGCTCTCTTGGTTTTTGGTGTAGACGTATGCTCTCTTCTCTCTGTTCCACTCTATCTCTCCTGTCGCTTGCATGTAGTCCATCTTGTTGGCTCGTAGCACCGATTGTGATATCATGGCTTCGCCGTGTCTCATGTATACTTTATCGCCAAGCAACAGCTTGGTGTAAATGTCGAGCAGTCCGTTTATGACCGACCATCCGGTAAGTTCCACTGATTGAATCTCTTTTCTGTTGTATATATACTGTCGGCAGAACCTGCTCAGGAACTTTGCCACATTGTTGCTGTCGTCGAATATCAGTTCTCTGTTGTATTCGCCTTGCAGTATCAGTTCGAAATTCTTGATGTAGTTCTCGACTGCTTTTGCCACAAGATGCTTTATTATGTTTATTCTGAATCGGATGAATCCTTTTCTGCCGGCCGAGCCGGTTGCTCCTCCTGCTTTTTTGAGGCTCTCGAAGAGCGCGGTAGCCGAGGGGTCGCATTCGTTGCCCATTTCTTTCCACTTCTTGTATAGTTCGTCTATTGTGAACCATCCCTTGTTGTATGCATCTTCAAGGTCCATGGAGAGGTAGCAGATAGAGTCGGCAGCTTCGACCAGAAAGACAAACGGGTGGCGGTTGTAGCTTCCGTTGCTGTTTGCAGCCATTCCCTGCATCACTGAGTCGAGATATTTGCGGTCGGCGCAGAATACACCATGCTTGTGCTCGGATATTCTGTCGCTCTCTTTGTCCGCATCGGCGGTATTGGGGTACTTCAGATATGAGGCAAGGCACGATTTTGTGAAGTTCAGTCCAAAAAGGTCGTCAATGAACTGCAATTTGGTTATTACGCGGAATCCCTGTGCGTTGCCGTCATAATTGGTAAAATCGCAGGCCCAGCTTTCGTATCCTCCGAGAATATCCTTGTTCTCTTTGAAGTATCTTCTGAAGTATTCGCAAATAGTCTCCTCTCCGAAATGTCCGAACGGAGGGTTGCCGATGTCGTGTACAAGACATACTGTCTGCAGAATGGCTCTTAACGGCTCATATATTTCGTAAACATCCTTTACCCCGTATCTCTCTTGGAAATCCTTGTTGAAACAGATGTCTTTAGCCAGCGATGCTCCTATGTTCATTACCTCCATTGAGTGTGTGAGGCGCGAGTGTATGTTGTCGTCGTTTGTCAAAGGGAATACCTGTGTCTTGTCGTGCAGCCGTCGTGCAGCCGAGCTGAACAGAGCCCGTCCCAAATCACTCTCGTAGTCGTTTCTCTCGTCGTTGTAGTTGGCTCTGTCTTGTGTTGTGACCGAGGTGCTGCGCAATCTTTCGCTATTGAATAAATTTTTTAGCCTTGTATCCATATTGCTATTCTTCGTTTATGCAAAGTTAATCAAACGCTCGGTTTACGCATGCCTCAGAGGCTTGTTTTGTTGAAAAATGAGCAAAAATTTGTGTATTTTGTTATAAATGTGTAACTTTGCAGACTAATTGTGCGCGGTGCGCGCGGTTGGTTTGTGATATTTGAAGATAAGTAAACTTAATAATTAAACTTTAGTTCAATGAAAAAGAAAATTTACAATGGGTTGCTTTTGATAGCTATGCTATTTGCAACTATGAGTTCTTTTGTTTCTTGTAAGGACTACGATGAGGATGCGTTTGCTGATTTGCAAGGACAAAATGTGACATTGCAGGAGTTGATTAATTCGGAGATTAATGCTTTGAACGGGCAGATTGAAGCTCTTGAGCAGGCACAGAAAGAGTGCAAGGATAACTGCGAGGCTTGGAAGCAGGAGATTATTCTATGGCAGCAGTATGTAGAGAAAAACTACGTTACATTGGAGGAGTATAACAAGCATATAGCTGAGTACACCAAGTTTATTGCAGAGAACGAGGCAGAGCATGCTGCTCTTGAGAAGATGATCAAAGATGTTGAAGTTTCTCTTCTTGCGGCTAATGAGGCTTTGAAGAAAGAGATGCAGGAAGAACTATTGAAAGTTCAGACTGAGTTGAATACTCTTATCGTTTCTTTGCAGACACAGTTGAGCAACTTGACTACAACTGTTGAGAACAACAAGAAGGAGCTTGAGAAGGCTATCGCTGACAATAAGGCTCAACTTGAGAAGGCTATCGCTGACAATAAGGCTGAACTTGAGAAGGCTATCGCTGATGGAGACAAGGCACTTGAAGAAAAGATTAACAAGGAGATTGCTGAGTTGGAGAAGAGTGTTAATGACACCATCTCTAATCTTGAGAAGAGAGTAGCGGCTAACGAAAAAGCTATTTCTAATCTGAATACACTTCTTTCTAACTTGCAGAATAAAGTAGACGGTATCCAGAATCTTTTGAACGAGACCATTAAGGATGTTGTTGAGGCTTATACACTTGCCAAGAATGATTCTATCAGAATCGATGCACTTGAGGCTGCACTCGAGGCTTTGAAAGAGCAGCACAAGAACGACAACGAGGCTTTGGTTGCTAAGGTTGACAGTATCTGCAACGAATTGACCATTATTAAAAAGGGTGTACAGGATGCACTTGACTTGGCTAATGAGAACCTGCAGAAGGCTAAGGATTATACCGACTTGCGTATTTCTGAGGTTATGAGTGAAATCTCTAATATCAAAACTACATTGTCTGATCTTGATGCAGCATACAAGGCAGCTGACGCTAAGTTGCAGGATCAGATTGATGAGTTGAAAAAGGGTCTTGAGGATTTGACAAAGCGTGTTGAGGCTAATGAGGCAGCAATTGACGATTTGATGGAAAAATACAATGATGTAGATGAGTCTTTGAAGCAGTTCATAACAGGAATTCTCCTTCAGAGAACCGAGAACCCTGTTTTCGGCTCATTCTCATTCCCTGCAAATATCCAGACCAATATCCTTATGGCATATTATGGTTACGCAGGTTCTTATGGTGTACAGTTCCCCACATATTATCCCCGTTATTATGTAAGAGATAATGAGGTTCTTACAGATGTTGATATTCAGATGCTCGGTGTAACTCCCACTATGTTGGCCGAGGATGGTGATGCTATTGTAAGCAGCGCAGGTAAGGTATATGTGACAGTTAACCCCTCAAATGTTAACTTCGAGGGTCAGACACTTCCTATCGTGAACAGTGTCGAGGAGGAGTCTGGTATCAAGTTGTCAGCTCTCAAGTACTCTGACAAGAAAATTACATTTGGTTCTACACGTTCTGCTGTAAACGGTTTGTACGAGGCTGAGGCTACTTTGGATGCTGCTGATATTGACAAGGTTAAGATGACATTCGACCTCAATGCAGGTGAGCTTAAAGAGACTGTTAAGGATATTATCAATCCTTTGGACGGTATCAATGTAACTCAGGTTGCAAATACTTTTGCAAATGTTTTGGGTCAATTCAATCAGGAGCTTGACGCTTACGCATTGAAGGCAAGCTGGACAGACGAGCTTGGTGTATCACGTAATGTGTACTCACAATACAATCTTGCCACAACAGCTATTCAGCCTTTGGGCTATGGTTTTATGAAGGATGTCAACATTACTTCATTCCCCGGATTTGACAAGATGCAGAACCTTGTAGGTGGTTTGTTGGATAATATGGCAAACAAGTTTAAGCTTGTTATCCCTGATTTCTCATTAGACTTGAATATTGATTCTATCAAAGGTATACAGTTTGAGAAAATTGATATCAATACATCAAATATCGACCTCAACCTTAAGGTAAACTACAAAGATACAATTAAAACTACAGTTGAGATTAAGATTGATGATTATGTTGATATTGACATTGCCGATTCTGTAAAAATAGATGCTGATACTATTATAGTAGATATTCCTGTAAAGGGTGATGTTAAAGACGAGTTTGGCAATGTGGTTGGTGAATTCAACGATACAGTATCAAAAGATATTATTATTGAGGCAAAAGATATTCTTGTAAGCATTCAGCAACAGGTTCCATTCAAGTGGACCGGAACAGTTCCTGTAGAGATTCCCATTGATATTACAATTCCTGTTGATATGACCGAGTTCCAGAAGTTGATTAATGAAATCGAGGGTATGGAAGACGATATCAACGGTATGTTGAGTGGTCAGCAGGATAATATCAACAATATTATCAATACAATAAACTCTTACCTTGCCCAGCTTGGCGATTTGACTAAGTTGACAGATAAGTTCGCTAATATCGATACTGAGATTGACAGCGCAATCGGTGATATCAAGGATAAGATTGCAAGCTATCTCGATAAGATTGAGGATAAGTTGGTTTCTGCAGTTAACTCAATCAACAAGGTGCTGCAGCCTGTTATGCTTGTTAAGACAGTAGACGGCTTCGAGAGATTGAGTCAGACTATCTATAATCCTACTGTGATGAGTGCAGGTGACGTTCAGTTCATTCCTACTTCATATACAGCCGAGGTTATCGCTCCTGCTTACAAGAAACTTGTCGGTGTAACCAACGTATACTCAATGGACCGCAGCAAGAATGCACAGGTTGACGGTGGTGAATACTTGACTGCTTTGAACGAGGCTAATGCAAATGAGGGCGTAGCTGAGATTCTTGACGGTGATACCCAGATTGTAGATTTCTCAGCTAAGAAGGGCTATATTTACGAGGTGGCTTACACAAGTGTAGACTTCGCTGGTATGGTAGTTGCTAAGAAGTTCTATGTAACTGTTAAGTAATCAGCAGAATAAATAAATATCAAGTGGGCTTGTCCCACTTGATAGAAATTGAAAATAATTTTAATATAAAGGATTATGAAAATCAATAAAACATTATTGGCAGGTCTGTTGATGATGGGATTGAGTTCTGCTGCTATGGCTCAGGAACAGGGCGAGAAGGTAGAGAATGTATTCAATCCACATTGGTATGTTCAAGTTCAGCCATTAGGTGCACAATATACATTGGGTGAAAGCTCATTCGGCGATTTGATGTCATATAACCTTCAGATCGCAGGTGGTTATAACTTCAACAAGTTGGTAGGTGCCCGTTTTGCTATCAATGCTTTCCAGAGCAAGGGTGGATGGGAGATGAAAGGACTCGACAAGACTTGGAAATGGAATTATATAGCACCCGCAGTTGATGCAACTCTTAACTTTTCTAACCTGATATTCGGTTATAACCCCGATCGTCTTTTCACACTTAGCGCGTTCGCCGGCATCGGTGCAAACATCGCTTGGGGAAATGATGATGCAGCTGCTGTTAAGGCAGAGTTGGGTTCAGACTATGGTCACAATCAGAACCTTCGTCATTTGTGGGACGGCACAAAGGTTAAGGTCCTTGGTCGTGCAGGTATCATGGGCGATTTCCGCATCAACTCAAATTGGAGTGTAGGTCTGGAACTTCAGGCAAATACCTTGAACGATAGATACAACTCAAAGAAAGCGGGTAACTCAGACTGGTACTTCAACGGTCTTATCGGTGTGAAGTATGTATTTGGCAAGAGCAATAAGAAGGTTAAGACTCCTCCTGCTCCTGTGCAAGAGAGAATTGTTGAGAAGGTAGTTGAGAAGGTTGTCGAGAAGAAAATCTATGTAGAGACAACTATTCACGAACTGAACCGTGCTGTATATTTCAAGAATGCAGGTAGAACTTCAATCCCCGCTGACGAGATGTATAAGGTGCAGGAAGTTGCCGATTTCTTGAAAGAGCATCCCGAGGCTACTGTTACTCTTTGTGGTTATGCCGACAAGGGCACTGGTAACCCCACTATCAATGCCGAACTGGCCGAGAAACGCGTAAACGTGGTTGCTGAGGCTTTGGTTAAGCAGTATGGTATTGCTGAGTCTCGTATTTCAATCGATCACAAAGGCGATACAGTTCAGCCTATGGAGGGTACTGCAAACCGTGTGACAATTGCTGTTGCAAAGTCTAAAAAGGTTGTAGAGACTGTTAAGTAATAAATCTTATCTATATAAACTCTGTCCTATTGGTATGGTTCTTCTATATGAGTAGGCAGAGTTTTTTCTATTTTCAGGGATGAAGAAGTTTTTATTATACTTTTTAGTGCTGTCTGTCGCAAACACTCTCTTTGCGCAGTATAATGGTGCCGGTTATTATAGAGTACAGAATAAGGTTACCGAACGTTATATCAGAGTGATAGATAATAAAGGCAGTGTTAATCTTTCAACTACTGATGCGGATTTAGGTGCGCTCGAAACCAAGAAGAAATTCGAGAATGTTGTCTCCGATCCTGCATCAATTATATATATATCACCCGCAGGTGACGGGTACAACTTTAAGGCTCAAGGCACAACATCGTATAGTATCATTGGCTATTATGTGAAACTATACAAGAATAGTGATGGAAGCTACAGAGCGTATGCTCAGCATAATGGCTTGACAAAGTATCTATGTGACGAGAATACTACTTATAACGAAGGTGTAGTGCTTACAAACAGTACAAAGACCCGTGACTGGTATATAAAACCGGTAAACCAGACCGAGGGGCAATATTTCGCTTTTAAACCTTCAGTGACAGTCGGGAGCGAGCACTATACAACCATATACGCCGATTTCCCATTTACACTTCCTGCCGGAATGACTGCCTATTACGTAACTACAGTTGATGGCGCGCAGGCAGTGTGGAAAGAGGTTAAGGATGGCAAGGTGCCTGCCTCTACTGCGGTGTATGTGAAATGTAAGTCTGCAAACTATGTCGACAATAAGGTGAGTGTAGGAGATAATGGTGTTACTTCTTTGTCGGGTAACCTTATGAAAGGAGTCTACTTTAACAATGGTACAAAGAAACACAATAATCAATTGGCATATAATCCCAATACAATGAGAGTGCTTGGTGTCATGTCGGATGGTAAACTTGGCTTTGTTACCGCAAATATTGACTTTATACCAGCCAACACTGCCTATCTTGTAGTGCCTGCGAACTCACCAAGCGAAATAAAGTTGATTTCGGAGAGTGATTATAAACCTTATGTAGCGGTGCAGTCAGTCTCTTTGTCACAAAGCAAGTTGACAATGTATGCAGGTGACAGTCATACTTTGGCTGCAACAGTACTCCCAAGCAATGCCACTGACAAATCGTTAAAATGGTCAAGCTCAAATAGCAGCGTGGCTACTGTAGACGCAAATGGTTTGGTGAAGGCTGTCGGTTACGGCAAGGCAACTATAACGGTTGCTTGCGCCTCGAATAGTGCGCTGAAAGCTACTTGCGAGGTAAACGTATATGCACGTTGTACCGGTGTGCAGATCTCTGCAACAACTCAGCAACTCTATGTCGGTGATAGCTTTATGCTTACTGCCAATACCTTGCCTCTCTCTACAACAGACGGTAAGATTGAGTGGAGCGTAAGCGATGAGAATGTTGTTAAACGTAGTGCCGACGGCACAGTGACTGCTGTGGGTGCCGGTACAGCCGAGGTTATTGCAAAATCGGTCGATGGCGGTCACATTGCAAAATGTTCTGTAACCGTCAAAGTTTATGTTTTGCCCGAGTCTGTAACACTCAACAAGCAGTCGTTGACAATGTATTCGGGCGATACATTCACTCTTGTTGCAACGGTGTTGCCGCAGGATGCTGTAGACAAGAGCCTTAATTGGTCAAGCTCGGACAATAATGTTATAACTATCGATTCTAACGGCGCAGTTAAGGCTGTAGGTTACGGAAAAGCAACAGTGACAGTGGCATGTGCTGCAAAGAATACAATTAAAACAACTTGTGAAATAACTGTGTACGAGCATACTACCGGAGTAAAGATTTCAGCGACAAGTAAGCAGCTGTATGAGGGGGAAAGCTTTATGCTTACAGCCAATACATTGCCTCTCTCTACATCGGATGGTAAAATCGAGTGGAGCATAAGTAATGAAAAGGTTGTGAAACGCAATGCCGATGGCACAGTGGTTGCAGTGGGTGTCGGTACAGCTGATGTTGTTGCGAAATCGGTCGATGGTGGTCACACTGCAAAATGTACTGTAACTGTCAAGAAACTTATTTTGCCCGAGTCTATAACACTGAGCAAACAGTCGCTGACAATGTATTCGGGCGATACATTCAATCTTGTTGCGACTGTGCTTCCCGATGATGTGATAGACAATAGTATTGAATGGTCAAGTTCGGATAATAATGTTGTGACGGTCAATTCCGACGGCTTTGTTAAGGCTGTGGGCTATGGAAAGGCCATTGTAACAGCAACTTGCGTGGCCAAGAATACAGTCAAAGCGGTTTGCGAAGTTACTGTTTATGAGCATTGTACAGGTGTTGAACTGTCTGCGACAAATGCAGAGTTGCTCGTTGGCAAGAGTTTTACACTCACAGCCAATACATTACCGCTTGCACAGAGTGATGGTCTGATAGAGTGGAGTGTAAGTGACGAGACAATTATCAGCCGTAATGCCGATGGCGTTGTCGTTGCATTGGCCGAAGGTATGGCCGAGGTTATTGCCAAATCGGTAGATGGTGGTCACATTGCAAAATGTAAGGTGACAGTCAAGACAATTCCCGTTGCCGAGAAAATCATACTAAGCGAGAGCTCGTTGACAATGTATGCAGGCGACAAGTATACCGTAACAGCCGAGGTACTTCCCGAGGATGCAGAAAACAAGGCGCTCACATGGCATAGCAGCAGTGAGGCTGTGGCAGCTGTTGCTGACGGTAATATAACAGCGGTTGGTTATGGAAAGGCTAATGTGATAGCTCATATCACTACAAATGATGCTGTAGCAGATACCTGCTCGGTTATTGTGTATGAACATGCAACCGGTGTTGAACTATCGGAGTCGGATCTGCAACTATATGTGGGAGACAGTTTTGCTCTTACAGCCAATACCTTGCCGCTTGGAAAGAGTGACAACCTGATAGAGTGGAGCATAAGCGACGAAACCGTAATCAGCCGTAATGCCGATGGCGATATAGTTGCTCTGGCCGAAGGCGTAGCCGAGGTTAGTGTGAAGGCACTCGATGGCGGTCACATTGCAAAATGCCGAGTAACGGTAACAGTCCCTGTTGCCGAAGAGGTTATGCTTAGCGACAATTCTCTGGTAATGTATGTAGGCGACAGCTATACCTTGACAGCCGAAGTGCTTCCGCATAATGCTGTAAACAAGGCACTGACATGGCTAAGCAGCAACGAAGTTGTGGCAGGTGTAGATGAAGGCGAGGTGACTGCAAAGAGCTATGGAAATGCCGATATAATCGTCTCTGTCGCTCAGTACACAAGGAACAGTGTTGTGTCTGATACCTGCTCGGTTATGGTATACGAGCATACTGCCGGAGTTGAGATATCTGCTACGGATGTAGAGATGAATATAGGCGAAACGATAGTTCTGACAGCAAATACTTTGCCACTTGCAACCACCGACGGAGCTCTTGAGTGGAGTGTAAGCGACGAATCGGTGCTTTCGCGTGATGATGACGGTACTATTGTTGCTTTGGCCGAAGGTGTGGCCGAGGTAACAGCTACATCTGTAGACGGTGGCTACACTGCTAAATGCACTATTGTGGTTAGAAGCAGTACGGGCATCGAAGATTTGTTCCATGAGAGCAATGCTTGCAGAATATACAACTTGCATGGTGTGCAGTTCGATAGATTGCAGCGAGGTGTAAATGTAGTAATATTTGAAGATGGAACTTCGAAGAAGGTTATAGTAGAATAATCTTATATACCTCCATAAAAATGCGGGACTTTTTGGGTCCCGCATTTTTTATATGTTGTTCCTATGTTGTCAGAATAGTCGGAATGATATTCTTAGGTTAACTACCGGATAGGCCTTGAGGGCTTTTATTATACGTACATAGTCGCCTACCTTTCCTCCGATATTCTCAACATCTTTTGCCAAGTCGGTGCCGTCGTGGGTTACAACCTGTGGGGTGCCGCCCCAGAACATTATACCGCTGTCGAATGATATTGTTATAGCTTCGGCCTTCTTTGTGAGCCTGCCTCCATAACCAAATCCAAGATAAGGCTTGAACGAGTCGACAAATATTTTGGCTTTTACAGTGCTGTTCTCGTCGGGCTCCATCATGTATGGCTCTCCGCTGCCGACTCTGTCACCAATGTGAATGCCAAGTCGTCCGTTTCGCAGGAACTTGTCCTCGAGCTCGGGGTCAAGGTATATGTCTTCGCCATATATGGGCTCTCCGTTCTCTATCTTATTGTAGAAGTTGTTATACATGGTTACCCCTAAAAGCGATGGCATGTCTTCGATTGTGTTGCAGGCATTTGCTATCTGTGATTTTCCATAGTAGAAACCTGCTGTAATGTGGAAGTTGCTGTTCTTTATGGGGAAAAAGTCGATAAGCAGGTTGCCATTGTAGAAATCGGGGTTGCCGAGCATGTCGATGTTGTCGTTAATCTTAAGGCTTGTAAATTCTGCGAATTTATCGGCCATAGAGTCGAATTTTGTGGCAACCCAATTACCATTCTCGTCTTTTCTTCGGCCTTCAATGCCGAAATTCATCTTTTTGTCAAACTCTGGAATGAAAGAGAATCCTGCTCTTACGCGGAACCGTTCACTGATGTGGGTTGCTAGGTCGAAACCAATGCCGGTACTACCAGCTGTGATGCTGAGGTCGAGGTGCTCGAATGCCTTCTTTTCCTGTGCTTCGGCAACTGATAATGCCGAACATAGCAGTGCAATGGTGAGAAAGATGTTTTTCATATAAATATATGTTTTACAATGTTTTTTAGGAACACCCCGTAAAGTTACTTAAATAAACTGCAAATAAAACTTTTCCGTCTTATTTTTTATTGTAAAAGAAATGCTAATATTGCAAGTACTCTGTTTTGTTATATGCTTTTTTTGAGTTGAAAAATGTGCTTAGCAAAAATAATTCTAATATGAAAATGAAAATCCTTATATAGAATTATTCTAAAAACAGCACAGTTTTTGCCCGCTTATGCAGCATAAGGCGATAATCCCCTTATATGGCCACTCTAAGGCTGTTTTTTAATACCCTATTTAAAGTTTTTAAAAAGTTATCAACAGGTTAATTATTTGGTAATCAATATAGTGTGTTTTTTTATTAGTTATGCAATAATTGAAAAACCGGAAATCATAAATTACTGATATTTAGCCCCTTAAAAAATGCAAAAAAACGGTGCCTTTTTTTTGCTTGCATTTTAAGTTTTCTTTTCGGATATTTGCATTGCGAATAAGAAAAACGGTAATGAAACAAGGTGTCGGGTGGTCTCCGATACTGCCGATAAAACCCTTGTAACTTACCACTCTTTTTCGTAGTAATCATCAATTTATATACATTTTCTCGTATCTTTTGTATAAAGCAGTCTGTCGCGTATGAAGCGGGTTACTCTTTGTCGTGCACGGGTTCATGTATGATAAATGGATGAAAGGTGAAAGAATAATAAAGGATAATTATATAGAACAATATAACTGATGAACTCTGAATTGCAAGCAAAATGGGATAAGTGTCTGGAGATAATCCGCGACAATGTATCCGAGAAAGCTTTTAATACTTGGTTTGCCGATATAAAACCGCTTAAGTATGAAGATTCAACTCTTACTATACAGGTAAAGAGCAATTTTGTGTACGAGTTCCTCGAGGCTAATGCTGTTGATTTGCTTGGCTACACCCTTAACAAGGTAATGGGTGAGGGCACCAAGCTTATGTATAGCGTGCTTACTGTAATAGGCGACGACCTTGCTGTAGAGGTTGAGCCCGAGCCCGCTGCTTGTAAGAGTGAGAATCAAGAGCTCGATTCAATGCTTATTAACCGATATACATTTGATAACTATGTCGAGGGTATAAGCAACAGACTCTCACGTTCGGTAGCAGTCAGTGTGGCAAATAATCCCGGTAAGGTGTTCAATCCTCTTTTTATCCATGGTGCATCGGGTGTCGGAAAGACTCACCTTGTGAATGCTATCGGATGTAAGATAAAGGAACTGCACCCCGAATTGCGCGTGCTTTACATTTCGGCCCATCTCTTTCAGGTACAGTATACCGACTCTATACTACAGAGAAGTTTCAATGACTTTATGAGATTTTATCAGAGTATAGATGTCCTTATTATAGACGATATTCAGGAGATTGCAGGTCTGCAAAAGACTCAGACAGCATTCTTCCATATATTCAACCACTTGCATTTGAATGGAAAGCAACTGATTATGACATCCGACCGTTCTCCAATGCAGCTTAAGGGTATGGAAGACCGACTCATAACACGTTTCAAGTGGGGTTTGACAGCAGAGATTGAGAAGCCCGATTTGGAATTGCGCAAGAGCATTCTCCGTAGCAAGACCCACAAAGATGGATTGAAATTCCCTGATGAGGTCATTTCGTACATCGCCGAGCATGTTGATGCCAGCATCCGTGACCTTGAAGGTATCGTTGTCTCTATGATGGCGCACTCGACAATCAACTGTACTGAGATAGATTTGAACCTTGCGCGTAGAATTGTAGGCGATTTCTCCGATTTTGAGAAACATCCTGTTACTATCGACGATATAATAAAGAAAGTGACTGACTACTACAATGTGGATATAAACAGTATATCTACACGTTCACGTAAGCGCGAGGTGGTGTTGGTTCGTCAGGTGTCGATGTATCTCGCAAAGAAGTATCTCGATTTGTCAACTTCCAAGATAGGCCAGTATGTTGGTGGCCGCGATCATGCGACTGTGTTGCACGCATGCAAGACCATTACCAATCTTGCCGAGACAGATAAGCAGTTCCGTTACGAACTTAACCAGATAGAAGTATCTTTGCAAAGTGCATAAATAAAAGGTAGCGAAAGGAAATCCACAATCCGTTAATGGGTTGTGGATTTTTTTTGCAACCGCAGTTTCTGTGTAGTTGTCGCTTTGGAAAACTTTTGTCGGCTTTTGAATTTTTATATTATTGATAATCAGTTATATAAAAATATTTTTGGAAAACTTTGTTTCTTGTTTATAAGTTGTATTTGTTTTTCTTGGTAAATAAAAAAAAGATTTTTACATTTGTAGTGCTTGATGATGGAGCACTCGATTCTGAAAAATCAAACTAAAATAATATAAAATCAACGTGGAGAAGAAAACTTATACCTATGATGAGGCATACTCGGCATCACTTGAATATTTCAAAGGTGATGAATTGGCTGCAAGAGTTTGGGTCAACAAGTATGCTGTAAAAGATTCTTTCGGGGCCATATATGAACAGACCCCCGTGGATATGCATTGGAGAATTGCCAATGAGATTGCCAGAATTGAGGCGAAGTATCAGAATCCAATGTCGGCCGAAGAGATTTTCGGTCTGCTCGACCACTTCAAGTATATTGTACCGCAGGGTAGCCCCATGACCGGTATCGGTAATGACTTTCAGATAGCCTCATTGTCGAACTGTTTCGTTATCGGACTCGATGGTAATGCCGACTCTTATGGCGGTATCATAAGAATAGACGAGGAACAGGTGCAACTGATGAAGCGTCGTGGTGGTGTAGGACATGACCTTTCTCACATACGCCCTAAGGGCTCTCCTGTAAAGAACTCGGCTCTCACTTCTACAGGCCTTGTTCCCTTTATGGAGCGTTACTCGAATTCGACACGCGAGGTTGCTCAGGATGGCCGTCGTGGAGCGCTGATGCTTAGTGTATCAATAAAGCACCCCGATTCGGAGTCTTTCATTGATGCAAAAATGACCGAAGGCAAGGTCACAGGTGCCAATGTGTCGGTGAAGATTGACGATGAGTTCATGCAGGCTGTTACATCGGGTACCGATTATGTTCAGAAATATCCGATTGATGCTGCCGAGCCTATGGTTTCGAAAAGTATCAATGCAGGCGAACTCTGGAAAAAGATTATACATAATGCATGGAAATCGGCCGAGCCCGGTGTGTTGTTCTGGGATACCATACAGCGCGAATCAATTCCCGACTGCTATGCCGACCTCGGATTCAAGACTGTTTCGACAAATCCCTGTGGTGAGATTCCTTTGTGCCCCTACGACTCGTGTCGTCTTATTGCAATAAACCTCTTCTCATATGTGAAGAATCCGTTTACACCTGAGGCCTCTTTTGATTTCGAACTCTTGCGCGAGCATGTTCAGAAGGCACAGCGCATTATGGACGATATAATTGACCTCGAGCTCGAGAAGATAGCTGCTATAAAGGCTAAGATTGAGAGTGACCCCGAAGGCTCTGAAGTCAAGGGTGCTGAGCTTAACCTCTGGAATAAGATAGAGCGCAAGAGCAGCATGGGCCGCCGTACAGGTGTAGGTATAACAGCCGAGGGCGATATGTTGGCAGCAATGGGACTCCGTTACGGAAGTGCCGAGGCTATTGACTTCTCTGTTGAGGTACATAAGAATGTGGCTCTCTCGGCCTATCGCTCGTCTGTCAACATGGCAAAGGAGCGTGGTGCATTTGAAATTTTCGATTACAAGCGCGAAGAGAACAATCCCTTCATCAACCGTTTGAGAGAGGCCGATGCGCAGTTGTACGAGGATATGAAACAGTATGGCCGCCGTAACATCGCATGTCTTACCATTGCTCCTACAGGAACCGTAAGTATAATGACACAGACAACATCGGGTATAGAGCCTGTCTTTATGCCGGTGTATAAACGCCGTCGCAAGGTGAATCCCAACGACCCCGAGGTCCGCATCGACTTTACCGATGAGAATGGCGATGCTTTCGAGGAGTACATCGTTTACCATCATAAGTTTGTCGAGTGGATGAAGCAGAACGGTATAGATACCGATAAGCGATATACACAAGCCGAGATTGATGCTCTGGTTGCCCGTTCACCCTATGCCAAGGCTACTTCAAACGATATAGACTGGGTGTCAAAGGTTGAGATGCAGGGACGTATCCAGAAATGGGTCGACCACTCAATCAGCGTTACAATCAACCTTCCCAATAATGTTGACGAGAAGCTGGTGAATGAACTCTATGTGACAGCATGGCGCTGTGGCTGCAAGGGTTGTACAGTATATCGTGACGGTTCGCGTGCCGGAGTGCTCGTGGCTGCCGACAGCAAGAAAGATAAGAAAGAGCCCGAGGAGTTGAAGGCTTCAATAACCGAGACCCGTCCCATGGTACTTGAGGCCGATGTTGTGCGTTTCCAGAACAACAAGGAGAAGTGGGTGGCGTTCATCGGTCTTCTGAATGGAGAGCCTTATGAGATTTTTACCGGTCAGCAGGATGATGAGGATGGTATCCCTTTGCCCAAGAATGTAACAAAGGGTATCATTATTAAGCATGTCAACGAGGACGGCAGCAAGCGATACGACTTCCAGTTCGAGAACAAGATAGGTTACAAGACCACAATCGAAGGACTTTCTGAGCGATTCAACCCTGAATTTTGGAACTATGCCAAGCTTATCTCGGGAGTATTGCGCTACAAGATGCCCATTGAGCTGGTTATAAAGCTCATTTCATCGTTGCAACTCGGCTCTGATAATATCAATACATGGAAGAATGGTGTAGAGCGCGCACTCAAGCGTTATGTCAAGGATGGAGCCAAGTCATCCGAGAAGTGTCCCGAGTGTCAGACTTCACTGATCTTTGAAGAGGGTTGTCTGCACTGTCCCAACTGCGGATATTCAAGATGTGGTTAATAGTATAATTCTTTCACACTATATATATTTCCTATCGGGCAGGGGAGGTATCTGATGGTATCTCCTCTTGCCATTTAATAGAGCTCTTATGAAGATAACCGATTACAGTATAGCACTGCACAATGTGCATTTGTATGCCTATCATGGTGTGCTCGAGCAAGAGAGGAGTGTTGGGGCATGGTTTACCATAAATATCAGGCTTTTCCTTGACGATTGCTCATGTGCATATAGTGACAGCATAGATGAAACAGTGAGCTATGCCGATGTGTATGATGTTGTTGTGAAAGAGATGGAGAAACCCTCGCTGCTGCTCGAGAATGTTTGTAAACGTATTCTTGAGGTTCTGTTCGACCGTTTCGGGGGCGTTTCGGCGGTTGAGATTGATATGAAGAAAGATACCCCGCCCATGGGTGGCGACAGACTGAGTTCGGCTGTGACTCTTAGGGCTGAAAGATAATCATAAGAGGGGGAGGCGATACGCCTCCCCCTCTTATGATATATAAATGTATCTCTGTTTGCGGATTATACGAGATGTGATATCAGCTCTTCGCGGTCGCCATGTAAAAGGTCGAGTACAGGAATCTCTACCATTGTGTAGCATCCCGGCTGCTGGCGCATGGATGCTCGCGCTGCGCACACCAATACTTGGCCTGTCAGTGCAGGGTTGTTTATGCGCATGTTGAATTCGAAGAGCTGGTTCTGTGTGTTTCCCGAAACTCCCTTGCGTGTGAGGTTTACGCCATGTCCCATGTCAAGCAGTTCATCTACACAGGGCACGTTGATTACATGGGTCTCATCGTTTACAAAATAGGGGTCTGCTTTTATTGCAGCTGCAACTGTGTCGAAATTGTAGCCCTCTTCAATCTCTATATATACCATGCGACGATGTATGCCTGTGCCCACAGGGATTGTCATTGACAATGCTGCCTTTACACCCTCGATTGCCTTTACTGCAACGGTGTGTCCCATGCTCATTCCGGGGCCGAAATTGGTGTATGTGATACCTTTGGGGGCAATGGCCTGCAATAGTGTGCGTACGACGGAATCGCTTCCGGGGTCCCATCCTGCAGATATTATCGAAACCGCGTTCCCGGCCTTTGCGCTCTCGTCGAGTGAACGGCGCAACGCTACAATCTGTGAGTGTATGTCGAAACTGTCTACAGTGTTTATTCCTAAGGCAAGGATATCCTTCGCATATTTCTCTACACTTCGTGTGGGGGTCGATAGTATGGCTACATCAACGTCGCCAAGTTCGCGTATGTCGCTCACTACGCTGTATGCCTTCAACTCTTGGGGCAAATTAGCCGAGCCTGAACGGCGCACGATACCTGCAACTTCAAAATCGGGCGCAGCTTCGAGTGCGTAAAGTGTATACTTTCCTATATTTCCATATCCAACAATTGCTGCTCTAATCTTTTTCATCTTTCTGTTATGTTAAATTATTTCGTTGCTAATGTATATAAATAATGCGAATGATGCTGTTTCTGTTTGCTTTTTTTAAGTTTTTATCTTTTCTGCTCGCTCTCTTCCAGGATTCTTTTTGTGAGTAGACGGACGGGTATTCCTACAGCGGCAGCCCCAATGATAAGTACTGTCGCAAATACAAGCAGAATGTCATTGCTGTCCAATTTGACGGGATAGCTGTCTATGGCGAAACTGCCGTCGCCTAAGCTGAGCACTCCGAAATGCTGTTGTATCATACATATTCCTATACCTAAAACAATACCCGAAACGGCTCCTAATGCCGATATCATGCAACCCTCAAATACAAATATGTCTGTGATTAGCTTGTTGCCTGCTCCCAAGTTGCGCAGTGTCTCGACATCCTGTCTCTTTTCAATTACCAGCATCGACAGCGAGCCTATGATGTTGAAGCATGCTATCAGCAGTATGAACGATAGAAAGATGTAGGAGATGAACTTCTCAACCTGCATTATTTTGAACACATCCTCTTGTTGCTTATAGCGGTCCTTAACGGTGAAATCGCGGCCCAATATCTTTTCAATCTTTTTGATGGTGCTTGTTTCGTTGCACTTCTCGTTGAGCCGAAGTTCTACGCTGCTCACCTCGCTGCTGCCGCGATTGAAAATGTTGCGTGCAAAATCGATGGACGAGAGCAGGTAGTTGTTGTCATATTTTTGCTGCTGTACAGCAAAAACCACTCCCGATGCATAAAGATAATCTTTCTTGAAATTTGATGCAGGGTTTGTTATGTTCGCCTTTTTGTTGCGTTTGGGGGCATATACCTCAAGCGGATGTGTAAAGTATATTCCGCAGTTGAGAGCCGATGTTACACCTGCTCCAATGACAGCGTAGTTGGTTGTGCTGTCTTTTATGATAAATGTGCCGTTGCCGAAGAGGGCATCTTCTATTCTTGTCAGTTCGGTAAAGTTCTCCTCCACGCCTTTCAGCATCACCATTACCTGCTGCCCGTTATACTGTACCATGGCTCTCTCCTCGAGGCATTGTGTGGCTGTTTCAACTTCGGGCAGTGAGGTGACGGCTGTTATGCGTTTGTCGAGTGCGTCGAAAGTCTTGCCCTCTGCTGTCTCTATCTTTACCTGAGGGTCGAATGCTGTGAACTGCATCTCCACCACTTCGGTGAAACCGTTGAACACCGAAAGCGTGCATATCATTGCAATTGTGGCAAGCGCGATGCCGGCAACGGCAACTCCCGAGATGATGTTTATCACCTGATGACTCTTCTTTGAAAAGAGGTAGCGACGAGCTATGTAAAGCGATAAATTCATTCGGGGCGTGTTGCGGTTAGTCTTTCAGCAGATTGTCGATGTGCTCGATGTAATCGAGTGAGTCATCCTTGTAGAAACGCAGTTCGGGGATGATTCGAAGCTGGTGTCTCACGCGGTTGCCAAGTTCGTAACGGATGGCCTTTGTGTTTTTTGTAAGATGCTCTATCACCTCGTCGCCGCGCTCCGATGGGAATACGCTGAGGTAGGCCTTTGCAATGCCAAGGTCGGGGCTTACGCGTACTACGCTCACTGAAACCATTACACCGCGTGTCTCTTTTGCCATTAAAAGGAATATGTCACTAAGCTCCTTCTGTATAAGGCGCGAAATCTTATTTTGTCTTGTACTGTCCATTTTCTTATTATTTTTTTCTGATTATTGTAAGTCCGTCGCGCAGGGGTAATATAACCTCTTCTACACGCTCGTCATTGCGAATGTAGTCGTTGAATGCCCTTACACCGTTTGTCTGTGCATCCTTGTAAGAGGGGTCAATCACATGACCGTCCCACAGAGTGTTGTCGGCAAGTATCCAACCACCTTCGTTCAGGTGCTGCAGCACCATCTCGTAGTATGCGATATATTCGCGTTTGTTGCCGTCGATGAATGCCAAATCGAATTTCTCGCCTAAAGAGGGTACTATCTCAAGCGCACTTCCGATGGTGAATACTATCTTGTCGGCAACCGGTGAGCCCTCGATCCAATGACGGGTGAAGTCTTCGAGCTCATCGTCTATCTCAAAAGTGAAAAGTTTACCCCCTTCATCGAGTCCCTCGGCCATGCATATTGCCGAATATCCGGTATATGTGCCTATTTCGAGAATCCTCTTCGGGCGTATCATTTTCACAAGCAGTTTAAGCAGGCGTCCCTGTATATGCCCCGATGCCATGTGAGGGTTCAGAATCTCAATGTTCGTGGCGCGATACAGACGGTACAGATAATCGCCTTCGGGGCTGCTGTGTGCCGATATGTAGTCGTTTAGTTTTTCGTCTATGCTCATTGTTGTAACCGCTTGCGCGACATTTTGTCGCGAAGATACACAAAAAAAAGAGACAATGTATCTTTTGAAAGATTTTTGTTGCCGGCAATAAAAAATCAACAACGTCTAAAAACAGATGCTGTTGTAAAAGTTTTATCCTTTAATTTGCCTATTTTTGCATCTGCAGATGCCTGCTTTGGCTTTCTGCCTTATATTAATGATAATTCCGTTTGGACAAACAGGCATGTGTGCAAAAAAGATAAACTCTCCGTTGGAGAGATACCGTATATATCTGCGTCTCGAAAAGGGGCTTTCTCCGCGTACCGTTGAGGCGTATATGATGGATGTTGTCAGGTTCGGCAGCTATCTTGATGATGAGGGTAAGAAGCTCGAGGATGCAGAACTTGACGATTTTCGCCGTTTTCTTGAGACGCTTGCCGATGTAGGAATACATCCGCGCAGTCAGGCGCGCATCATATCGTCGTTGCGCTCTCTTTATACATTCTTTAAGCTCGACGGTTATATCGAGAGGAATCCCACCGAGCTTCTGCGCTCTCCCAAGATAGGACTGCATCTGCCCGACGTGCTTACTGTTGGCGAGATTGACCGTATAATAAAGGCTGTCAATTGCGATATTCTTGAGGGGCAACGCAATAGGGCTATAATTGAGATGCTCTACAGTTGCGGCTTGCGCGTTTCGGAATTGTGCGGGTTGCGTCTCTCTGACCTCAATCTTACCGAAGAGTTCATCCGCGTGATTGGAAAAGGCAACAAACAGCGTCTTGTTCCGATATCGGAGAGTGCCATAAGTGAACTGAATTACTATCTCTACGATCGGGAGCGCATAGCTGTGAAACCCGGCTTTCAGGATTATGTCTTTGTGAGCGAGAGGCGCGGTAAGCCACTCTCCCGGATAACGGTGTTCCGTATGATAAAGGATACAGTCGAGCGTGCAGGCATCAATAAGAATGTCAGCCCTCACACGTTCCGTCATTCGTTTGCGACGCACATGCTCGAAGGCGGAGCCAATCTGCGCATTATACAGGCTATTTTAGGACACGAAAGCATATCTACCACCGAGATTTATACCCACATCGACCGCCATCGTCTGCGCTCCGAGATTATAGAGTTTCATCCTCGAAGCAGGCCGTCGAAACAGCCCGACTTAAAAAAATAGTAAATTTATATATATAAAATCGCGGTAAGTTGCTTTAAATGTGTATTTTGTTTTGTATATTTGCACTAACTTTTTGGCTTTATGTCGGGATTCTTGTCAAAAACAAGGCGCTTTTGATGTGAAAATCCGATGTAATAGGTTGATAAATAATAAATTAACAGTGATTATAAAAATTTCAAAGGAATTTGTGATGTTTAAGAAAATTACAACAATCTTGTCATTAGTGACAATTGCGCTTTTGAGCTCTTGTAGTTCAAAGATGAGTGGATTACAGTCGCAATACTTTACAGTAACACCTGCTGTGCTCGAGGTTGTCGGCACTGAGGTACCTGTAACAATTGACGGTCGTTTCCCCGCTGAGTTTTTCAACAAGAAGTCTATTCTCACAGTTACTCCCGTTCTGAAGTACGAGGGTGGTGAGTCTGTTGCCGAGTCAGTAACATTCCAAGGCGAGAAGGTACAGGGTAACAACCGTGTAGTTTCTTACGAGAATGGTGGTAACTTTACAATGAAAATGAAGTTCGACTACAAGCCCGAGATGGCTAACTCTGCATTGTATCTTAAGTTTAACGTAACTAAGGGCAGCAAGAGCTACGAGCTTCCCGAGGTTAAAGTTGCCGATGGCTGTATCGCTACATCGCAGTTGTATCGTTCAACTGTTGTAAGTGCAAATACTGCATTGGGTGAGGACGCTTTCCAGCGCGTTATCAAGCAGGCTCAGCAGGCAAATATCATGTTCTTGATCCAGCAGACCAACTTGCGTAACAACCAGTTGAACACTGAGTCTATCAAGGCTCTTAAGGAGGCTATGAAGGCTGTTGCTGCCGACACTGAGAGAAAGGTTCTCGAGAATGTTGAGGTTGCAGCTTATGCTTCTCCCGATGGTGATATGTCACTCAACGTGAATGTTGCTACCGGTCGTGAGAAGAATACAGCCAACTATGTTCGCAAGCAGATGAAGGCTGCCAAGCTCGAGGGTAACCTTGATACCGATTATACAGCTGAGGACTGGGAAGGTTTCCAGCAGCTTGTAGCACAGTCTAACCTCCCCGATAAGGAGCTTATCATCCGCGTGTTGTCAATGTATTCCGATCCCGAGGAGCGTGAGGCACAGATAAAGAACATCTCTTCTGTTTACAGCGAACTTGCCGACGAGGTTCTTCCCCAGTTGCGTCGTGCACGTATCACATTGAACTACCAGTTGTTGGGTCGCACCGACAGCGAGATTATGGAGCAGTTCAAGGCTGATGCCAAGGAGTTGTCACTCGAGGAGATTCTCTACGCAGCGGTTATAACAGACAACGTAGCAGAGAAGGAGAATATCTATAAGACAGCAGCACGTCTCTATCCCAAGGATTACCGTGCTTACAACAACCTTGGTATGCTCGCTTACGACAAGGGCGACTACAAGACTGCAGCACAGTATTGGAGCAAGGCCGCTTCTTTGGCTCCCAATGCTCCCGAGGTAAATGTTAACTTGGGTTATCTTGCATTGCTCGACGGTGATGTAGCTAAGGCCGAGACATACATGGCTAAGGGTTCTAACTCTAAGGATGGCGACGAGGCTCTTGCTTCATTGTACATTGCTCAGGGCCCGTATGCACGTGCAGCCGACCTCTTCGGTTCAGAGCCCAGCAACAGCGCAGCTCTTGCACAGATTCTTAACAAGGACTACAGTTCTGCAAAGAACACTTTGTCAGCAGTAAATGAGCCTGATGCAACAACATACTATCTTACAGCAGTACTCGGTGCACGTACAAACAACGCGTCACTTTTGTACGATGGTTTGAAGAATGCTGTTAAGCTCGACTCTTCAATGGCACAGAAGGCGCTTGGTGACCTTGAGTTCGCGAAGTTCGCAGGCAGCGAGGCTTTCCAGGCTATCATAAAGTAAGAAAACAGTAGCCGATAGTGGCACAAAACAACAATAACGAGCAGCTTTCACTTCTTGCACTCACTAAGGTGCGGGGCGTGAATGCTGCTCTTCTTTTGCAGATATTGGAGGTAGCAGGGAGTGCATCGCAGCTGTTTGCCAATATCGGCAATATACACGATATGCTTCCCGGTGCATCCGCTAAACTGATAGAATCGCTATCAGACAGGTCAATCTTTGAATGCGCCGAGAAAGAACTCGAATTTACAACGTCAAAGGGCATAAGGATAATATCATACAACAGTGACGAATATCCCTACCGTCTCAAGGAGTGTAGCGATGCTCCTGTAGTGATGTATACAATGGGAAATGTCAACCTCAATGCAGCACACGTTGTCTCTGTGGTAGGTACACGTCGAGTAACCGAGTATGGTAAGGATATATGTGAGGCATTTGTTTCCGACCTTGCCCGCCTACTGCCCGATACGCTTATAGTAAGTGGTCTTGCCTACGGAGTGGATGTGTGTGCCCATCGTGCGGCATTGAAGGCAGGCCTTCCTACAATAGGTGTGCTGGCACACGGACTCGACAGAATTTATCCCTCGGCGCATCGTAGTGTGGCAAAGGAGATGCTGCAGAATGGTGGTGTGCTCACCGAGTACATGAGTGGCACAGATCCTTTCAAGGGAAACTTTCTGCAGCGTAACCGCATAGTTGCCGGAATAGCCGATGCGACAGTGGTGGTAGAGTCGCCCTCGTATGGAGGTTCGTTGGTAACAGCCTCTTTGGCAACGGGATATTCACGCGACTGCTTTGCTTTCCCCGGTAGAATAAACGATAAGAACTCATGCGGATGCAACGAACTTATAGCCCGCAACAGGGCCGGGCTCATTACCTCGGCCTATGACTTTGTCGAGGCAATGAACTGGACACCCCAAAATAATAATACACCGGACGAGGAGAGGGAGCTATTCCCCCTGCTCCCGCCAATGGAAGAGAGTGTGCTTGAACTTCTGCGCGACCATAGCGATGGACTGCAGATAAACCAGATTGTAATAGCCCTCGATGTCCCTGTAGGCATTATAATGTCGGCGCTATTCGAATTGGAGATGAAGAATCTTGTACGCACCGTAGCCGGTGGTATCTATCGTGCTATAGTATAATCCTATTATAAAATGATATGTGCCGGAAAGGTCGGCGCAGACGGTAATTCTTCGATACAGATATTTTAATTATCCATTATTTCGTCAGCATAAAAAAATATCACTATCTTCGCATCTAAATAGATGATTTTGCACTGAATGAAAGAATTTGTTATTTCAACAACAAAAATAGAAACAGCGATACTTGTAGGACTTATTACCTCCACCCAAAACGAGCGTAAGACAAACGAGTATCTCGACGAACTTGAGTTTCTTGCCGATACGGCAGGCGCTCAGGTTGTAAAGCGCTTTACACAGCGCATAGACCACCCCCATCCCGTGACATACGTCGGCAGCGGTAAGCTGAAAGAGATTGCCGAGTATGTGGAAATGCGCAAGGACAGCGATGAAGAGATTGGAATGGTAATATTCGATGACGAACTCTCGGCCAAACAGATACGTAACATCGAGAAGGAACTTAAGATAAAGATTCTCGACCGTACTTCGCTTATTCTCGATATCTTTGCGATGCGTGCCCAGACGGCTCACGCCAAGGTACAGGTCGAGTTGGCGCAGTATAAATATATGCTGCCGCGTCTGCAACGTCTGTGGACCCACCTTGAACGACAGGGTGGTGGCTCGGGTGGCGGTGCCGGAAAAGGCGGCAGCGTAGGTCTTCGCGGTCCGGGTGAGACACAGCTCGAGATGGACCGCCGTATAATCCTTGGCCGTATGTCACTGCTCAAGGAGCAGTTGTCGCAGATTGACCGTCAGAAATCCATACAGCGTAAGAACAGAGGCCGCCTTATACGCGTAGCACTCGTAGGATATACCAACGTCGGAAAATCGACATTGATGAACCTGCTTGCCAAGAGTGAGGTCTTTGCCGAGAATAAGCTCTTTGCAACCCTTGATACAACAGTGCGCAAGGTAATCATCGAGAACCTTCCCTTCCTGTTGTCCGACACAGTAGGTTTCATCCGCAAGCTACCTACCGACCTTGTAGAGTCTTTCAAGTCGACACTCGACGAGGTGCGCGAGGCCGATATGCTGCTGCATGTGGTTGATGTGTCGCACCCCGATTTTGAGGAGCAGATAGAGGTGGTGAACAAGACACTTGCCGACCTTAACTGTGGCGACAAACCCATGATGGTGGTCTTCAACAAGGTCGATGCTTTTACATATGTGCAAAAGGACGAGGACGACCTTACGCCAAAGACACGCGAGAACATGACACTCGATGAGTTGAAGAACAGTTGGATGGCAAAGCTCGAGGAGAACTGTATCTTCATATCGGCACGCGAGAAACAGAATATCGATACGCTCAAGGATATAATCTACAAGCGAGTGTGCGAGTTGCATGTGCAGAAATACCCCTATAATGACTTCCTCTATACTATAGCAGACGAGGAATAGTATCAGACAAACGATTAATTTTACCCCAAATTATATACAATTATGGCAACAATTCCCGAATTCAAGTATTCTCATATGTTCCAGCACGGTGAGGATACGACAGAGTACTACCTCTTGACCAAAGAGGGTGTATCGGTTGGTGATTTCGAAGGTACTCCGGTACTCAAGGTGACACCCGAGGCGCTTACACTTTTGTCGCGCACAGCGTTTCGCGATGTATCGTTTATGCTCCGTCGCGAGCACAACGAGCAGGTGGCTAAGATTCTTAGCGACCCAGAGGCAAGCGATAACGACAAATATGTGGCTCTGACATTCCTTCGCAATGCCGAGGTTGCTTGCAAAGGCCAGCTCCCCTTGTGTCAGGATACAGGTACAGCAATTATCCATGGCGAGAAGGGTCAGCAGGTGTGGACAGGCTTCTGTGACGAAGAGGCACTTGCACGCGGTGTCTACGATACATACACACAAGAGAACTTGCGTTACAGCCAGAACGCACCCCTTACAATGTACGACGAGGTGAACACACGTTGCAACCTTCCTGCACAGATCGACCTTGAGGCAACCGAAGGAATGGAGTATAAGTTCCTTATGGTTACAAAGGGTGGTGGTTCGGCCAACAAGACATACCTCTACCAAGAGACAAAGGCGCTTCTTAACCCTGCGACACTTGTTCCCTTCCTTGTTGAGAAGATGAAGAGCTTGGGCACAGCTGCTTGTCCTCCCTATCACATCGCATTCGTGATTGGCGGTACATCGGCCGAGAAGAATCTTCTAACAGTTAAGCTCGCCTCTACTCACTATTACGACGGTCTCCCCACAACAGGTGACGAGACAGGCCGTGCTTTCCGCGATGTAGAGCTCGAGAAAGAGGTGCTTGCCGAGGCACACCGCATTGGCTTGGGTGCTCAGTTCGGTGGTAAATATCTTGCACACGACATCCGTATTGTACGTCTGCCCCGTCACGGCGCAAGCTGCCCCGTGGGAATGGGTGTAAGTTGTTCGGCCGACCGTAACATAAAGTGTAAGATTAACAAGGACGGTATCTGGATTGAGAAGCTCGATGATAACCCCGGTTCACTTATCCCCGAGGAGCTCCGCAATGCAGGCGAGGGCGAGGCTGTTAAAATAAACCTCAACCAGCCTATGAGCGAGATTCTCAAGGAGCTTACCAAATATCCTGTTTCTACACGTCTCTCACTCAATGGAACAATCATCGTAGGTCGTGACATCGCACACGCTAAGCTGAAAGAGCGCATCGACCGTGGCGAAGGACTTCCCCAGTATATCAAGGACCATCCTATCTACTATGCAGGTCCTGCCAAGACTCCTGCAGGAATGCCTTGCGGCTCTATGGGACCCACCACAGCTGGCCGTATGGATTCATATGTCGACCTGTTCCAAGAAAATGGCGGCAGCATGATTATGCTTGCCAAAGGTAACCGCAGCCAGCAGGTGACCGACGCTTGTCAAAAGCATGGCGGTTTCTACCTTGGCTCAATCGGTGGTCCTGCGGCTATCCTTGCTCAGAACAATATCAAGAGCATCGAGTGTGTAGAGTATCCCGAGCTTGGTATGGAGGCTATCTGGAAAATCGAGGTCGAGGACTTCCCCGCATTCATTCTTGTGGATGATAAGGGTAACGATTTCTTCAAGCAGATCAAGCCCGTTTGTGTAGGCAGCTGCAAAAAGTAATTCATTACAATAGCATTACAATACCCGGGCATTGCTTCGGGTATTGTTTTTTGTTGACGCTGTTTTACTTAAAAATTCTTATCATCCGACATATTTTTAATAAATCATTTGTAAACATCGTTAAAAATTGCGATAATTGCATGTGAAAAACATTTATATAAAGTAAGAATTAAAAATATCTGATAAAACTATGGAAAAATCATTGAAAGGAACAAAGACCGAAGCTAATTTGTGGAAAGCATTTGCAGGCGAGAGTCAGGCTCGTAACAAGTATACATACTATGCAAGCAAGGCTAAGAAAGAGGGTTATGAGCAGATTGCTGCAATTTTCCAAGAAACAGCCGATCAGGAGAAGGAGCACGCTAAGATTTGGTTCAAACTTGTTCATGGTATCGAGGGTACAGCCGAGAACCTTGTAGATGCTGCTGCCGGCGAGAACGAGGAGTGGACCGATATGTATCCCACAATGGCTAAAGAGGCTCGCGAAGAGGGTTTTGTTGAGATTGCAGCACTCTTTGAGATGGTTGCAAGAGTAGAGAAGGCTCACGAGGAGCGCTACAACAAGTTGCTTGCAAATGTTAAGGGTAACTTGGTATTCAGCCGCGATGGCGATTGCATCTGGCAGTGCCGCAACTGCGGTCACTTGCACTTCGGCAAGGCTGCTCCCGAAATGTGTCCCGTATGTGCACATCCTAAGGCACACTTCCAGATCAAGCCCGAGAACTATTAATAATATTAAATAGTATATCTTATAATAATGTCCTGTAGCAATTGCTACAGGACATTATTTTATATCAGCAGCCAGCATCTGCTCCGGGTTGTAGACCGCCATGCTCAATCTTATACC
>CAJGCJ010000002.1 GCA_904501775.1 uncultured Bacteroidaceae bacterium | reverse complement strand
GTATGCCTAATGATGAAATACAATTTCTAACAGAATCATTTATATTAACCTCAATAAAACAAGGAGAATATGGCTAATTATAGTTTCAAAAGCATGCTAAAAAAATATGTTTCAGCCAGCATGTTGCTTATTGTAGCAGCCGTACTTGCGATAGTGTGCGCAAACAGCGGTGCAAAAGAGTGGTATTTTGGCCTATGGCAGAATGTCGTAAGTGTATCTATAGGCGATTTCAACCTGTTCAGCCACAATGGACACGACATGACACTCAGTCAGGTAATCAACGACTTCCTGATGGCCCTGTTCTTCCTTTCTGTCGGACTTGAAATCAAGCGCGAGCTCTTGGTGGGCGAGTTGTCGTCAGCCAAGAAGGCCATGCTGCCTATCATTGGAGCATGCGGCGGTATGCTGGTCCCTGTACTTGTTTTCTGGTTATTGTGCCCCGACAATGCAGACATGCAGCGAGGCTTGGCAATACCTATGGCTACTGACATAGCCTTCTCGTTGGGTGTATTATCTGTATTCAGTAGCAGAGTACCTACAGGTCTCAAGGTATTCCTTGCAGCATTGGCTGTAGCCGATGACCTTGGAGGTATCATCGTCATTGCACTCTTCTACAGTTCCGATTTGCACACATCATTCCTTATACTCTCGGCTATATGTGTAGCAATAATGGTAATCGCAAACCGTATGAAGGTACACAACAAGTTCTTCTACCTGTTGACCGGACTTGTGCTGTGGTATGCAATGCTAAACTCAGGCATCCATGCAACCATCGCCGGTGTAATCACAGCATTCTGTGTACCTGCAACACTGCAGCAAGGCAGCGGTTTCTACCTCAACCGCATAAGAGAGAACCTTAAGGAGTTCCCCATTGTCGATGCAAGCAGAAACGGCACTGTCATATTGTCTCACGATGACATCAACAAGCTCAAGAGCATGGAGTCGGCTGCCGACAAGCTCATCAGCCCGCTACAGGACCTCGAGGACAACCTGCATTCACTGATCGGATATTTTGTAATTCCCATCTTTGCATTTGCAAATATCGGAATAGACATGTCTACAATGGGACTCGACTGTCTTACATCGGGAGTAGGACTCTCTGTCATGTGCGGTCTTGTCATCGGTAAGCTTGCCGGAGTTCTCCTGTTCGCATGGATTGCAGTGAAGTGCGGTATTGTATCACTCCCAACAGGTACAAACTGGAAGGCATTCACCGGAGTATGTGCTCTGTGTGGTATCGGACTCACCGTTTCGATATTTATCGCCGACCTATCATATGCAGGCTTGCCAATGGGCAACGTACTGCTCGACCAAGCCAAGCTTGGTATTCTGAGCGGCTCGTTCATCTCGGCAATAATCGGTTGCATTATGCTACATATATGGTTGCCTAAGAAAGCTTAAACATTCAAATAAAAATAGCGGTCAGGGCATAGTTCTTTTACGGACTATGCCCTGACTTGTTTATATACACAAGTGGCAGAACAGGCATTAAAAAAGCTGAAAACCGCCTTTGGAGGCAGCATAGGGCTATTTAACCGCCCCACTCCAACAACAAACTTATTTTCAATGCAATACATGAACAGCGCCTGTTGAAAACTTTATGAAAAAATATCATTGAAACCTTGTGGGGAATTGTGGGGAATTGTGTAATTTTGAAACGAATATATTATTTTGGAATAGAAGTATGCGATTCACGGGTAACATAGAGGCAAAAACTGACAATAAGGGGCGTGTATTCCTGCCCGCTTATTTCCGTCGTATACTTCAGAGCGAGGGGTGCGACAGGCTCTTTCTGCGCAAAGACCCGTATCAGCAATGCCTTGTGCTCTACCCCGACGCCACATGGAATAAACTTGTAGACGAGCTACGCGGAAGACTCAACCGATGGAATGCTAAAGACCAGATGCTATTCCGCATGTTTGTCACCGATGCCGAGGAGTTGACAATAGACAGCAACGGAAGAATACTGCTCCCCAAGAGATACCGCGACATGACAGGCATAACACAGGAGGTGCGTTTCCTCGGCATGGACGATACCATAGAGATTTGGTCTAACGACAAGCTGGAACAGTCATTTATGGGCATCGAGGACTTTGGCAGCGAACTCGAAAAGGTAATGCAAAGAGAGAAAGGAGAAGAACATGGAGAATAACACAGTAGTATACCACACCCCTGTAATGCTCAAGGAGAGTGTCGACGGAATGGAGATTGAGAGCGGTGACATTTGTGTCGATGTTACATTCGGAGGAGGAGGTCACTCACGCGAGATAATGACCCGCTTAGGCAAAAAGGGACATCTTTACAGCTTCGATCAGGACGAGGATGCCGAGAAAAATGCTCCCGACGACAAGCGTTTCACTTTCGTACGCGGAAACTTCAAGTATCTCTATAATTTCATGCGCTATCACGAAGTTGAACAGATTGACACCCTGCTTGCCGACTTGGGAGTTTCGGGACACCACTTCGATGACGAGACACGAGGATTCTCATTCCGGTTCGATTCGGAATTAGACATGCGCATGAACAAGCGTGGAGGAAAGACCGCAGCAGAACTACTCAACGAGGCGAGCGAAGAGGACCTGACGCGCATCTTCAAGTTATACGGTGAGCTGTCGTGCAGCAAGAGACTTGCATCGTGCATCATCAAGCGTCGCGAAGAGAAACCTTTTCGCCGGGTAAACGACCTGATAGAAGTCGCAAAGCCTTTCTGCCCCCCACAACGCGAAAAGAAGGAGATGGCAAAGGTATTCCAAGCACTGCGCATTGAGATAAACCAAGAGATTGAAAGCCTTAAGGAGATGCTCAACCAAGCAAAAGACCTGTTGAAACCCGGTGGAAGACTTGTTGTCATAACATACCACTCCATTGAAGACAGAATCGTAAAGAACTTCATGAAGAGTGGAAA
This sequence comes from uncultured Bacteroidaceae bacterium, assembly GCA_904501775.1. Lineage (GTDB taxonomy): Bacteria > Bacteroidota > Bacteroidia > Bacteroidales > Bacteroidaceae > HGM04593. Next base: position 38,477 of record CAJGCJ010000002.1, on the reverse strand, counting down.
CATTGACGGAATAATAGAGAAAGACTTTTTCGGACGCTCTACCTCGCCCTTCGATGTGAAGAAAGTGATACTTCCGACCGACGAAGAGATGGAGAGGAATCCGCGTTCGCGCAGTGCGAAATTACGAATAGCAATAAAAAGAGATGACGGGCAGTAATAAAAAGACAACAAAGAAGAAGGGCAAGATAATAAGCACCCTGCTTGGAGGAAAACTCTTCAAGAGCGATATTTTCGTAAAGAACATATGGCTCATGCTGCTGATTGTGCTATATGCCTTCATCTATGTAAGTAACAGGTACTCATACAGGCACGAGCAGAAGATGATAAAAGAGCTTAGAGCCGAGAGACAGGACATGAGATACCAGCTGCTGACAAGGCAGAGCGAATTCTCGGAAAAGAGCCGCCAATCGAACATTGAGAACTATATAAACAAGCACGAAAGCCAATTGAAGACCGCCACAAACCCGCCTTACACAATAGAATAAGAAAAACAAAGAGAAATGTTCACATACAAGAAGAACATAATACGCCGATTCAAAACATTGTTAATCTTCGGATTTTCACTGTGGGCACTGATTATTGTCGTCAAAGCTATCATCATCATTACGCTCGAACGACAATACTGGCTCGACGTATCAAAGAACGCCATTGTCTACAACAGGACAATAGAGCCCCGAAGAGGCGATATTCTCAGCGACAACGGCGAGCTTCTTGTGAGCAACATGATAAAATATAGGCTTTACCTCAACTTCGACAACCTCAACGACTACAACTACGGCGACAAGAAGAAGAAAGAGTTGAGAGAAAAAAAGGACAGCATCTGGAAAAGCGGTATCGACAGCCTCTGCTCAGGACTTGCCAATATATTCCCGCAATGGACCAAAGCCGACTTCATGAAACACCTCAGCACAGGAGTAAACCTGAAAAGAGGCGACAAGAGTCGTTACGGAAGAAAGAAATACCCCCTGTACCCCAACCACCAACTATACGTTACATATACACAGTACCTTGAAGCAAGTAAGCTGCCGATTCTTCGCGAGAAGAAGATACACTCGGGTTTCTTCGTCGAGGAGTATATGTACCGCAAGAAATTCTTCGGTTCGTTGGCCTACAGCACTTTGGGCGACCACAAGGTACTCTCAAAGGGCAATGCCAAAAAGCCTGCAACTGTTGACAAGCACGGACTCGACGAGAAATTCGACTCGATATTACGTGGCCGTCCCGGCATAATGCACACCGAAAAGGAGAAAGAAATAGTAGATGTACCCGTAATCCACGGCATGGATGTACAGACAACCATAAATGTCGAGATGCAGGATATCTGCGAGAAGGCTTTGCGTGACGGACTCACAGAGTTCGGCTCAAAAGCAGGCTGGGTAATACTTATGGAGGTGGAAAGCGGAGATATTAAAGCTATCGTAAACCTATCGCAGGTTGAGGATGGGAATTATGTAGAAACATATGAAGCAAGCAAGAACAACGAAACACCCAACCACGCAATAGCCGACCTTAGAGAGCCCGGCTCTATATTCAAGCCGATAGCCCTATCTATCGCATTAGACGACAAGAAGATAGGTGAACACGATTCGGTGAGGACACACAACGGCACCCTCTTCATGCACGGCCGATACATAAGCGATGCCGTTAAACCCAAGCGCAAATGGCAAACAGTGACCGAGGTAATACAGAACTCTTCGAATGTAGGAATGGCGCTTATAATAGACAGCGCATACCGCGACAACCCCGAGCGTTTCACCGACAGACTTGTGGAGTTAGGTATGAAGACAAACTATAATCTGCTTGAATGTGAGCGCACACCGACTTTCCGCACCCCCAAGAGCCGCCTATGGTCGAAACCAGACCTTCAGGCGATGTCGCGCGGATATGCAACATCGCAAACGGCACTCAACATGATTACATTCTACAATGGTATAGCAAACAAGGGTGTCAGGATGGCACCACGTTTGGTCAAGGCCATCATGAAGGATGGAGAAGTTGTCGAAAAATACGACCCTGTAGTTCTTGACGACGAGATGCTGTCACAAAGCACCGTTGCAGCCATTACAAGGATGTTGAAGGCCGTAGTGAACGAAAAAAGGGCGACCGGTGCCAGAGCAAAATCGCACAAGGTGTCCATTGCAGGAAAAACAGGAACAGCACTTAACAATAAGGGTAACCTGCTCAGTTTCTGCGGATTCTTCCCTGTCGATAAGCCCGAATATACCTGCATAGTACAGAATATCAACAACAATGGAGGTGGTGGAAGCACATCGGCAGTAATATTCAAGGAGATAGCCGAGCAGATAATGGCCAAGAGCGAAAGACAGCCGCTTGAAAACGCAAAAGATACAATAAACACCTTTGCACCCATCATCAAGCGCGGCAACATGACCGCGGTTGACTACATTCTCGACAAGATGGACATTGATGTCGACAACAGCAACATAAGCAGCGACAGCGACGACCCCACATGGGGTGCAGCAAAGAGCGACAGCACAGGACAGATAACATACGAGGTAAGGGAACTGAATACGGGAATTGTACCCAATGTTATTGGAATGGGAGCAAAAGATGCAATATATCTGATGCAGCGTGCCGGACTCAAGGTTACCATAAGCGGATATGGTAAAGTAACATCACAGAGCCTTACAGCCGGACACAAAGCAACAAAAGGAACACATGTAAGATTAACCTTAAAGCCATAAGCAGATGAAACTGAACAGACTTATAAAGGATATACAATATACGCAAATGGTAATACCCAAGGATGAGGTTGAGATTTGCGGAATAAGCATTGACTCACGCAATGTAAAGGAGGGATACGCATTCATTGCAATGCGTGGCACTCAGACAGACGGACATGCCTACATTGATGCAGCCGAAGCGAACGGAGCTGTTGCAATAATATGCGAGACAATGCCCCAGAAACTGAATCCGTCCATTCAATATGTAAAGGTGGCCGACGCAGGAGCAATCGTAGGCCAACTGGCAACCACATTCTATGGCAATCCCACCGAGAAACTGAAACTGGTTGGTGTCACCGGAACAAACGGCAAGACAACGATTGCCACACTTCTCTACAAGCTATTCAGAGGCATGGGACATAAATGCGGACTCATATCTACTGTCTGCAATTATATTGATGACAAGGCTTACCCCTCGACACACACCACTCCCGACGCCATTACACTCAACAGCCTGTTGGGTGAGATGGTAGAACAAGGATGCGAATACGCGTTCATGGAGGTGAGTTCACACGCCTTGGCACAGGGACGTGTGGGCGGCCTTAAGTTTGCCGGAGGCATCTTTACGAACCTCACCCGCGACCATATAGATTTCCATGAGACAATGGAGAACTACTTGAAGGCGAAGAAAAGTTTCTTCGACATGCTTCCGCGCGATGCCTTTGCAATAACGAACCTCGACGACAAGAACGGCCCGGTGATGTTGCAGAACACACGCGCTGACATAAAGAAATACTCTACACGAACACTTTGCGACTACAAGGGACGCATCATAGAGACACACCTTGACGGCATGGTACTCGAATTCAACAACATTGAGTTCACAACATTGCTGACAGGACGTTTCAACGTAAGCAATCTGCTTGCTATATTCGCTGCTGCGACCGAGCTCGGAAAAGACCCGCAGGAGGTTCTGACTCTGTTAAGCACACTTACCCCCGTCTCGGGACGTTTCGAGACCATTCACTCAAAAGATGGAGTTTCGGCCATAGTGGACTATGCACACACGCCCGATGCTATAAAGAATGTTCTTGGAACAGTAAATGAGGTGCTGCATGGCAAAGGCAACATAATAACCGTTGTTGGTGCAGGCGGTAACCGCGACAAGGGCAAGCGTCCTTTAATGGCACAAGAGGCTGTCAAGATGAGCAACAGAGTTATCATCACATCGGACAACCCACGTTTCGAGGACCCTCAGGACATCATTAATGATATGTTGGCAGGCCTGACACCCGAACAGCTCAAAAAGGTACTTGCCATCAGCGACAGAAAAGAGGCGATAAAGACAGCATGCGCATTGGCACAAAAAGGCGATGTTGTGGTGGTAGCCGGCAAAGGACACGAGAATTATCAAGAGATTAAGGGTGTTAAGCACCACTTCGATGATAAAGAGGTAATATACGAGATATTCAATTCATAAAAAAGGAAACAGATGCTATACGAACTGTTCAAAATACTTCAGGAGTACAATTTCCCGGGAGCAAGACTCCTTGGATACACCTCATTCAGAGCATTGTCGGCAATAGTGCTTGCACTGCTCATATCTACCATATTCGGAGAGTATTTCATCCGTTTCTTCCGCCGTCACCAGATATCGGAAACCCTGCGCGACCTTGACAGCAACAACCTGAAACAGGGAGTTCCCACAATGGGCGGTATCATTATTATAATATCTATACTTGTTCCCTGCCTGCTGCTTGGCAAATTGAACAATATATATATGGTCCTGTTGCTCATAACCACTATATGGCTGGGCATAATAGGATTCATTGACGACTATATAAAAACATTCAAAAAGAACAAGGAGGGTATCCCCGGCAAGGTAAAGGTGATAGCACAGGTTGCTTTGGGTCTTATTATCGGACTCACGCTGTACCTTAGTCCACAGGCAGTCATGCGCGAGAACATATCTGTAGAGGTGGGACATAACCAGATAGAGGTACAACACCGCAGCACACCCGAGAAGTTGAACAAGACAACTATCCCATTTATAAAAAACCACAATTTCGACTACAACCAGCTATTCTCGTTCTGTGGTGAATACGCAAATGCGGCCGGATGGATTTTCTTTGTCATTGTTACAATCTTCATTGTCACAGCAGTTTCAAACGGTGCCAACCTGAACGATGGAATGGATGGAATGCTGGCAGGCAATGCAGCCATTATGGGAGTGACGTTAGCCGTATTAGCTTATGTGTCGAGCCACGTCGGATGGGCCGAGTATCTGAACATAATGTTCCTTCCCGGCAGCGAGGAGGTTGTTATATTTACATTTGCCTTCATTGGAGCACTCATCGGATTCCTATGGTACAATTCACACCCGGCACAGGTGTTCATGGGAGACACCGGCAGCCTCACCATTGGCGGTATAATTGCAGTTATAGCCATTCTATTGCACAAAGAGATACTTCTGGTGCTGCTGTGCGGAATATTCGTTGCCGAGAACATGTCAGTTATTCTGCAGACTGCATACTTCAAGAAAGGAAAACGAAAAGGAGTCAAACAGCGCTTGTTCCGATGCGCACCCCTGCATCATCACTACACCATAAGTGATAGCAAGCTCGACCCTCAATGCAAATATGTGTTCAAGGGCCCCGCACGCCCCATGCACGAATCAAAAGTCACTGTCCGTTTTTGGATTGTAACCATAATAATGGCAGCAATAACTCTTATGACCTTGAAGATAAGATAAGATGGAGAAACGTATCGTTATATTAGGAGGAGGAGAAAGCGGTGCAGGTGCCGCTATATTGGCAAACAAGCTCGGATTCGACGTCTTCGTGTCGGATTACGGCACTATACCTGCCAAATACAAGCAGATGCTTGACGAGCATAATATTGCTTGGGAGGAGAAGAGACACACCGAGGAACTTATCCTCAATGCACAAGAGATAATCAAAAGCCCCGGAATACCTAACGAAGCCCCCATAATAGTAAAGATAAAGGAGGCTGGAATTCCCATAATATCGGAGATAGAGTTCGCAGGCCGGTATACAAAGGCCAAGATGATATGTATCACCGGTAGCAATGGAAAGACTACAACCACCTCGCTCATATATCACATATTCCAGCAGGCCGGTCTCAATGTAGGCTTGGCGGGAAATATCGGCAGCAGCCTTGCACTGCAGGTTGCCGAGGGCGACAAGGACTATTATGTGGTTGAGCTAAGCAGTTTCCAGCTCGACAACATGTACGAGTTCCGAGCAAATGTGGCGGTGCTTATGAACATAACACCTGACCACCTCGACCGATACGAACACAGCATGCAGAAATATGTAGATGCAAAGTTCCGCATAATACAGAATCAGCAGCCCGAGGATGCCTTTGTCTTCTGGAACGACGACCCCATTATAAAGAGCGAATTGCCAAAATACACCCATGGCAAGCTCTACCCCTTTGCCGAGAACAAAGAGAAGGGGCTGGTAGCCTATACCGAAGAGCATCGCATATACTTCACCGAGCCTACACCGTTCAACATGGAGCAGGAGGAGCTGTCACTCACAGGAAAGCACAACCTCTACAATTCCATGGCAGCAGGTATATCGGCCAATGTTGCCGGAATACACAAAGAGACCATACGCGAGGCCTTGAGGAGTTTTCAAGGCGTAGAGCATCGGCTCGAGAGGGTGGCACGCATTGATGGCGTAGAGTATATAAACGACTCAAAAGCTACAAATGTAAACAGTTGCTGGTATGCACTACAGAGCATGAAGAGCAAAACGGTACTTATACTTGGTGGCAAGGACAAGGGCAACGACTACAACGAAATAGCCGACCTTGTGCGCCAGAAATGCAGCGCACTCATATTCATGGGAGCAGACAACAGTAAACTGCATGCCTTTTTCGACAGTTTCGGACTTCCTATAACAGATGTAAAATCGGCAAGCGAATGTGTAAAAGAGGCTCACCGCATAGCAAAAGAGGGCGAGACCGTATTGCTGAGCCCATGCTGCGCAAGCTTCGACCTTTTCAGCAGCTACGAGGACAGAGGCCGACAATTCAAAGAAGAGGTACTTAAATTAACAAGATAACAGAGACTATGAGCAAAGGAATTACAGCAAGACTATTTAAAGGTGACCGTATAATATGGTGCATCTTCTTTATCTTGTGCATACTGTCGCTCATAGAGGTATTCAGTGCGAGCAGCCGACAGACATACGACAAGAGCTACTGGGTACCTATCACACGCCATGCCATGTTTGTAATAAGCGGAGTATTCATCGCATGGTTTATTCACACGATAAGGATGGAGTGGATAAAATTGTCGTCGAAATGGATATACCTTACCGGAATAGCAATGCTCATATACGCGCTGTTCGGTGGTGGTGCCGAGACAAACAGCAGTCTGCGATGGATTGTAATATTCGGTCAGAAGTTCCAGCATTTTGAGGTTGTGAAACTTGGAATTGTAATGTTCATAGCCCTGATTCTGGACAAGGCGCAAAAGAGCGAAGGGACAAGACTCAGCTGGGACGAAGCCATAGGACTCATAAGCAATAGGATAAGAGGTGACGGCAGACGTGGAGATTACACGATGCTCCTTATCCTGTGCAGCATACTGTTGCCCTGTGCCTTTATCATCACCGAGAACCTGTCGACCGTAATCATTATAGTTGTGGTTGCATTCATTATGATGTTTGTAGGCAGGGTAAACGGTAAGCAGTTGCTTGGAATTGTAGGATTAGGAGCTGCAGTAGCAGTACTAGGCATTGTCACACTGATGCAAGTACCCGACAGTTTCAAGGAGCATGGCAGCGTCGGCAGCAAAGTCATAACTTGGAAAAACAGATTCAAGGATGTGGCAGATGCCGACTCACCCCAACGCCCCGAGGATGTAAAGATAAAGGGCAACGAGCAATATGTCTATTCGAAAATAGCGATTGCCGAAGGCGGTGTAATGGGACGCGGACCGGGCAACTCGGTGCGCCGCGATTTCATCCCCCATGCCTACAACGACTATATCTTTGCCGTAATTCTTGAAGAGCTTGGAGTGCTCGGTGGTATATTCACCATAATATTATACCTTACACTGCTCTACCGTTGCGGCATAATAGCCAAGGAGAGCGAAGACCCCTACATGGCATTCCTCTCTATCGGTATTGGCGTTCTTATTGTATTCCAAGCATTCCTGCACATGACAATATCGGTAAGTTCATTTGTTACAGGACAGCCTTTGCCGCTGATAAGTCAGGGAGGAACATCATTCATTATAAATTGTACATATATAGGCATTGTACTGTGTATAAGCCGATGTGTGAACAAACAGAACAGAAGACAAATAAACGAATCAGTCGAAACAGCGCAATAAAAAATCTGTTATTATGGAAAAGAATTATAGAATTATAATCAGTGGCGGAGGAACAGGAGGACATATATTCCCCGCATTGTCAATAGCAGACACCATACGCAGCAAGCATCCGAATGCCGAGATTTTGTTTGTCGGCGCCGACAACAGAATGGAGATGCAGCGTGTACCCGAGGCCGGATATAAGATAATAGGACTACCCATTGCCGGATTCGATAGAAAAAGGCTGTGGAGGAACATAAAAGTCCTTTGGCTGATACTCAAGAGCCAAAGAATGGCAAAGAAGATTATAAAGGATTTCAAGCCTCAGGTGGCAGTGGGAGTAGGCGGATATGCCAGCGGCCCCACCCTTAAGATGGCAGCCAAGATGAATATCCCCACACTCATACAGGAGCAGAATTCCTATGCCGGTGTCACGAACAAGATATTGTCGCGCAAGGCAAAGATGATATGTGTAGCATACGAGGGCATGGAGCGTTTCTTTCCGCATGAGAAGATAAAGCTCACAGGTAACCCTGTCCGCAACAGCCTGCTTGACAAACGCAACAGCCGCAGCGAGGCCATGAAAGAGATGGGACTCGATCCCGAGAAGAAATGCCTGCTCATTGTCGGCGGCAGCCTTGGAGCCAGAAGCATCAACGAGAGTATTCTTGCAAACATTGATACAATCAAAAACAACCCCGGGATACAGTTCATATGGCAGACCGGCAAGATTTATTTCAAGGAGATGCTCGAGAGAGTCGAGAAGATGGGCAAGCCACAGAACCTTATCGTAACCGACTTCGTTTCGAACATGGCAAATGCCCTCAGCGCAGCCGACCTTGTTGTATCGCGCGCCGGTGCCGGTTCAATATCGGAATTCGCATTGCTTGGCAAGGCCGTAATATTGGTACCGTCACCCAACGTATCTGAAGACCACCAGACCAAAAACGCGATGGCACTTGTAAACAAGAACGCAGCAATACACATTGCCGACGTAAAGGCAAAAGAGGAACTGCTGCCTACTGCCGTATCGGTGATAACAGACAACGACAGATTGCAGAGCCTTAGCGAAAACATACAGGGCATGGCAAAACCGAATGCAGCACAGCAGATTGCCGACGAGGTGCTGATGCTTGCCGATGCATTCATTGAGAAAGAGACACGACGTAAAAAAGAGAATTTGAAGTAATGGAATTCAACAGCATAAAATCGGTATATTTTCTTGGAGCAGGCGGGATAGGCATGAGTGCCCTTGTGCGCTATTTCATCAGCGAAGGCAAATTCGTTGCCGGATACGACCGCACACCAAGCCCCCTTACCTCGACACTTATAGCCGAGGGAGCAGAACTGCACTTTGAGGAGAATATAGATGCCATACCACCGGAATGTAAGGAGAAGGATAGCACACTTGTTGTCTACACCCCTGCAATACCCGAAGGACATAAGGAGTGGGAATATTTTCGCCAGCACGGCTTTACAATAAAGAAACGTGCCGAGGTTCTTGGCATAATAACAGGCAACAAACGTGGCGTATGCGTTGCCGGCACACACGGCAAGACCACAACATCGACAATGACAGCCCATCTGCTGCAGCAGTCGCACATAGGCTGCGCCGCATTCCTTGGAGGAATATCCAAGAACTACAAGAGCAACCTTCTGCTCACCGACAAGAGCGACCTTGTGGTAATAGAAGCCGATGAGTACGACCGTTCGTTCCTGCACCTGAAGCCATATGTAGCCACTATAACAAGTGCCGATGCCGATCACCTTGACATATATGGGAACAAAGAGAACTATCTTGAGGCATTTGCACAGTTCACCGAGCGCATAGCCCCTGACGGTTATCTTATAATACACGAGGGACTCGAGGTTGTTCCGCGTACAAAAGAGGGAGTAAGGAGATACACCTATGGACGCAACAGCGGCGATTTTCATGCCGAAAACATACGCATCGGTGGTGGCACCATAATATTCGATTATGTATCGCCATGGCAGACCATCACAGATGTAGAACTTGGTGTTCCCGTCAGCATAAACATCGAGAATGGAGTAACAGCAATGGCTATGGCCGAGATATGCGGTGCGACAAGCGATGAGCTGCGCAACAGCATGAAGAGTTTCTCGGGAGCAGAAAGACGCTTCGACTTTCATATAAAAGAGGAGAATCTTGTGCTGCTGAGCGACTATGCCCACCACCCCGACGAGATTAAGGCATGCGCCGAATCGATGCGCGCACTGTATAACGACAAGAAGATAACCGTTATCTTCCAGCCGCATTTATACAGCCGTACCTCGGACTTCTACAAGGAGTTTGCAGAGAGCCTGTCGATGTTCGACGAGGTTATACTGCTCGACATATACCCTGCACGCGAACTTCCTATCCCCGGTGTTAGCAGCCAGCTCATATACGACCTGCTGGACGAAAAGGTAGCCAAGAGAATGTGCACACGAAAGGATGTCCCTGAAATTGTAAAGGAGATAAAGGATAGAGTTGAGGTGCTGGTGACATTAGGCGCCGGAGACCTCGACAACGACGTACCACAGATAGCAAAGATCCTAAAGAACGTAACATGTTGAAAAAGATATTCTTGATAGTAGTTGCAACCCTGCTGGGCGCATATATTATATTCGCTCTTGTCATTCTTCCAATTGAGAAGAAGAGTGCTGTGTGCTCGGGCATGAACATAACCATTGAGAATAACGGAAGTAATTCATTGGGCAAAGCCGACATTGAGAAAATCCTGAAGGGCAAGAACCTTATACCCACAGGACGCAACATGAACGAAATAGACTGTTCACTGATAGAACAGTGCATATCGGAGTACTCTATAATAAAGGAGTGCCAATGCTACAAGACACACACAGGAGCTATTGGCATTGACATTGAATGCAAGGAACCAATAATGCTGGTGCAGGACCTTAACGAGGATCAATTCTGCATAGACTGCAATGGCGACATAATAGAGGGTGCACAAGGAGATATGTACATCCCTGTTGCAAGCGGAAGAATAGAGAGGAGCATGGCAAAGAAAGAGCTGAAGGATATTGCGCTATTCCTAAAGGAGAATCGATTCTGGAAGGAGCAGATTGAGCAGGTATATTTCACACAGAAAAAGGAGGTAATACTTATCCCCAGAGTAGGCAACCACACAATAGAACTCGGAAGTGCAAAGGATCTGGAGCAGAAGCTCGAAAAACTCGAGAAATTCTACGCTAAGGGCTTGAACAATATCGGCTGGAACAAATATTCCAAACTGAATATTGAGTTCGACAACAGAGTAATAGGAACAAGAAGATAACTACACCATGATAAAAAACGATTACATTGTAGCAATAGAGATAGGCTCGTCAAAGATATCGGGCAGCATAGGCATTCACACCGTTTCGGGTATAAGAATTCTGGCCTATGCAAGCGAGCCTGTTAACAATTTCATTTCCAAAGGCGTTGTGCGCAATGTCGATGAGACAGGCAACAGCCTAACAAGTCTTATTAACCGCCTTGAGGCACAATTGGAGAACGTACATATAGAAAAGGCATATGTAACATTCGGAGGAATGTCCATGCACTCTGTAAAATCGACAGTTGTAAAGGAGTTCGACAGCTACACTAAGATTACCCAAGAGATAATAGACGAAATAGCACTCGAAAACGAAAGTACATTCAAAGCACCCGAGGGTTACCTGAAGATTCAGGTGGTACCCCTTGAGTATAAATTGAATGGCGACATAAACTCAATGCCTATTGGAATACCTACATGCAGCATTGAGTGCCGGTTCCTGAACATCATTATACGCGAGCAGTACATAAAACAGCTTCAGGAGAGTTTCGGAATGGCAAAAATAGAGATTGCCGACAGTTTCAACGCGGCAAGGATTGAGGCTGAATATATACTGAACGAGGAAGAACTGGGCGCTGGTACTGCACTTGTGAATATAGGCGCTGACACTACTACAGTGAGCATCTACTCGAACAGGCTTTTAAGAAAAATAACCGTTATTCCTTTGGGCAGCGCAAACATCACCAAGGACCTGTGCAGCGAGCAGATAACACTTGCCGAGGCTGAGCAGATGAAAATATTCAAAGGCTACAACTCATCCGGCAACGACAATTCGTCTGTTCCCACAAACATCCTCAATGATGTCATCTCGGGACGTATGAGCGAGATTCTGCAGAACACAAAGAACCAGATAGAGAACTCGGGCGAGAATATCGGACGTATAGTCTTCACTGGTGGCGGTTCAAAATTAAAGAACTTGGAAGCCATCATTGAGGAGAACCTGCCCAACTACAAGACACGCATTGCAAACGACATAAAGCTAAGCTTCATACACAGCGAGGAACTTCCCATTACTACCGGCTCAATAACCCCCACACTGTTAGGATTGCTGAGCAAAGGCAACGAGAACTGCTGCGAAGAGGAGATTCTTACTCCCAAGGATACCGTAGTACCCGACAGCCTTTTTGCCGACGAGGAGAAGTTTGAAACAGAGACACCACAGCCGGTACCCGACAAAAAGGAGAGCAACTATGACAAGGGGAAGAACAATAATAGCCCTAAAAAGAAGCCGGGAGCCTATTCAAAGTTTAAGGACATATTCAGCGTATGGATTGACGGCATTACCGAGGAGGAAGAGAGTAATGCAAACAGGACTGAAGAGGAGCTATAATACAGAACGATACAAAGAGGTACAACCATGAACGAAGAACAGAAAGAGAACATATTGCCGTTTGCCATTCCCAGAGGCATACCGCGCATAATAAAGATTATAGGTGTAGGCGGTGGCGGAAGCAACGCCGTAAGGAACATGCACAAAGAGGGTGTACATAATGTATCGTTCGCCATCTGTAACACCGATATGCAGGCGCTCAATGACTCCCCGATATCTGTAAAGATACAGCTCGGTGACAAGACAACCGAGGGTTTGGGAGCCGGAAACGACCCCGAGGTGGCACGTGCCGCAGCACTCGAGAGCAGGGAAGAGATTGAGAAACTCTTCAACGATGGGACCAAGATGGTATTCATCACAGCCGGCATGGGTGGAGGTACCGGAACAGGAGCTGCGCCGATAGTTGCCGAAATAGCAAAGTCACAGGGCATGCTCACTGTAGGAATTGTGACAATACCGTTCCGCTTTGAGCTTGGCGGTAAGATCAAACAGGCCCTGAAAGGTGTAACAGAGATAGCGAAGCATGTGGACGCGCTGCTGGTAATAAACAACCAGCGTCTTCTGAGCATATACCCCGAGCTGACACTGAAAGAGGGATTCAAGAAAGTTGACGAGGTGCTCACCACTGCAACAAAGAGTATTGCCGAGATAATCACCGCACGCGGTACCATAAACCTCGACTTCAGGGATGTAAAGAAAGTGCTTAAGAATGGCGGTGTAGCAATAATGAGCTACGGCATTGAATCGGGTGACCAGCGTATTGCCAAAGCATTCAGGAACGCACTCCACTCGCCATTGCTCAACGACAATGACATCTACCAGTCCAAAAAGATACTCTTCAACATATACGAGAACCCGAACTCTCCTATAAAGGTAGCCGAAATGGAGGAGATTGAGGCATTCATGAAGAGATTCACCGACGAGAACATCGAGGTAATATGGGGTGTGAGCGAAGATTTCGCACTTAACGAGGGAGATGTTAAGGTTACTGTTCTTGCTACAGGATTCGGAATGAAGAACATCCCCGACCTTGAGCCTATAATCAAGAAAGAGGAAGAGGAGAAAGAGACTCTGTCACGCGAGGAGAGTGCAAAGAAGGCTGCAGAGGATGAGGAGTTGCAGAAGATGGCTGCTGCATTCTACAAACAGGACTACCGCATATATCTTTTTAACGGTAACGACATGTTCGACGAGGACTTCGTTGCAGCAATAGAGAGCTCGCCCACATACAGCCGTACTGCACAGGAACTTGAACAATTCAAGAACAGAGGCAAGATGCTGCAAACCATCAGCGAATGACAACGTTATAACTAAAGAACAAATATTCAACCCATGGAACTATTCAACACCATAAGCAACGACATTAAGGAGGCAATGAAAGCGCAAGACAAAGTAGCGCTTGCCACATTGCGTAATATAAAGAAAGTTCTTCTCGAGGCTAAAACAGCACCCGGAGCGAATGACATCGTCAGCGACGCCGATGCAATGAGAATAATACAGAAACTTGTCAAGCAGGGACGTGAGTCGGCCGAGCTATACAGCAGCCAGAACCGCAACGACCTTGCACAAGAGGAACTCATGCAGGTTGCAGTGATGGAGAAATATCTTCCAAAGCCTTTGAGCGAAGAGGAGATACGTCAAGAGATTAAGAACATCATAGCCGAGCTTGGCGTAACATCGGCGCAGGAGATGGGTAAGGTAATGGGCACAGCCACCAAACGTCTGGCAGGCAAAGCCGACGGACGTACCATTTCCACCATAGTAAAATCGCTGTTGTCTTAATCAGGAGAACAATTCGCGAAGCACATCTATCGACTTTATCTCGGGAAAATCGGGAACGTGCAAACGATAATAATTATGCAGAAGCGTAAGATACTCCCATCTTGCGTTTCTGCTTAATTGCATACTATGCATTGACGAAAGGTCCATCTGCAATAATTTCACGAACAGCATTGTATCTGCCTGCGACAGGAACTGCCCATGTAAAGGCTGTTCGTGAACTATGGCACCCGCCATCAAATCGAAATAGGAACCCTCGCATGCCTCCTCGACATTGGGCGAGATACCCAAGAAACGAGTAAGGCGCAAAAGAAAAAGAATATGAAAATTGCTATATCCCTCTTCGGCCTTATCAAGAAACTCCAACGAACAGCAGATATAGTCGAACAGGGATTCACTGTCACCCTCTTCGCGCAGCACAGCAGCAAGGAACTCGGCCAGATAGAGTGCTATTGCAGATTTAACCACATCATAGGGTAACGTGGAGTACATCAGATAGGGCTGGGCCTCAGAGAGGCGAACAAGTGATGACACCCCCTTGAATGGTGCGCTGAATGATATTACAGATAGTGGTTGGAACAGCACATTGCGCACTTTGGAGCGCTTGCTGCGCGACATCGGCACAAGGAAAGAGAGCCTTCCATGCGACTGTGTATACATGTCGGCAATCATCAGATTGTCGCTATATTTTATTGTACGAAGCACAATTCCGACAAATTTTTCAACCATAGGGAGTGTGAAATCCATTAATCAGAGAACAAAACTACAAAAAAAACATCAATTTCTTTGTCAAGTTAAAAAAAAAGATTACCTTTGCAACCGCTTAGCACTTAGAAGAGTGCTTACCACCCGCCTTAACAGGCTCAACCAAGGCCCATTCGTCTATCGGCTAGGACGCAAGATTTTCATTCTTGAAAGAGGGGTTCGATTCCCCTATGGGCTACAAGTAAAACGATAAAACATTAATAAAGAGATGGCAAACCATAAATCATCACTTAAGAGAATCCGTCAGACAGAAAAGAGAAATCTGCAAAACCGTTACTATGGCAAGAACATGCGTTCAGCAGTTCGTGGTCTTCGTGCAATAACCAACAAGGAAGAGGCTTTGGCTAAGTTCCCCGAGGTACAGAAGATGCTCGACAGAATGGCTAAGCGTGGTCTTATCCACAAGAACAAGGCTGCAAACCTCAAGTCTGGCTTGTGCGCTAAAATTGCTAAGTTAGCCTAAATTTCAAAACAAATATATTTACCTATCTGAGGCTGGATTTTCATCCAGCCTTTTGTTCTATATACCAATCAAAGCTGCAAGAACAGCCGCAGACAGGCCCCGCTGAGACCAGCCACAAACAAACAGAAACCAAGCTCCACTTATTCTAAACAAAGAGAATACAGGCAGTCAAAGAAATACCTTAAGGTATTTCTTTTTTTACACATAATAACTTGCATAATAGACCATTATTTTGTATTTTTGTCTGTTTTTAGAACGTTTGATTATAACACATTACACTATATGAGCGAAGAATTGAAAAACAGTTCATCGGCCAGCTATTCAGCCGACAGCATACAGGTACTCGAAGGTCTTGAGGCGGTGCGTAAACGCCCTGCCATGTATATCGGAGATATCAGCGAAAAGGGTCTTCACCATCTTGTTTACGAGGTAGTAGACAACTCTATCGACGAGGCTATGGCCGGCTACTGTACACACATAGACGTAACCATTAACCCCGGCAACTCAATCACAGTACAGGACAACGGACGCGGTATTCCCGTAGACCTGCACGAAAAGGAGAACAAATCGGCCCTCGAGGTTGTAATGACCGTATTACATGCCGGCGGTAAGTTCAACAAGGACTCTTACAAGGTATCAGGAGGTTTGCACGGCGTAGGTGTCTCTTGCGTAAATGCCCTTTCACGCCACATGAAAACCGAAGTATTCCGCGACGGCAAGCACTATGAGCAGAATTATGCATACGGAAAGCCGCTTGAGGATGTACACTGCATCGGCACAACTGAGCTTAGAGGTACACGCCAGACTTTCCAGCCCGATGATACAATCTTCATCGCAACAGAATATCAATACGAGATACTGGCAACACGCCTAAGAGAACTTGCATACCTTAATGCAGGCATCACAATCAGCCTCACCGACAAGCGCGAGGCCAACGAGAACGGCGAATACAAGCACGATACATTCTACTCGACCGAAGGTTTGAAGGAGTTTGTACGTTACATCGATTCATCACGCACTCCGCTCATCAACGATGTGATATACCTGAACACCGAGAAACAGGGCATCCCCATAGAGGCAGCCATAATCTACAACAACGGCTACAGCGAGAATGTACACTCATACGTCAACAATATCAATACAATAGAAGGTGGTACACACCTTGCCGGTTTCCGCCGTGCACTTACCCGTACATTGAAGAAATATGCCGATGACACAAAGGCACTCGAGAAGGCAAAGGTTGAAATCTCGGGCGAAGACTTCCGCGAGGGTCTCACAGCCATTGTATCAGTAAAAGTGGCAGAGCCCCAGTTCGAGGGACAGACAAAGACAAAACTCGGAAATAACGAGGTAACAGGCGCAGTAGACCAAGCAGTAGGAGAGGCACTCTCGTACTACTTGGAGGAGCACCCCAAAGAGGCTAAGATGGTTGTCGACAAAGTAATTCTGGCCGCCACCGCACGCATAGCAGCACGCAAGGCACGCGAGAGCGTTCAGCGCAAGAGCCCCATGAGCGGTAGCGGAATGCCCGGCAAACTTGCCGACTGCTCGGACAAAGATCCCGCAAACTGCGAGCTTTTCCTTGTCGAGGGAGACTCGGCAGGCGGTTCTGCAAAACAGGGTCGCAAAAACACATTCCAGGCAATCCTTCCTCTTCGCGGTAAGATTCTGAACGTAGAGAAGGTGATGTGGCACAAGGCATTTGAGAGCGACGAAGTAAATAACATCATACAGGCCCTTGGAGTACGTTTCGGACTCGACCCCGAGGACAGCAAGAAGGCTAATATCGAAAAACTGAGATATCACAAAATCATTATGATGGCCGATGCCGACGTCGATGGTGCACACATCGGAACACTTATAATGACACTCTTCTATCGCTACATGCCCGAGATTATCGAAGGCGGTTACCTTTACATGGCAATGCCTCCTCTTTACAAGTGCAGCAAAGGCAAGATTGAGAGATACTGTTACAACGACAACGAAAAGGATGCATTCATTCAAGAGTTCGGCGGTAACGAAAAGGATGTAAACATACAGCGTTACAAGGGTCTTGGAGAGATGAACCCCAAACAGCTTTGGGAAACCACAATGGACCCCGAGACACGTACACTCAAACAGGTGACAATACGCGACGCACAAGAAGCCGATTATGTATTCTCGATGCTGATGGGCGACGATGTAGGTCTGAGACGAGAGTTCATCGAAAACAACGCAACATACGCAAATATCGATGCATAATATAACGCGGCAAGATGATTATCTTGCCGCGTTATTTATCATATGAGCAGACTGCACGCCCAAAAGCCAGCACAAGCAGCACAGGGGCACCGACTATAGAGGAGAGTATATTCTTGTCCTCAGCAGAGATGTCATATACAACACCCTTGAGCCCTATCTCTGCTGCACGTATCAGCATGGTTTGAGCCAACATGCCAAGAGCAAACATATTATCGCCCACACAATCCCCTTTCAAAGAGATTACAATATGGGCTTTGAGAGGTACTCCTTTTATACAACCGGCCGACAGAGTATTACTATAGGACACATCGGTGTGGAATGCAAACTGTTCCCTGCACTGAGGCAAAGCCTCTATCACCGACGCAATTGTCTTGAGCTGGTCGTCACGCACTGCGAACGATGTATCTATCGAGGCAGCCGAATTCTTCTTAATCACAGACAGCACCCCATTATTATGTTTTGCAACAGAGCTTGCACCCTTAGCCTGTGCCTTATACTGCTCCAGACGTTTTTCGAGAAAATTATCGGCCATTGATTACAAGATTACTATTTGGGGAAAGAGATAAAAAAAATGCCCCGATTGATTCGGGACATTTGAGGTACCTGGCGGATTCGAACCGCCGTACACGGTTTTGCAGACCGCTGACTAAGCCACTCATCCAAGGTACCAAGCGCAACTGCTATTGCTTTGCGACTGCAAAGATATGAACACTTTTTCTTAAAAGCAAAAAAAAGAGCACACTTTTTTGAAGCAAACCAATAAAAATAGAACATAATAACCTATATTAGCAGACAAATTGTTGCCACATGATAAAAAAAGTCGCACAGTACATAAAAAAAGAGGGACTTTTAACAGAAAACGACACCGTTATTGTCGCACTGAGCGGCGGTGCCGATTCTGTTGCACTCCTTCACATTCTGCTGCATCTTGGTTATAGATGTATGGCAGTACACTGCAATTTCCATTTGCGTGGCAACGAAAGCATGCGCGACGAGGAGTTCGTACGCAGCTTGTGCAAAAGCCTTAATGTGCCGTTGGAGGTAGTCGACTTTGACACAGAGGAATATGCCAAAGAAAAAGCCATCTCAATTGAGATGGCTGCACGCGAACTAAGATACGCTTATTTCGAAGAAAAACGCAATAAAGAGAAGGCTGCAGCAATTGCCGTGGCACATCACAAAGACGACTGCGCCGAAACCATGCTACTGAACATGATTCGTGGCACAGGCATAAAAGGCCTTCATGGTATACTGCCAAAGAACGGTTATATCATTCGTCCGTTGCTGTGTTTGGAACGTAGCGAGATATTGGATTTCATGACAGAGAAGAGCTACGATTACATGACAGACAGCACAAATCTGAAACCAGACTATAAACGAAACAAGGTGCGCCTTGAGATTATCCCCCTGCTGAAAGAGCTGAACCCTTCAATAACAGATACCCTGTGTAGAACAGCAAACAACATATTGCAGGCCGAAAGAGTATACGACCGGGAAATTGGCAAGGGACTAGAGAAAGTAAAAGAGGGCAACAGAATAGACCTGTCCAAACTGTCAGAAGAGATATCACCACAGGCACTGCTGCACGAAATACTATCCCCATTGGGATTCAACAGCACGCAGGTATATAATCTGTACACTTCGGCCGAAGGTAACGGCTCATTGATAGAGAACAGCAATTGGATGGCGATAAAAGAGCGTTATGAGATAATCATACACAAAAAGGGGGGAGACGTCAGGACTGAAGAGCTGCTGCCCAAGGAGGGAAGCAT
Source organism: uncultured Bacteroidaceae bacterium (assembly GCA_904501775.1). Taxonomy (GTDB): domain Bacteria; phylum Bacteroidota; class Bacteroidia; order Bacteroidales; family Bacteroidaceae; genus HGM04593. Next base: position 18,758 of record CAJGCJ010000002.1, on the reverse strand, counting down.
CGTAGTCGACGGATATACACTACATATAGAGGAGACTGTTTTCAACGGTGAGATTCCAAAGAGCGCCGATACAGCCAGTCTGGACCTTGAGACGCTGCAGATGCCATTAAGAATACGCAACATCAAAGCAGGTGACCGATTTATACCGTTCGGAATGAGAGGCTCGAAGTTGATAAGCGACTATCTTACCGACCGCAAACGTACACTCATAGAGAAACAGAAACAGCTTGTAGTAACCGACAATAGCGGAAACATAGTGTGGCTGGTGGGCGAACGCCCTGCCGCTCCATACTGCGTAGGCAAGAAGACAAAAAAACTCCTTCGCCTCAAATGGCAAAGGAGTTGATTATTCATATATAAGTTACTTGGCTAACAATCTATTTATCTCACCTAACTTTGCCTCGGCATCGAAATGCCCCAGCTCTTTGGCTTTTGTCATACTCACTTTTGCCGATTCATAATCTTTAGCAGCCATATAACAGCGAGCTATCAGATAATGGGTGTCTGCATTGTCATTATCCATTTCAACAGCCTTAGCAAGAGCCTCAACTGCAACATCAAACAGTTTGACTCTATAACACAGACGTCCTTTCTCGATGTAGAACATTGGCAAGCCCGGTTGCAGGGCTATAGCCTTGTCAATGTCATCAATGGCCTGTTGGAACATTTTCGCGTCATATTCGGCCTGTTCGCGGTTGAAATAGAAGAGTGCATCAAGGTTCTCGCCCATCTTATCAGCATATTTGTTATAGTCGAGAACAGCCTCACGATGAAGCCCTACCCTATGCTTCATCTGCGCACGGGCATAAAGGATATCTGCGCCACCGGGTAGTTGCTCGGACATCGCAACGGCAGTATCGGCATAGCATATAGCCTCATCGAACCTTTCCATTAATTCAAGACACACAGCAGCTGAATAGTAGATTCCCGACTCTACAAGATTTGTAGCAGTAAGTTCCTTATAGCACTCGAGAGATTTTTCATACAGCCCTTTGGCATACAACAGTTCGGCATACTGCTTTATGTAGATAGGCTCACGGCTATGCGACATGGCATTTTCAATATATATAATAGCTGTATCAATACGCTCAGCCTGTTGCTCGTCCGTTGAAGCCATCCCTGCGGCCGTAGTATATACTTTCGACATATTGAAATAGACATCATCGGGCTTGCCTGTCACCTTCAGGGCCTGTTTCCACGAATTGTGCGCCTCGACAAAAGAGCCATTGACCAATGCATGATATTCGGCATACAACAGATGGCCTTCGTAGCTTTCGGGATATGCTTTCATATAGTCGGCAAGCGGAAGAATAAATTTATCCCGCTCTTCACCATGCGAATAGCTTTGCAACAGGTACAGCAACGTCAAAGCATCATTTCTATCTTGTGGCAAAGCCCGAGGTATAAATATTCTGTCATACACCGGATTTGAATAGGAAAGCGTTGTCAATAACAATTCAGCAGGCATGGTTGCCGAAAGCGCATAGCTGTTTATTGTATCACCGGGCGCAGAGGACTGCATAAGAGCGACAAGCTCGCCCCGCTCATTTACAACAGGCGCAGAGATATTTTTCTCCTGCATCTTATAAGTGAACGAGTAATAGGCGCTATTTCCAATCTTTTCTATTGACGATATATTCAACCTATCTATTGTACCGCTGCTCTTTCTGCCGTATGAGACCATATATAATGGGGTACCTTTTGCAATCTCTTCGGTTGTCAGCTGAAGAGGTTTAATCTTTTTATCCCATTCGACATTGAACTTTATACAGTCGTATAGTTCATTGGCACCAAGAACTCTTTTCACAGGGCGCACCTTGCCGTCAACATCTATCACCACAGCGCTGTCGGCATCGACAAACAGCGAATAAGACGAAAGCAACTCGCCAGCACTGCCCACAAAGGCACCTATTCCGCTGCGTAGCAGCACACCTTCCTTGTATACAAGGACCGATGCGACCGATTTTCGCGCACTGACAACACCCTTTGGCTCTTTTGCAGCAAACAGTTGGCTTGTGAAAAGAAACAGCAGTGCAGCTGCTAATAATCTTGTATACATGGACGCTTAATCTTGTGAATGTCTTTGACGGACAGCCTCGTACAACAACACTCCGGTCGCTACCGACACATTCAGTGATTCGATGTTTCCGAATTGAGGAATAGATACCCACTCATCGCACATACGCAGATGCTCTACAGGAATACCGGTATCCTCGGCTCCCATTACAATACAGACAGGAGATGTATAATCGCTCTTGGTATATTGTATCTTACCCTTCTCTGTTGCACAAACAATCTTTATACCGCTCTCTTTCAGATAACGGAGAGTTTCGGTTATATTCTTCTCGCGACATACGGGCAATGTGTGCAATGCACCTGCCGAAGTCTTTACTGCATCAGCATTTACTGTTACACTGTTGTGCGAGGGAAGTATTATTGCATCAACACCGGCACAATCGCATGTACGTGCAATAGAGCCGAAATTTCTTACATCTGTAATTCCATCGAGAAGCACAAGGAATGGGTTTTTTCCCTCTTCGTACAAGGTAGGGACAAGCGTATCAACACGCGCATACTCTACCGCTGATACAAACGCTATCACGCCTTGATGGTTTTTTCGTGTTATGCGATTGAGTTTCTCAACCGGCACACGCACCACAGGGATGGTGCTTCCCCTGAGCGCAGCAAACAGTTCGCGCGACAATTCGCTCTGAATATCGCGTTTAACCAAAATCTTGTCAATCTCTTTACCGGCATCAAGTGCCTCCAATACGGCGCGTACGCCGAATATCATCTCATTTGCATTAACCATTTTATACTGTTTTTCTATTATTCAAAAGTAATTTTGCATTGTTGAAAGCGGCCTCTGTCAACTCTTCTCCACTCATCATCTGTGCAATCTCACGCACCCGTTCATCGTCATTCAGCGCCACTATATTCGTACATGTACCCTTTTCAGTCTCCTCTTTATACACTTTGTAGTGCGACTCGCCCAATGCTGCAACCTGCGGCAGATGAGTGATGCTTATTACCTGACGGTCGGAACAGCCCATACGTTGCATCAGACGCCCCATGCGCTCGGCAAGAATTCCAGAGATTCCCGTATCTATCTCGTCGAAAATGAGCGTAGGCTGTTGCCTGTTATCGGCTATCAGAGATTTAAGGGCAAGCATCACACGCGCCATCTCACCACCCGAAGCCACCTCGGCCAAAGGCTGCAGAGGACTTATGCTGTTTGCTGAGAAGAGAAAATCAACTGCATCGCAACCCGTAGCTGTAGGCTCGGGTGTTACTGTAAACTCCACTTCGAAACGTAGCAATGGCATACCCAATGTCACAAGAATGGCGGTAATCTCCTTTTTCAGAGAGGCTGCCGAATCCTTACGGGCAGATGTCAGTTCGGCAGCTACTGCTGCAAGTTTCTTGTATGTCTGCGCTGTGCTCTTCTCGAGCTGCATAATCTCAAACTCCCCGTTATCGATGAGGTTGACCGAAGCACGCCATTTCTCGGCAAGAGCCAACAGTTCGGCCACGCTGCCTGCGGCATGTTTCTTTTGCAAGTCATATATAGCCGACAGACGCTGTGTAACCGCATCAAGACGTTCGGGTGAATAGGTAATCCTTTCAACACGTCTGAACATCTCGGAACAGCAATCCTTGAGCTCGATGTAGTTTGCTTCGAGACGCTCGGCAATCTCTTCGGCAGCCTTATAATGATGCGATATTCTGGAGAGAGTGTTTGCAGCCTCGCGCAAAGCATTCAAGATGCTTTGCTGCTCGCCACCATCAAGCAGATTGACAGCAGAATATAGTGCAGTCTGAATATCCTCGGCATGGAGCAGCTGAGCCTGCTCCTCCTCAAGCTCCTCTTGCTCTCCATCGTGCAATTCGAGACGCTCAATCTCCCCAAGCTGAAAGCGCAGATAGTCCTCATTGCGTCGTCCCTCTTCCTGCTCTCTCTTGAGGCGTTCAAGTTCTCTTTTCTGCTCTTTATAATCGTTATATAGCTCTGAATAACTCTCAAGCACTGTGCTTTTATGCGAAAGCGTATCGAGCACATTCAACTGGAAATCCTTATTTCCCAACAACAGATTCTGGTGCTGGGAGTGGATATCGATAAGTCTGTTACCCAACTCCTTGAGTTGTGCAACAGCAACCGGTGTATCGTTTACAAAAGCCCTGCTGCGACCCGACACCGACACCTCGCGACGCACAATACATTCGCACTCGTCATATTCGAGTTCATTCTCATCAAAGAAGGATTTCAGATTGTGCCCCTCGAGATTGAAGCAACCCTCTATTATGCACTTATCGGCACCTTCGCGCACCATCTTTGCATCGGAACGCTGTCCGAGCATCATTGAAATGGCACCCAGCAGGACAGATTTTCCGGTTCCTGTCTCACCGGTTATAACCGAAAAACCCGATGAGAAATCAATCTCAAGTTTCTCAATCAGAGCATAATTATATATTTGAAGTTTTTTCAGCATATTATCGGAATGAACTGTTTTGAATCTTATTCCACGAATCGGACAACGACGGATTTATCTCTGTAAGAATCTCTGTTACCGCTTTCTTCTCATCTTCACCACCCTCGTTCGAATATATGTTTACCAGCTCTTCTTGTTTATATTCGGTAAAGAGCTTTGTAATATATGCAAGCGGTCTGTTTTCGTATGCCTCTTTCAACATACCGATACACTCTGTTATCACCTTTCTGCCGCCATCTGCATTCTTGAACATCGTATCGAGTCCGAGCCTGTGATATCTGTACATAAGACGTCGCAACGGTTCCATAGCTCCGTTCATATAATCGTCAATTACAGCATAACGGTTATTGTCGCTGCTTCCTGCACGCCAACCACTGTCACCAAGATTCTGCGCATTATTTGCAATATTCTGCGCCTTGTTAAGGAAATCTGCGCCGCCAAGCTCGCCCATTGAATCCATATCCATGCCTATTATCATGTAAGAATAGAAGGCTATTACAGCTGTCAGATTATTCTCGAGATTATCTTCGTTGAACTCGAGACGGTCATAGGGCTGATAGCTGAACTTTATGCCTCTATCCTCGTATTTGAACAGCATCGAGGAATATGTTGTACCGAATACAGGACGAGTAGCCTGCACCATGAGCGTACAGGTAAAAGAGCCGTCATCCGAGTAGCTGTCGACTATAAAAGTGAAGTTGCAGGCTATACGCTCATACTCTTCATAATCATATTCTGTCCATTTGTGATTATTGATAAACTCGGTAAGCGCATCCTTAAGCACCGTAAAAGCCTCGGTGTTTGTGCCCTGTATCTTTGTAGTGTTGAGTGCTACTGTCGCATTCAGTTCCTGCGCCTGCACACTGCAAGGAAGGAGAATAAGCAACAGCATCAAAAGCATTTTTGAGAGATGCGCCACGACATCACGCGCCACATCCTTTTTGCTTTTCAGCGGGTAGCTGCTGGCACCCTCTTTATCTATTATCGTCACCTTGTTTGTATCGACAGCAAAGCCGGCGCCTTTGTCTGCAAGCGAATTAAGCACTATAAAGTCGAGATTCTTTTTCTCAAGTTTAAGACGTGCATTCTGTTCGGCATCGTTTGTCTCAAGGGCAAACCCCACCAGCAGCTGGCCGTCACGCTTCATACTTCCCAACCGGGCAGCTATGTCGGGATTGGCCTCGAGCTCGATATTCATATTCTCACTTGTACGCTTGATTTTTCTGTCACACTGCACAGCCGGGCGATAATCGGCCACCGCAGCACTCAGCACTGCAGCATCACACGACTCAAAAGCCTCAACTGCAGCATCGTGCATCTGCAGAGCCGACTCCACATCTATACGCTTTATCGAAGGGTGCGGAGTTGCCAATGAAACAGGGCCTGCTACAAGTGTCACATCGGCACCTTGCTTGGCACACTCATCGGCTATGGCAAATCCCATCTTGCCCGACGAGTAGTTGCCGATGAAACGGACAGGGTCAATCTTCTCATAAGTGGGACCTGCCGTAATCAATATCTTTTTCCCTTTCAGGGCGCTATTGCCGAAAAAAAAATCTTTGAGCATGGAGACAATATTACAGGGTTCTTCCATTCGTCCCTTACCGCTCAGATGGCTGGCAAGCTCGCCCGATGCAGGCTCTATGATATGATTGCCATAGGAACGCAGCACATCGAGATTGCGTTGTGTCGAAGGATGCGCATACATATCGAGGTCCATTGCAGGGGCAACAACCACCGGTGCCTTCATTGAAAGATATGTTGTCACCAGCAGATTGTCGGCAACGCCCGATGCCATCTTGCCTATCGTAGAGGCTGTTGCAGGGGCTATAATCATGGCATCGGCCCAGAGTCCCAAATCGACATGGCTGTTCCATGCACCACTCGACGAGCTGAAGAACTCGCTCAAGACAGGACGCCCCGAGAGTGTGGAGAGTGTAAGAGGGGTTATAAACTCTTTGGCACACTCGGTCATCACCACCTGCACCGTAGCACCCTCTTTCACCAAAAGGCGAACCAGCAAAGCCGCCTTATATGCCGCAATGCTGCCTGTTACTCCCAATACAATCTTCTTTCCTTGCATTTGCATATTGATCAGATCAAAATACTACTTTTTGAAACCACGCAGTTTTATTCGTGTGAGCACCTGCTTTGTGTTAAGGGCGAAATCGCCATTCATCATCCATGCATAATAGCCCGAATCGCGCTGAAGCACTGCATCTACACGCTCTCCTTTGTATTTACCGAAGTTGAATACCTCGTTACCCTGCTCGTCATATACCATTCGTCCTGCAAAGTCCACGTTGTTGGTAAACGAAGAGTATTGCGAGAGGAACTCCATGTCATTTTTCAACACATCGGGATAGTGGTCGAGCTGCGCCTGCAGAATCTCGTATGTGGCGCGAGTATCGGCAAGGGCGCTATGCGCATTTACAAGCTCGGCATTGCAGTAGAACTTGTATGCAGCCGACAAGGTACGCTGCTCGAGCTTATGATAAATAACCTGAACATCTATTGCACGCATACGGCTCAGGTCGATATCCACCTGTGCACGCAGGAACTCTTCGGCAAGCATAGGCAGGTCGAAACGGTTCGAGTTGAAGCCTGCGATGTCGCAACCCTTAAAGTCGTTTGCAATATCTTTGGCCACATCCTTGAAGAGGGGGCAGTCTTTTACATCTTCGTCATATATGCCATGTACTGCCGATGCCTGCTCGGGAATGTGCATACCCGGATTTATGCGCATCGTGTGCGACGATTCGTTGCCGTTGGGCATAACCTTTATGTAGCATATCTCAACTATTCTGTCTTTTGAAACATCTACACCCGTTGTCTCAAGGTCGAAAAATATAATCGGATTTTTAAGATTCAGTTTCATACCATCAAGAAGCAATCACAAGGGACACCACCGCAAAAGCGTGGTGCCCCTTGCCATATATTATTTTCAGTCTGTAATCATTACAGGGAGAAGCAACATAAGCAACTCCTGATTCTCAACCTGCTCGGCAGGCACAATAACACCGGCGCGTGAAGGATCGGCAAGTTCTATTACTACCTCTTGACCGGGGATGTTGTTAAGCATATCGATAAGCAATGATGCTCTGAAACCGATATTCATGGGAAGGCCCTCGTAGCTACATGTAATGCTCTCCTCGGCCGATGTTGAGAAGTCGGTATCCTGTGCCGAGATGACAATCTTGCCGGCCTCGATATGCAGTTTTATAAGGCTTACATGTGACGAAAAGATAGCGACACGGCGAAGTGTGCTTATAAGCGCAGCACGGTCAACGGTGAGCTTATGAGGATTGTTCTGAGGAATTACGGCATTGTAGTTGGGGTAACGACCATCAAGCAGACGGCATACAAGCTCATACTCGCCCATTGTGAATGTAGCGAAACGGCCGTCGAACTCAACCTCGACGTTCTCCTGCTCATCTTTTCCAAGAAGATTCTTAAGCAATGTAGCAGGTTTCTTAGGCAGAATGAACGCCGACTTTTCGGCATCTGTTACAGAATAGTCGCGGCAACGTGCCAACTTGTGACCGTCAGATGCCACGAAAGTCACATTCTCGGGAGTGAAGTCGAAATATATACCGCACATTACGGGACGCACCTCATCATCTGCTGCTGCAAACAGCGAGCATGAGATTCCACTCGACAAAACGCGGTTGGGCATTGAAATCTTGACTGCACCGTCGCCAAGCACAGGAGCCGAGGGATACTCATCTGCATTCTGGCCCACCATGCTGTACTTACCATTGAGGTAATAGATTGTCAACTCCAAAGTATCCTTGTTCACCTCGAAGCGCAAGGGCTGCTCCGAAACCTCCTTAAGAGCATCTATCAGAATCTTTGAAGATATCGCGAAACTGAAATCTTCGGAACTCTCAATAACCTCGAACGAGGTGTTGAGTGTATTATCGGGATCCGACGCTGTAAGAGTGAGCGTATTGCCTTTCAACTCAAAAAGGAAGCAGTCGAGTACAGGAATTGTAATCTTTGAATTTATCACTCTGCTGATTGTTTGCAAACGTGAAGAGAGCAGGGAACTTGATACTGTAAAGTTCATAATATTTAAATTTAACGTTAATCTTAAAATATTTCGCGCGCGCGATTATTTTGCGAAGATAATGCAAAGCAAGCGCAATACAAAGAAAGAAATGGATTTTATTCACTAAAATTGGGCACAAAGAGTCGCTTTTTTCAAATAAAAGAACTATTTTCGCCAAATATTCAGAAAAAAGAGACTTTAATGGAAATTACAGGAAAAATTATTGCAGTATTGCCCGAGAGAGGCGGTACCTCAAAGACAGGCAACGAGTGGAAGATGCAGGAGTATGTACTCGAAACCACACAAGAGCAATATCCCAGAAAAATGTGTTTCAACGTTTTCGGAGCCGACAAGATTGCTCAATTCAACATACAAGCAGGCGAGATAATGACTGTTTCGTTCGACATAAACGCCCGTGAGTACAACGGCAGATGGTATAACGACATCCGTGCATGGCGAGTAGAACGTGGCGAGGCAGCAGTTACACCCGCAGCTCCCGTCAACACACCCGTCAATGCGCCCAAAGTAAGCGCTCCCGATTTCAGCGCACAGAACGAGGCCGACGACCTACCGTTCTAAGAACCGGGATTTACGGATTTTATAAAACACAAGAGAGGGGCTTCCTATTGGGAAGCCCCTCTCTTGTGTAAAGTATTATTTACGAATTCATACTCATCAGAAACTCTTCGTTATCCTTTGTCTTCTCGAGGCGGTCCTTAACGAATTCCATAGCCTCAAGAGAGGTCATGTCGGCAAGATACTTCCTGAGAATCCACATGCGGTCGAGAGTTGTCTTATCGTGCAACAGATCGTCGCGGCGTGTGCTCGATGCTATGATATTCACAGCAGGGAATATACGCTTGTTACTCAATGTTCTGTCGAGCTGTAGCTCCATATTTCCGGTACCCTTGAACTCTTCGAAGATTACCTCGTCCATCTTAGAGCCGGTATCAATAAGAGCAGTCGCAATGATGGTAAGCGAACCGCCATTCTCAATATTACGGGCAGCACCGAAGAAGCGTTTAGGCTTATGCAGAGCATTGGCATCCACACCACCCGAGAGCACCTTGCCCGATGCCGGAGAGACAGTATTGTATGCACGTGCAAGACGTGTAATGGAGTCAAGAAATATTACCACATCGTGACCGCACTCGACCATTCTCTTCGCACGCTCAAGCACGATACCGGCGATTTTAACATGGCGTTCGGCAGGCTCGTCAAATGTTGACGCTATCACTTCGGCGTTCACACTGCGTGCCATATCCGTAACCTCCTCGGGACGTTCGTCAATAAGCAGCATTATCATATAGGCCTCAGGGTGGTTGGCTGCAATTGCATTGGCTATATCCTTAAGCAGCATTGTCTTACCTGTCTTAGGCTGCGCAACGATAAGACCGCGCTGACCCTTTCCAATAGGAGAGAACATATCTACCACGCGAGCCGACATGCTGTCGTAACTGCCACTGCACAGAGTGAACTTCTCCTCGGGGAACAGGGGTGTGAGGTTGTCGAAAGAGACACGGTCGCGCACAAGTTCGGGAGCAAGACCATTTATTCTGTTGACCTTTACAAGAGGGAAATACTTTTCACCCGCACTCGCAGGACGGATAAAGCCCTCTACCACATCGCCTGTCTTAAGGCCATACAGTCTTATCTGGTTCTGTGACACATACACATCGTCGGGCGAAGCCAAATAGTTGTAATCCGATGAACGCAAGAAGCCGTAATTATCGGGCATTATCTCAAGTACACCCTCTACACGCAATATATCCGAGAAATCGTATTGTACAGGCTGGGGTTGAGACTGAGCCTCGGGCTGCTCGCCATGTTCCTGACGGTTGCGTTCGAAACGCTGTCGGCGAGAGTTCTTGTCGGCTGCAGCATTGGCAGCACGCTTCTCGAACTTGTCTACAAGTTCGGCAGACGCAGCGCTGTTGTCTGCAGGCAAATCTTCAATGGGAACAAACTCCTCGGTTGCCTCTACAGCTGTCTCATTCTCCACGACCGCAACTTCGGCAACAGCAGCTGCCGTTTCGTTCTGTCCGGGCGCCTGCGACTCAGCAGCATCCTTTGCTTTAGGCTTGCGGCCACGCTTCTTTGAGACAGGTGCAGCAGCCTCTGTATTTGATTCTTCTTTTACTATTGCATCATCGGCTTGGGCAACCTCTGCGACATTCTCTTTTGCCTTAGGCTTGCGGCCACGCTTCTTGGGAGCCGGCTCGGGCTGGGCTGCAACGGGAACCGCCTGATCTACTGATGCAACCTCGGGAGTCTTTGCCTCAAGCATCTCTTCCTTTTTAGGCTCTTCTATTTTAACAGCCTTGTCTCCTGTAGCAGTATATACCTTAGTTGAAGCATCGCCACCCTGTATGCGTGTTCTACGATGATTCCTGCGGTTCATTCTATTCTCCTCCTTTACAACAGCAGGAGTTCCGCTCTGACTGCGCAACAGAGCCTGACCGTCGAGAATACGATATATAAGAGCGTCCTTCTCAAGAGACTTTACGCCCTTAATACCCAATTCATTAGCAATAGTCTGCAATTCAGCCAGTTCCTTGCTTCTTAAATGTTCGATATGATACATAGATTTAAAAAACGCAATCACACAAAAATGTATGATTTACATTAACTTGCAAATATGAAATTATGAATATTGTATTTTAATTGAAAAGCAGGCCACCTGCTACACAAAACAAGATTTTCAAGATAGCAGAAAGCCTTACCGGACTAAAATCGGGACAAAATTAACAATTAGTTTCAAATAAACATGCCAAATCGCTATTTTTTTGCACTACAGCCCACATAATAAGTATATTTGTACACTTGCACACACAATCAAACCGCCTCATTAAGCCGACTATTGTTTTTTATTACACACATATTTTTTACATTATATAATTATTTTGTACCTTGCACCGGAATTAAAAGAAAGAATACAATTATGAAAAAGACTTTCCTACTTATATCTGTAACACTTTTTTGTGCAACATTGTTTGCCACAGGAACAAAAAACAATTCAAACAGAGCCGAATCAATAAAAGCATATTTTGCAGAATCGCTCAGTGGCAACAATGCCGAATACAGACAAAAGAAGAATATAAAATTAAACAGCATAGCACAAGAGCGTGCTTTCGTGTGGAATCTGTGGAAAGAGAGTGTAAACAGTTTCAACGAAGAGAAATTAATTCCATTAGGATTGTTGAAAGAGAAGAACAGCGGCAGCTGGAGACTTCCCGAAAGCCTTGAGCCCAATGCCACAATGCCATTCTATTGGGGCGTCAACAGCGACTCGGCAGCCATCCTCGAAGAAGAGAGCAAACTGCCAATGTTCCTTTATATGCACGGTTCGGGCGACAAGAACAGAGAGTGGGAGACGGGACTCAAATTAGCCTTGGGTTACTTTTACTCACCTGCAGTATATATGGTACCGCAAATACCCAACGGATACGGTGAACTTTACCGATGGGCCATACAATCGAAGCAGTGGGCATGGGAAAAGCTATTGCGTCTTGCATTCGTCAACGACAAGATAGATGCCAACCGCATATACTTTTTCGGAATCTCGGAAGGTGGATATGGCAGCCAGCGACTGGCAGCCTTCTATGCCGATTATCTGGCAGGAGCAGGACCAATGGCCGGAGGCGAACCGCTAAAGAATGCACCAATGGAGAATGTTGCAAACATAGCCTTCTCACTGCGTACAGGAGAGCTCGACTACGGGTTCGGACGCAACATGCTCACAAACGAAGCGCTCAAGACAGCAACTGAACTAAAGAGACAACACCCGGGATATTTCAACCATTTCATCGAAATAATTCCCCAGCAGGGACACAGCATCGATTACAGGCCAACCACCCCATGGCTTGCCAAATTCGAGCGCAACCCCCACCCCCGATATTTCTATTGGGAGAATTACGACATGTATGGCCGCCACCGCGACTGTTTCTACAACATAAGAGTCAACGAGACATCTGTCGAGAACGACAAGCAACGCACATGCTACGAGTTCAGTTGCGAAGAGAACACTATCAATCTCACTGTAAAGAACGTTACATACACAGCAACACTCACACATGCAAATATCGAGTTCCTGTTTTCGAAAGAGTACAGCAGTGTAAACAAGGGAAATATCACAATTTATCTGAACGAAGAGCTTTTCGACCTCAAGAAGCCGATAACAATACTCCTTAACGGGAAAAAGATATTCAAAGGCAAGGTAAAGCCCTCACTCGACACAATGGTAGAGAGCTGCGCGCTCTACTATGACCCCGAGCGCATATTCCCGGCTGCAATTGAAGTGGATATTGCAAACCAGAAAGCCAAAGACGTCACTAAGAAATAGCATTAAAGAGTATATCAGACAATTCAAGGGAGGCAAATTAGTCTCCCTTGAATTGTGGTTGCCATTACCGAACATGAGAAGGCTGAAAATGCATTTATCAGCACTATTTCAACTAATTAACAAAATAATATTTTGTACATTCCGCACGATTCGGTAAATTTGCACAATTTTTAAATTACGCACATTATGCACATTCCTGTCAAGAAAACCGACAGCCATGACGGCTGCGTAATTTGCCACATACGTCGGTACTTGTCCGGCAATGAATACATGAGAACAAAATCACTAAATAAATGAAACAGTATCAAACAGTTAATAACATCTTCGGATGGCTTACGTTTCTTATTGCGGCAATTACATATTGCCTTACAGTAGAGCCGTCTGCAAGTTTCTGGGATTGCCCCGAGTTTATTCTGTCAGGAAACAAATTAGAAGTAGGACACCCTCCCGGTGCGCCATTCTTCATGCTGACAGCCAACGTGTTCTCATCATTCGCATCACCCGAAAAGGTAGCCCTGATGGTAAATATAATGTCGGCACTCCTGAGTGCAGCCGGCATCATGTTCCTCTTCTGGACCATCACACACCTCACGCGTAAGCTCATTGTAAGCGACAGCAAGGCAATGACAACATCACAGATGATAACCATCATCGGTTCGGGCCTTGTCGGCGCATTGGCCTACACATGGAGCGACACATATTGGTTCAGTGCTGTCGAGGGCGAGGTATACGGATATTCGTCACTCTTCACAGCTGCGGTATTCTGGCTCATTCTCAAATGGGAGGAGCAGGCCAACGAAGCACACAGCGACCGCTGGCTGATACTTATAGCCTATCTTGTGGGACTTTCCATAGGTGTACACCTTCTTAACCTGCTGTGTATACCTGCCATAGTGCTTGTTGTGTATTTCAAGAAGAATCCCCAAGCCACACCCAAGGGCTCTATAATTGCTCTTGTCGTATCCATGATACTTGTAGCAGTGGTGCTATATGGCATTGTACCCGGTGTAGTAAAGGTTGGTGGCTGGTTCGAACTGCTTTTCGTAAACACAATGGGACTACCCTTCAACAGCGGACTGATTACCTACCTTGTACTGCTCTTCGGTGCTATCGCATGGGGTATCTATGAAAGTGAAAAGGGCAAAAGTCGCCGTAACCTTGCAATATCGTTTGTAGCATCGGTGGGACTGCTCGGAATACCTTTCTATGGATACGGAGCAATGAGCGTTGTAATGGGAATTATTGTGTTGGCAGCCCTATCTTACATGCTTTTCTTTAAGAAAGGGGAGAAGTATCTGCTCAACCTCCGTGTATTGAACACATCACTCCTGTGTCTGCTGCTCATCATGATAGGATACTCATCATATGCACTTATTGTCATACGTTCATCCGCAAACACCCCTATGGACCAGAACTCACCCGAGGACATATTCACACTTGGCGAGTATTTGGGACGCGAACAGTACGGTACACGTCCGCTCTTCTACGGACAGGCCTACAGTTCTGAGGTGGAGTATGAGGTAGAGGGCAACTATCTGCGTCCTGTCATTATTGAAGGAGCGCCCAAATATGCCCCCAAAGAGAAAGCTACACCCGACGAGAAAGACTCATACGAATTGCTGGGACACAAGACCGAACTGGTGTATGCACAGAATATGCTGTTCCCCCGAATGTACAGCAAGGAGCACTCGCAGTACGGTGCCAACAAGGTTAATCTTTACGAAGACTGGGTTGGCAACATAAAAGGCAAGAAGGTAAGCTACAACCGTGGAGGCGAAATCTCTGAGGTAATAATGCCTACACAATGGGAAAATATAAAGTTCTTCATAAACTACCAACTGAACCACATGTACTGGAGATACTTCATGTGGAATTTCGTAGGACGCCAGAACGACCTGCAGAGCCACGGAGAGTTGGAAAAAGGAAATTGGATAACAGGAATCTCTTTCATTGACAACATTCTTGTAGGCAATCAGAGCAAACTGCCTTCAGTATTAAAGAACAACAAAGGACGCAATGTATTCTTTGCCCTACCGCTTATATTAGGAATTCTGGGAATATTCTGGCAATACAAGAAAGGCAAACAAGGAATACAGCAGTTCTGGATTGTATTCTTCCTCTTCTTTATGACCGGACTTGCTATTGTACTTTATCTTAACCAGACACCTTTGCAGCCACGTGAACGCGACTACGCATATGCAGGTTCGTTCTACGCATTTGCAATATGGATTGGTATGGGCGTAGCTGCCATCACCGAGCTTTTCAAAAAGAGAAGCATTGCCATAAACACAGCTGTAGCTGCAGCCTGCCTGCTGGTACCCATACAGATGGTGTCACAGACATGGGACGACCACGACCGCAGCGGACGCTACGCATGCCGCGACTTTGGCCAGAACTACCTGAACAGCATGCCCGAGGAGGGCAACCCCATCATATTCACTTGTGGCGACAACGACACTTTCCCTTTGTGGTACAGTCAGGAAGTAGAGGGTGTACGCACCGACTCGCGTGTATGTAACCTGTCATATCTGCAGACCGACTGGTACATCGACCAGATGCGCCGTCCTGCTTACGATTCTCCATCGATTCCTATCACATGGGAGCGCATAAACTATGCAGGTAACACAAACGAGGCGGTAGAGGTTATCCCCGAGTTCAAGGAGAAGATATTAGAGCTGTACCGTCAACACCCCGAGGAGAGTAAGAAACGCTGGGGAGAGAATCCCTTTGAGGTGCAGAACATCATGAAATATTGGGTATGTTCCGAAGACCCCCGTTTCCACTTCATCCCCACCGATACCGTATATATCAGGATAGATAAAGATGCAGTTGTACGCTCGGGCATGATTATCCCCGAGGAGTACAAGGAGGCTATGCCCGAATATATGAAGATATCACTCGGCGGACGCGGTCGTCTCTTCCGCGGACAAGACCTTATGCTGCTCGAGATGATTGCACAGACAAACTGGGAGCGTCCTCTCTACATGTCAATGACAGTAGGACGCAGCAACTACCTCTCGACAATAAGCGACTTCTTTGTACAGGAGGGACTCGCCTACCGAATAACACCCTTCAACTGGCGCGAACTGGGTTATAGCGGCGACTACGACAATTTCGTAGCCGACACAAAGAAATTCTATCACAATGTGATGGAGCGTTTCAGATTCGGCAATATTAAAGACAATCCCGACTATTACATCGACGAAGCCATAAACCGCATGGCACTCACTCACCGCCGCCTATTCTCGTCACTTGCGACACAGTTACTGATGGAAGGCGAAGAGGAGATGGCCCTCAATGTACTGAACCGCACCGAAGAGGAGTTACCCTCGTCACTCATTCCGCACGAATATTTCAGCGGATTGGAGATGGTACGCGCCTACATGCACTTGGGCGAGACAGAAAAGGCAAGCAACATTATAAGCCTACTTGCCGACGAGTGTATCGAGTACCTCACATGGTACAATTCACTCAACAAGAGACAATATGCCAATGCCATGAACGACATATACATGCGCACAAGAATGCTGCAGGAGATTATCAAGACCTTAGAGAGCGGAGGAGCCGAGTACGAGACTCTTGCGGCAAGATACATGAACGAGTTTGGAGCGCAGTACGAACTTATGCGCAGTAAATTATAATATAACCATATGTTCATAGAGCAAGTACCCGAGTTATTCAGGAATCTTTACCCTAAAGCATTATGGCGAATGAATCCACAGGAAAGGGCCGTCTACCTCACCTTTGACGACGGCCCCATACCTGTTATCACCCCATGGGTTGTCGAACTGCTTGGACGCTATGGCATCAAGGCGACATTCTTCATGGTTGGCGACAATGTGCATAAATTCTCACAAGAGTACATGCAGGTTGTTGAAGAGGGACACAGAGTGGGTAACCACACATTCAACCATCTGAAAGGACTGTTCACATCCACAAAGGAATATATTGAGAATGTCGACCAAGCCGATGCCTTCATTCACAGCAATCTGTTCCGTCCGCCTCACGGACTTTTGCGCACGTCGCAATACCGCGAACTGAGCAAGAGATACCAATTTGTGATGTGGGACCTTGTAACACGCGATTACAGTTTCAGACTATACGGCGAGGATGTATTGGCAAACGTAAAGCGTTATACTCGCAACGGCTCCATTATAACCTTCCACGACTCAATGCGCAGCGAAAGCAATCTGCGTTACGCACTGCCACGCGCTCTCGATTGGCTCATGGAACAGGGTTACACCTTCAAGACTTTTGAATGAAAAGCAGAAGTTCACTATCCCAATTCATAAAAGCCGAGGCATTACGCCTCGGCTTTACCGTTTGTGGAATAGCGAAAGCCGCCCCCGTAGAGCAACAGACCACAGCCTTTATCGAGGATTGGACAAAAAAGGGGCATCACGGCACAATGAGTTACCTTGAACGCAACCGCGAAAAAAGATACGACCCCACGCTGCTTGTTCCAAACTGCAAATCAATAATTTGCGTAGCCCTCAACTACTACACAGATGGCACTGACGAGAGCAAGCTGCACATATCAAGATATGCACAAGGGAACGACTACCACAAGATTGTAAAGGAGAAGCTCTTCGCTCTTATGAAAGCGATAAACAGGATAGAGCCTATTAACGGACGTGCATTCTGCGACACAGCTCCACTGCTCGAACGCTATTGGGCCACACGCGCAGGTATTGGATGGATTGGCAAGAACCACCAACTCATAATACCCAATGCCGGCACACACTTTTTCTTAGGAGAGATATTGCTGGATATCGAACTTGAATATGACACACCGACAGAGGGAGAGCGATGCGGAAACTGCGACAAATGCCTCACTGCATGCCCAACGAAGGCACTAAGTGCCAAAGGGTTCGATGCCCGTCGCTGTCTGTCGTACTTAACTATAGAATACCGCGACGAACTGTCTAAAAACATCGGTGAAATGATGGGAAATTGCTTCTACGGATGTGACAGATGCCAAGCATGCTGCCCACACAACAGATTCGCCACAGAAACAGTTGTTGAGGAGCTTAAGGCTAAAGAGGGACTGCAGAAAATGAGAAGCGAAGATTGGTACAATCTGAGCATAGAGAAGTACAACGAACTGTTTGCCGACAGCGCAGTCGAGCGTTGCGGATATGAACAGCTGAAACGCAACATCGAAGCAATAAAAAAATAGCTGCCCTTATTTATTTGCAAATCAGATTGCATACCTTATCCTGCCATTGACGCGCTTCAGAAGAATTCATCACCCCCTGATTCATAATCACAAAGGCCAAATTGTGTCCGTTGGCAGCCTTCGCATAACCGGCAAGCGTACACACGCCCTTGACAGTACCTGTCTTTGCAAAGACATTCTTATAGGCTGCTCCACTCTTCATCCTATGCTTCATTGTCCCGCTTATTCCTGCCTGAGGCAAACCTGCCATGACAATATCATGAGCCTCCCTATTCTCATTTATCCTTATAGCAGATTCAGAATGATATCTGCCGAAATATAGCTGTAGGGTGACAGGCCCGAGCCGTCGGCTACGTTGAAATCGGAAGAAAAACCGAGTTCATATTCAAAAAACGACTCTATAATCTTAGGACCCATCTCCTGACGCACAGGCCTGTAGCCATAAGTGCCTCCCAAATGATAGCACAGAGCCTCGGCACACAGATTGTCACTCTCGAGCAGAGCCTCACCGACAACCTCGGCTATAGGGCGGCTGACCGTATGCAAAAGCGTCGCCGACAACGGAGTATGGGAAAAGGAGATATTTCGCACTTCTACACCGGCAGCCTCGATACGTTCGCGCAGCACTGCAAGGAAAAAATCCTGCGAGGGATAGAGATTCATGCGTTCGCTTTTTTCGACCGAACATGAACCGGT
>CAJGCJ010000001.1 GCA_904501775.1 uncultured Bacteroidaceae bacterium | reverse complement strand
CCAGGAGGAGAACGACCGCATCTGGGGTAAGAAGGTTGTAGTTGATGCAGGTGATTCTGAGAATCTCAAACCCGGTCAGATTGTGACTGCGCGCAAACTGCGTGACGAGAACAGTGCCCTCAAGCGCCGTGACCTTAAGCCTGTAATCTCTCGCGATGCACTTCCTGCAACATCTACACAGATCCTTCAGGGTATTACACGTGCAGCATTGCAGACATCAAGCTTTATGTCGGCTGCATCGTTCCAGGAGACAACCAAGGTACTCAACGAGGCTGCAATCAACATGAAGAGCGATTATCTGCTCGGTATGAAGGAGAACGTAATCTGCGGTCACTTGATACCTGCCGGTACAGGACAGCGCGAGTTCAACCGTATCATTGTTGGTTCAAAAGAGGATTACGACAGAATTGCTGCTAACCGCAAGAATGTAGTCGATTTCTCAAGCATCGATGATAATGAATAATAATCAATAGATAGTGAAAAGAATGGGAGGCAATTCAATTACCTCCCATTCTTTTTTTATTTTTAATAATTTTGATTTGTTGTAAATAAACTTTAATTTTGCATGAAACTATAGAAAAAGGGAGCATGAATGAGATAATTCGCATAGATGTTGATGCGATTCTTGCGGCAAAAGCCGGTAAGAAAGCTAAATATGTACCTCGTTTTCTTGTCTCATATCTGAAAAAGATAATACATCAGGACGAGGTCAATGAATTTCTGAAGAATAATAGCGACAAGTACGGTCTTGATTTTATCCGTTCATTCATGAAATTCTTCAATAACTCCTTCGAGATACGCGGATTAGAGAACCTGCCTGCCGACGGACGTTATACATTTGTAAGCAATCATCCTCTGGGAGCACAGGACGGACTTGGGCTCGGACTTATTTTAGGTGAGCATTATGAAGGAAAGATAAAGTTCCTCGTCAACGACCTGCTCATGAATATTCCACAGCTGACTTCGCTCTTCATCCCTGTCAACAAAACAGGCGGACAGTCGCGCAATCTTCCACAGCAGGTGGCGGCAGCTTTCAATTCAGACAACCACATCGTGATGTTTCCGGCAGGAATCTGCTCGCGCAAACGAAACGGGGTGGTGCACGATCTTGAGTGGAAAAAGACATTCATAGTAAAGAGTGTACAGACCCAGCGTGACATCGTTCCTATCCATTTCGAAGGAGAGAATTCCGACTTTTTCTATCGCCTTGCAAATATTAACAGAATGCTTGGCATAAAATTCAACATCGCAATGCTCTATCTGAGCGACGAGATGTTTAAAAACAAGAATAAGAAATTCACAGTTACAATAGGCAAGCCTATACCATGGCAGACTTTTGATAAGTCGCGTACACCCATGCAGTGGGCGCAGCATGTACAAGATATAGTGTACAGTCTCAAGTAGCAAATAAATATTATTATGGAAGATATTATAGCACCGGTTCCGCGAGAATTGCTGAAAGCTGAACTTACCGAAGAGAAGCGCCTGCGTTTTACACATAGGAGCAATAACGAGATATATGTTGTTACATCGCACGATTCACCGAACGTGATGCGCGAAATAGGTCGTTTGCGCGAGATTGCTTTCCGTGCAGCCGGTGGCGGAACAGGAAACTCAATAGATATTGATGAGTTCGACACAATGGAGAAGCCCTATAAGCAGCTCATAGTGTGGAATCCCGATTGTGATGATATCATTGGCGGTTACAGATATATCTACGGTAAGGATGTGCGTATGGACGAGAATGGCGAGCCTATTGTGGCAACAGCGCACGGAATGTTCCGTTTTTCGGAGAAATTCCTCAAAGAGATATTGCCTTATACTGTTGAGTTGGGTCGTGCATTTGTGGCACTCGAATATCAGTCGACACGAATGGGTTCAAAGAGTCTTTTCGCTCTCGACAATCTATGGGACGGTCTTGGTGCGCTCACAGTTGTGATTCCCGATGTCAAATATCTCTTCGGCAAAGTGACAATGTACCCTTCGTACCTTACACGTGCTCGCGATATGATACTCTACTTCCTTAAGAAACATTTCCCCGATAATGATAGACTTGTCGAGCCTGTATCTCCGTTGAAGATTGAAACAGATGAGAAAGAGTTGAGCGAGATATTCTGCAGCAACAATTTCAATGAAGACTATAGAACTTTGAAACAAGAGGTGCGTAAGCACGGACTTGCAATACCGCCAATGGTTAACGCATATATGGGACTATCGCCGACAATGAAAATTTTCGGAACAGCAGTAAATAAAGAGTTCGGTCAAGTGGAAGAGACCGGTCTTCTAATAGCTGTTGACGAATTGCAGGACGACAAGAGAATGAGATACATAGAGTCTTTTGCCAAGGAGAATCCCGATGCTATAAAGCTCACGTCAGGTGCCAACAAGGTATTCTACCACTATTCAGAGGAAAACAGCAATAATTAAATAAAAAGAACTCCGGAAACAAAACAGTGCTTTCGGAGTTCTAAATTTAGAAAATTCACGTATTACAAAAGGTTATGAAAGTACAGATAATAAACCGTTCAAAACACGAACTTCCATCATATGCAACTCCATTGTCGGCCGGCATGGACTTGCGTGCCAATCTCGATGAGCCTATGGTGCTGGAGCCTTTGCAGCGTGCATTGGTACCTACAGGTCTTTATATGGCTCTCCCCGAGGGGTACGAGGCACAGGTGCGTCCGCGCAGTGGCTTGGCAATAAAAAAAGGAGTGACAGTGCTCAACTCACCCGGAACCATAGATGCCGATTATCGTGGCGAGGTGTGTGTGATACTTGTAAACCTTTCCAACGAGCCTTTTACCATCCTTGATGGCGAGAGAATAGCACAGATGGTAATTGCCCGTCACGAACAGATTGATTGGGAGAGTGTTGAGGTGCTCGATGCAACCCAACGCGGAGAAGGCGGTTTTGGCCACACCGGCGTATAAAAATTTAGGTGCTGTATGAGACTTGTTATGTGTCTGTTGATGTTTTTGGTTTTGTCATTCTCTGATGTAATAGCAGGGAGTGTCAATGATAACCGTGCGGTAACATGCGACACTGTGTCGTGTGAGCGTACATTCGACTATTTCTATCATCAGGCACTGTCGAAACGCGAGGCCGGATTATATGATGAAGCCTTTGACCTGTTCGAGCATTGCCTGCTGCTTGCCCCGAACTCTCCCATAGTGCAGTCAGAACTGTACTCCATGTATCTCTATTTGGGACGCAAGGACGAGGCTATTAATATGATTAAGAACGCTGCAGCCGGTGACAGCGACAATTACTGGTATCGTAGCATGCTTGCTTCGGCGTATGAGAATATCGGTAACCGCGAAGAGGCAAAGAATACCTATCTCGATATGGTAAAGGACTTTTCGTCGCGCAGTGAACTCTACTATCTCCTTGCACAGATGTATATCGAGGATGCCGAATATAACAAGGCAATAGAGGCGTTGAATGACATAGAACGCATTGAGGGTAAGAACGAGAATATAACACTCAAGAAATATGAACTCTACATCTATCTGCAGGAGCGTGAGCGTGCTGTGAACGAATTGCAGCAGCTTCTTGATGAATACCCCGAGGATTTGAATGTAAAGGTGCTTATAGGCGACACCTTCTTGGAGTTCGGTGATACCGAAAAAGCCTTGAACATCTATGAATCGGTGCTTGAGGTCGAGCCCGACAATGCAAAGGCCCAAATTGCCTTGGCCGAGTATTATAATATGCAGGGCAACGATTCGCTATACACGGCAAGCATGGAGCAACTCTTCACAAACAGTAACTTTATCGGTGATGAGAGGTCGCGTGCACTCATAAAATATGTGGCCATGAAAGAGCGCACCGACAGCACCTCGTATAACATGCCATTCCTTGAAAGAGTAGCCAATCTGCCGTACGAACAGGCTCCGAATAACGAGATATATGCCAATTATCTGATGATGAAAGAGGTATCGAACGATACATTGGTTCCCGTTCTTGAGACAATCCTTCGATACGAGCCCGAGAACCGTTTCGCACAGCTTCAGCTGTTGAAGATAGCAATAGAGCAGAATGATTATGACAAGGTTATACAGCGCTGTGATACCGCGATATTGTATAACCCCGAGATTATGGAACTATATTACTATCGTGGCATTGCCTGCTATAATAAAGATATGTATCCCGAGGCAATAGCTACATTGAGAAAAGCCATTGATGTGCGTTCGCAGGATTATAACGACGAGTTTGTCTCGGATATGTATTCGATTATTGGCGACGTATATCACAGCATGGGCAACAACAGGGCCAGTGTAGAGGCTTACGATTCTGCGCTCGTGTACAATAGCTCGAATATTTTGGTGCTCAACAACTATGCCTATAATATAACAGTCGATGGCGGCGACCTCGAGAAAGCCGAGGATATGAGCTACCGTACTATAAAGGCTGAACCCGAGAATATAACGTATCTTGATACATATATGTGGATATTGTTCAAGCAAGGACGTTACAGCGAGGCTAAGGCGTATGCCGAGAAACTGCTGTCAATAGAAACTGACGGTCTTGACAAGGTGTTGCTACACCACTGCGGTGATGTGTTTGCTAAATGTGGAGAGATGGAACGCGCCCTCGAATTGTGGCAACTTGCTGTAGATGCAGGCGACGACTCCAAGATACTTAAGAAGAAGATAAAAAGAAAGAAATACTACTCAGATGGCAAGAAGAGATAGCCACATATATATATGCCTGTTTATTTCGCTGTTCCTGCTTGCTGCCTGCCGTACGGCAAAGACAGAGAAGAGTAACCTCGAGATAAGTAACATGGTGATGGAGGTGAGCAACTTTCAGGCGACTGCTCCTGTCTGTGATAATCTGTCGGCCAAACTGAAGATAAAGGCCGAGATAGGCGAGAAATCGCTCTCTTCATCGGGTACGTTCGGTGTTGAGAAAGAGCAGGGAATACAGATATGCATAAACGCATTGGGGCTTTTTGAGGTTGCGCGTCTTGAGGTGACACCAAAGGATGCCCTTGTGATGAACAGAGTGGGAAAAGAGTATGTGCAGCTCGATTATACTTCGGCTTCGGTGCTCGAGCAGGCCGGCCTTAACTACAATATACTGCAGTCGGTCTTTTTGAACGAGCCTTTCTCGCCCGACGGAAAGGATTTTATAGATGCGCTGCCTAATATGAGTTTTACCCGTGAAGGCGATGATATTCTTGTAAAGACTCCCGAAGAGGGGCTCATGCAGTACACATTCCGTTTCAATGCACATACAGGGGAACTGCTTGCCACAAACGGTGTATATGATAAGAAGGTAAGGGTTTCGTGCAACTACTCCGACTTTGAGAAACTCGAAGGGCGCAGTTTTCCGCGAAACATAATATTGAGCATCGATGGTGTGGGTACTCCGCTTGCACTGACACTCAAACTGAGTAACCTGAAGGTCGGACGCTATGTCTTCAAGAATAGCAATGTCGCTTCATATAAAAAGATGGAATTGTCAAATATCATCAGGTCGCTCGCCGAATAAAAGAAAGGATATGACACGATGGTAAAGAACTCGCTTACACAGACGCAAACACAGATACAGACGCAAACGCAGACACTATCGCCCCAACAGGTGATGTATGTGCGTCTGCTCGAACTTACTACGGTTGAGCTCGAGGATAAGTTGCGCAGCGAGGTCATTGAGAATCCGGCGCTCGAAGTCATAGAGGCCGAGCACAATCCTGTTTCGCCGACAGACAAGGATGAGTATGGCGATGAGGTGAATGCAAACTCGTCCGATGACTATAGCAGCGAGGACGAGATTCCCGATTACAATGGCTGGGAGTACCGTAAACGTGGCGAGATACCCGAGGAGATTCCTCACTCGGCCGATACATCCTTTGGTGATACGTTGCTTGAACAGTTGGGTGAATTGCCACTTGACGAAAAGGAAAAGGCTATTGGCGAATATATCATAGGCTCGCTCGAGGAGGATGGCCTTCTTTATAAACCGCTTGTCGAGATTGAGGATGAACTGACCATATACTATGGCATGGATACCGATATGGCCCAGATTGAGAAGGTGTTGGGCCTTATACAGACATTCGATCCTCCGGGTATAGGAGCGCGCTCATTGCAGGAGTGCCTGTTGTTGCAGTTGAACCATGCACAGGATAATGCAACCACCGACATGCAGCTGCACTCTATCAAATTACAAAAACGTATAGTGACCGACTGTTACGACGACTTCAGCAAGAAGCGTTGGGATGTGCTGCCCGGCAAGCTCGCGGTAAGCGAAGAGGAGTGTCGCAGAGCCATAAGCGATATAACACATCTTAATCCGCGTCCCGGTGCATCTTTGGCCGAGAGTCTTGGAACAAGCCGCCAACAGATAATACCCGACTTCATCGTAGATATTCATGGCGACAGCATATCGGTGCAACTGAACAATATGTATGTGCCCGAACTACGAGTGAGCGACGATTACCAGCGTATGCTCGATGAGCAGATAAAGTGCGGCAACAGCGAGAGCAAGGCGGCTGCACAATTCCTGAAACAGAAGATTGATGCTGCCAAAGGATTTATAAGTGCCGTGAAGCAGCGCGAGAATACCTTGTCCGATACGATGAATGCCATAGTGCGCCTGCAGGCTCCTTTCTTGTTGAGCGGCGGCGATGAATCGCTGTTGAAACCAATGATTCTCGATGATGTTGCCCAGATAACAAACTACGATATATCTACAATATCGCGTGTGAGCAACAGCAAGTATGTCCAGCTGCCATGGGGCGTCTATTCGTTGAAATATTTCTTCAGCGATGCCGTTACCATGAGCGATGGCGGCGAGCTCTCGGTGCGTGAACTTCACCGTTGTCTGCAGGAGCTTATCGACAACGAAGACAAGAGCAATCCGCTTACCGATACCGAGCTTATGGAGAAACTGCAGGAGCAGGGCTTTACAATGGCACGCCGTACGGTGGCCAAATACCGCGAGCAGCTGCGCATTCCTGTCGCCCGTCTGCGCAAGGAGTAACATATATTCTTTGTATAAGATATTTGCGCCCTTTCTCTCTTATTTCTTTATAAAATTTGCCGTTTGAAAAAATAACAATAAATTTGCGGTATAGACTTATTTAGTCGTATTGTATCCCAATACAAGCTTAAAACATTACAGATATGTCTAAATCGCATGTTACAATTGAAGAGGTAAAAGAGGACCTCAGGTATTTGCGTCTTCTGGCACGTGATTTTCCAACAGTGTCGAGCGTTACAACCGAGATTATCAATCTCGAGGCGATATTGCATTTGCCCAAGCCCACAGAACACTTTCTTGCCGACATACATGGCGAGCACGAGGCCTTCCAGCATGTGCTGCGCAATGCATCGGGAAATATCAAGCGTAAGGTAAAGGAACTGTTCGGCGATTCCATAAGCAATGAAGAGCGGAAGGAACTCTGTACATTGATATACTACCCCGAGGAGAAACTGAAAAGGGTAAAGCTTTCGGGTGTGGATATGAGTAACTATTATATCGTATCGTTGCATAGGCTTATAATAGTATGTCGTGATGTATCTTCGAAATATACCCGCTCAAAGGTTCGTAAGAGCCTCCCCGAGGAGTATGCCTACATTATAGAGGAACTGATGCACGAGGCCAATGACATTGTGAACAAGCAGGCCTACTTCAATGCAATCATAAATACAATAATAGGCACAGGTCGCGCCGACCACTTTATCACAGCACTGTGCTATCTTATACAGCGTCTGGCGATAGACCGCCTACATATCCTTGGCGATATCTTCGATCGCGGTCCCGGTGCCCATAATATAATGGATGCCCTTTGTGAGTACCACCACCTTGATATTACATGGGGTAATCATGATGTGCTGTGGATGGGTGCGGCAGCCGGCAATACCTGCTGTATTGCAAGTGTGCTGCGTCTCTCGTTGCGCGATGCCAATACCACCACTCTCGAAGACGGATATGCAATCAACATGGTACCATTGGCAACATTTGCAATGGAACAGTATGCCGATGACCCTTGTGAAATCTATCAGCCCCGTGTTGATGAGGAACGTACCAATTTTACCGATAAGGATGTGCGTCTTATTGCACAGATGCATAAGGCTGTCTCTGTTATTGAATTCAAACTGTCGGGACAGATAGCAATGGCGCACCCCGAGTGGGGTATGATGGACCGTTGTCTTATGGAATTTATCGACAAGAAACGTGGCGTTATAAACATAGACGGTACCGATTACGAAATGAAGGATAAGCTGTGGCCTACTCTCGATCCCAAGAATCCGTATGCCCTTACTCCCGAAGAGAGTGATGTTATAGAACGTCTGCGCCACTCTTTCATGCGCAGCGAGCGTTTGCAGAATCATGTGAATTGTCTGCTGATGCGTGGCGGAATGTATGCGATATATAACTCGAATCTTATGTTCCATGCAGCTGTGCCAATCAACGAAGACGGCTCTATGCGCGAGGTTGTCTTTGATGGCGAAAAGGTCAAGGGCAAGCAGCTTATGAAAAAGGTCGAGCGCATGGCGCGCAGTGCTTTTGACAACGACCTCACTGCTGCAGAGCGTGAGAAGGCTGCCGACTTCTTCTGGTATCTGTGGTGTGGCCCCGAGTCGCCCCTCTTCGGAAAGGCTAAGATGGCAACATTTGAACGCTATCTGCTTAGTGATAAGGAGGTGCAGAAAGAGCCCAAAGGCTGGTACTACATACTGCGTGACAATGCCGATGTGTGCGATGGAATACTCGATGAATTTGGTGTAAAGGGCACTCATCGCCACATAATAAACGGTCACGTGCCGGTGCGTGTGGGACATGGTGAAACGCCAATCAAGGCCAATGGTCGTCTGATGGTTATTGATGGCGGATTCTCTAAAGTATACCATAACCGTACAGGTATAGCAGGCTATACGCTGGTTTATCATAGCCGCGGATTCGAGCTTGTTCAGCACGAACCGTTCACATCTACCGAGGAGGCTGTTACTAATGGTACCGATATTCATGGCACTACACAGATTGTGGAGATGACCGATAATCGCGAGATGGTGCAGGATACAGATATAGGTCGTGGCATTCTGATTAAGATAGCCGACCTCGAGCGACTGCTTGTTGCCTATAGAAAAGGTGTTATAAAGGAAAGACCATAAATAGAAATAAATAACTGATATATGAAAGCAATAGTAAGTGTTATAATGGGAAGCACATCCGACCTTCCCGTAATGAAGAAAGCTACAGATTTTCTCAACGAGATGCAGGTGCCCTTTGAGGTAAATGCGTTATCGGCACATCGTACCCCCGAGGCGGTTGAGGCTTTTGCCAAAGGTGCCAAGGAACGCGGTATAAAAATTATCATAGCAGCAGCCGGCATGGCTGCCCATCTTCCCGGTGTGATAGCTGCAAGCACAACACTCCCTGTGATTGGTGTGCCTATCAACAGCACGCTTGATGGTATGGACGCTTTGCTTGCTATCGTGCAGATGCCTCCCGGAATACCTGTTGCGACTGTTGGTGTAAACGCATCGCTCAATGCTGCCATCCTTGCCGTCGAGATGCTGTCGCTTGCCGATGATGCTCTTGCTACCCGTCTTGCCGATTATAAAGAGAATCTCAAGAAAAAAATAGAGAAGGCCAACGAAGAACTTAAGGGGCTTGAATATGAATACAAGACAAATTGATATATTCAATTATAAGCGTCGTTCGACAGTAGAAGTCAATATAGGCGGTGTTACAGTAAGCGGTAAGCATCCCATAAAGGTGCAGTCGATGACCAACACCTCTACTATGGATACCGAGGGCAGTGTCGAGCAGGTATTGCGCATCGTGGCAAAAGGAGGCGATATTGT
This sequence comes from uncultured Bacteroidaceae bacterium, assembly GCA_904501775.1. GTDB lineage: Bacteria > Bacteroidota > Bacteroidia > Bacteroidales > Bacteroidaceae > HGM04593. The sequence continues at coordinate 45,623 of CAJGCJ010000001.1, read as the reverse complement.
ACGTCTTACTACACAGGGCAGCCGCGAGGCTGTGAACATGGGAGCGATAAAGGCTGCGCTTGTCGAGCGAGGCTGTAATGTTCCGCTTGTTGCCGATGTACATTTTAATGCCTCTGTAGCCGATGTGGCAGCTCGGTATGCCGATAAGGTGCGTGTGAACCCGGGAAACTATGTCGACACGGCCCGCACATTTAGGCATATTGATTACACCGACGAGGAGTATGCACAGGAACTTGTCCGTCTGCGTGATCGTTTTACCTCGTTCCTCAATCTGTGCAAACAGGAGGGCAAGGCTATACGTGTAGGTGTTAATCATGGTTCGTTGTCCGATAGGATAATGAGCCGTTATGGCGATACACCGTCCGGTGTGGTAGAGTCGTGTATGGAGTTTCTGCGTATATGCCGCGACGAAGAGTTCAAAGATGTTGTAGTGTCGATAAAGACCAGCAACACCGCAATGATGGTTACTACAGTGCGTCGTCTGGTTGCGCAGATGGCTGCCGAAGGCATATCTTATCCCTTGCATCTTGGTGTAACCGAGGCCGGCGATGCCGAGGATGGCCGTATCAAGAGCGCTGTGGGCATAGGTGCATTGCTTGCCGATGGTATCGGTGATACGCTGCGCGTCTCTTTGGCCGAGGCTCCCGAGAATGAGATTCCTGTGGCATTGGAACTTGTCAACTATGTGTCGGCACGCGAGGAGCACAGTCATATAGAAGCAGAGCCTTATGCCGGTTTCAATTATATCGACCCCCAACGCCGTCCGACAACTGTTTCAGGTGTTGTAGGCGGTGATAAACTCCCTGTCGTCATAAGTGCATATGACGGCAACAGTGAGATGCTTCCCGATTTTGTGGCGCGCAATGGAGAAATAACAGACAAGAAGGGTCTTGAGTTTATCCACTTGCAGTACAGTGACCTCACTGAGTCAACTGTTGCAAATCTGAAGTCTAAAGAGAATGCGGTTGTCGTGGCGTTCAGTAACCATGTGAATGCGGTAGGCGAGCTACGTGCTCTTATACACAAGCTGGCAAATGAGAATGTTACATTGCCGGTTATTGTACATCGTGTATATAACGAGCCGGCGATAGAGAATCTGCGCATCAAGGCTTCGGCCGATTTGGGAGTTCTTCTTATCGACGGTCTGGTAGATGGTGTGTGGATTGAGAATAAAGGTGTGGCCGACGATGAGATAAATGCTCTTGCATTCGGCATCCTGCAAGCTACCCGTATGCGTATAAGTAAGACCGAGTATATAGCCTGTCCCGGCTGTGGACGCACAATGTACGACCTTCAAGGTACGCTGGCACGCATTAAGGCTGCCACTTCGCACCTGAAAGGATTGAAGATAGGCGTGATGGGCTGTATTGTGAACGGCCCGGGCGAGATGGCCGATGCCGACTATGGTTATGTGGGTGCGGCGCGCGGCAAGGTAAGCCTTTATCGCCGTAAGGAGTGTGTCGAGAAGAATATTCCCGAGGATGAGGCTATAGAACGTCTGCTGCAATTGATAGACAGTGACAGGAAAAAGGAATAAACCTCTATAAATTAAAGCTATTGGAACTCCAATAGCTTTAATTGTCTTTATTGCTGTTCTTCTCGGCTGCAGCCATAAATTCCTTTACATAAGTGTCGGACAAGAACACCTCGGGAGCCTCTTTCAGTATGCGCCCAATCTGTTCGTTAATTGTGGGGTAGGGCATTCCGTTACACCACAGCTGAAATACACATGGGCCTAATACATTCTCGTAGTGCTCCTTGATGAACTCTTCTATGAAAAAGTTGATTGAGTTGCCAATCTCGGCAATCTGGTCCTGTATGGCAATGTAATCCTCCTTGTTTGTGTGTCCTTCAAGAATCATGGAGGCCTCCTTGCGCTCAAGGTCCATTATCTGTTGCTCGTAATAGTACTTCTTGTTGAAGAAATGCGACAGCTTGTCGTTGAGTTGGGTGCCGTTTATGGTGACATTGTGCATCTCTATGTCTACATTGATGTTGCCCTCTTCAATAACAATAGGTATCACTGCTTCGTTCCCAATGAAAATTGCCGAGATGAAGGTACTGTCGGCCTCTCCTTCCATCATGAACTTTCCATGCAGAATCTCGCACGAGTCAATGGCTTCCCAGTTTCCGTCAATAAGAGTCTTGATATAGATGTTGGCTCCGTCGAAAATATCACATGTACTGCCTTTGACAATATACTCGTTGCTGCACGATGATGCAAAGAATATGGCACACAGCAGTTTTATTGTGTATAGTAGTCTGTACATGTCTTCTTGGCTTTAGGTTCGCGAATATAATATTTTATATTTCTGAAATCCAAATATAAGCACCATATTTGCTCAATAATTATGAAGTTATAACATTTAATAACTGAAATATCGGGCATCTGCGTTTTTTAATGTATCTTCGCGTAGTTATTGTATTTGAAGTAAATGTAATTAATAAACAGAACAGCAATGAAGAAATTTATTTTATCACTAATCGCTGCATTCACACTGCTTCCCACACAGTTGCTTGCCGACGAAGGTATGTGGTTGTTGCAGCTTATGCGCAGTCAGAATCTTGAAGAGCAGATGCGTGCACTCGGTCTTGAAATTTCAGTAGATGAGATTTACTCTCCCGATGCACCTTCTTTGAAAGATGCAATAGGTATTTTCGGTGGCGGATGTACTGGTGAAATAGTATCTCCCAATGGACTTATTTTTACCAATCACCACTGCGGTTACAGCTATATCCAGCAGTTGAGTGCCGTTGAACACAACTATCTGAAAGATGGATTCTGGGCACAGGACTACAAGGACGAGCTTCCCTGCAAAAATATCAATTTTACCTTTGTTGCAGAGATCAAGGATGTGACAGACGAAGTCAACAAGCGCATTGCCGATGGCAAGATGACTCTCGACCAGAGCTTCTCTGCAGCATATCTTAAAGGTCTTGCGGATGAACTCTTTGCTGCCGACGATGTTAAGGACAAGCAGTATCTGACAGCAGAGCTCAAGCCCTATTTCGAGGGAAACAAGTACTATTTGGTATATTATAAGAAGTACACCGATGTTCGCCTCGTGGGAACTCCTCCCTCTTCAATCGGTAAGTTCGGTGGTGAGACAGATAACTGGATGTGGCCACGTCACACCGGTGACTTCTCAATCTTCCGAGTATATGCCGATGAGAACGGTAATCCTGCTGCCTACAGCCCCGACAATAAGCCCTTGAGTACTCCCAAACATCTCAATATTTCGCTTGCAGGATTTGAGCCCGGTGACTATACAATGATTATGGGATTCCCCGGAAGCACATACCGTTTCCTTACAAGTGGCGAGGTTGAGGCTCGTATGAACGTAAGCAATGCACCCCGTATCGCAATGCGCGATGCTGCGCTTAAGGTCATTCGCGAAGAGATGGCTAAGAGCGAGGCTGTGAATATCCAGTATGCCAGCAAGATGGCCAGCATAAGTAACTATTGGAAGAATTCGATAGGTATGAACAAGGCTATCGTTGACAACAAGGTGGTAGAGAAGAAGCTTGCCAACGAAGCACTCTTCATGCAGTTTGCCAATACAGTGTCCGACGACAGATATAAGAGTGTGGTAGGAGAGATCAATACGCTGGTAAAGGATAACAGCAGAATGCTCTATCTGATGACATTGACAAGCGAACTCATAATGAATGTTGAGTTTATATATCGTAATCTCAACTCTAAAGTGAAGGACGCAGTATCTACTCGCGAAAAGGCTGCCGAGACATTCCCTACTGTATATGACTGGTTGCACAACCGTGACTATAATCACGAGGTTGACCGCCGCATCGCCAAGTCGGTATTGCCTTGCTTTGTATCACTTACAACAGCCGAGGAGCGTCCCGAGCGTCTGAACAAGACTATTGAAAAGTATAAGGGCGACCTCGACAAGTATATCGATTATGTTTACGACAACTCAATACTTAGCAACAAGAAGAACTTCGACAAGTTTATGAAGAAGCCTTCTGCAAAGAAACTCGACAAGGACCCCGGTATGCAGTTGCGTGATATGGTATTCGAGATGTACACGAGCCTTGTAGAGAAGAATAAGGCCTATTTGTCGCTTCTTAAACCTTTACACAAGAGATATCTTGCCGGTCTTCTGCAGATGGCAGCAGGCAAGCCCGTCGCTCCCGATGCTAACTTTACAATGCGTCTTACCTATGGTACAGTGAAGCCTTACGAGCCCCGCGACGGTGTTGCCTATAAATATTATACAACCCTTAAGGGGGTTATGGAGAAGGAGAATCCTCAGAATGCCGAGTTCGTTGTCCCTGCACGCTTGAAGGAACTTTATAATGCAAAGGACTATGGACAGTATGCATTGCCTAATGGCGAGATGCCCGTGGCATTCCTTTCAACAAACGACATTACAGGCGGTAACAGCGGTAGCGGTATTCTTAATTCCCGTGGTGAGCTTATAGGACTTGCGTTCGATGGCAACTGGGAGTCTTTGAGTGGTGATATAGCTTTCGACAATAACCTGCAGCGTTGTATCAATGTCGACGTACGTTACATACTCTTCGTGATAGAGAAATTCGGTAACTGTAAACGATTGATTGACGAGATGACTATTGTCAAGTAATATATCGTAGCGTTTATAAAGATTAAAGGCATCGTCACAGTGACGATGCCTTTAATCTTTATAAAATTATGAGAGTTTTATTTCTTGCTCTTCTCAATCTCCTGCGGTATTCTGTATGCTGTGTATAGCTGGAACAGGGCTCCAATGAACATGGCAACAATCCATTCGTTGCGTATGTGTGTGAACATCAGCACTCCTGATGCGACAAGACATATACCGCCTATCTGTTGCTGGAAAACCAGACGGCGCAATACAAAATTACCCTCCTTGTGTCTGCCAATGAACTGCATCACTGCAAAGAGTATTGCTCCTATTGTATATATGTATTGCGCATATAAGGGGAATGTCAATTTCATTATAGCTCCTATGAGCAGTGTTATAGCTCCAAGTCGGTAAAGCGTGTCTATAATCTTCATATCCGTGTTTGTATTTCTTATTCAATGATAAATATATCTTCGTTGTCGAGGTGCATGCCATATTTCTGTCGGGCTACCTTTTCCATGACATCGGTATCTTTGTCAAGTTCGTTTATTTTTTTTACAAGTTCGTCGTGCTCCTCTTTCAACTCCTTTATATCCGATTTCAACTCGGCAATCTCGCGTTGGTTATGAAAATGTTTGATGAGATTGTTCTCGTCAAAAAGGATTATAATGGCAAGGAATGCCAATGTGACAAACAGGTACTTGTGTCTGCCAATCCATTTTATTATATCGCCTATGCTGTCGTTCATCGAAAATTGTTTTTATGTTACTTTTTACCTTTGCTAAGGTATAAAAAAAACAGTATATATGGAGTGATATTCTCTTATTTCTTCCTATCTTCGCATACTTTTCGTCAGCAAATTGTCATGACGCTTTTATATACACAGAAGGAAAATAATACAATATGGATAATTACATAGTCTCGGCCCGTAAGTATCGTCCCGATACTTTTGATACGGTAGTATCGCAAAAAGCTCTTACTACTACTCTTAAAAATGCTATAAACAGCGGTAAACTTGCTCATGCTTATCTTTTCTGTGGTCCAAGAGGTGTAGGCAAGACCACTTGTGCACGTATATTTGCCAAGACTATAAATTGCGAGCATCTTACTCCGGCAGGAGAGCCCTGCAACGAGTGCGAGTCGTGCGTATCTTTCAATCAGCAGCGCTCATATTCTATCTACGAGCTTGATGCTGCAAGCAATAACTCGGTAGAGGATATTCGTTCACTCAATGAACAGGTGCGCATACCGCCGCAGCTGGGACGCTATAAGGTGTATATAATAGACGAGGTCCACATGCTCTCCCAGTCGGCGTTCAACGCCTTTCTCAAGACTCTTGAAGAGCCCCCTGCACATGCAATATTCATTCTTGCGACAACCGAGAAACATAAAATATTGCCTACAATCCTTTCCCGTTGTCAGATATATGATTTCAGCCGCATCGAGGTAGCAGACATCGTGGCTCACTTACAAAGTATAGCAACCCGTGAAGGAATAAATGCCGAGCATGAGGCTCTGCGTATTGTGGCACAGAAATCGGACGGCTGCATGCGTGATGCGCTCTCGCTTTTCGATCAGATGGTGAGCTTTACACAAGGCAACCTTACCTATGCCAATGTTATCGACAGTCTGAATGTGCTCGATTATGAGTACTATTTCCGTTTTGCCGACTATATGCTATCGGGCAGTACAGCGCAGGCTCTTCTGCTCTTTAACGATGTTCTTATAAAAGGTTTCGAAGGTAATATCTTTATCGATGGTCTTGCTTCGCATCTGCGCGATGTTATGGTAGCAAGTGACGAGATTACTTTGTCGCTCTTTGAGGGCGGTGAAGAGCTTGCAGCGCGATATTCGTCACAGGCCAAGAGGATGCCTGCAAAAATGCTCTACCGTGCAATAAAACTATGCAGCGACTGTAGCATGAACTACCGTTTGAGCCGCAATAAGCGACTCTTGGTAGAGCTCACAATAATACAGTTGACTCAACTGTTGTCTGATGATGCAGATGATGTTAGTGGGCGTAGCCCTAAACAGCTAAAACCGATATTCAATAAACAGCAGTCACAGGCTGCTCAAGCAGTGAATAGCACTCCCGCATCGGCAGATGGCGGGGCTGCTGCATGTGTACAAAACGAGATTAAGAGTACAATTGCCGGTACGGCTACCCCGGTCTCTCAAAACGGGAATGTCGAAAAGAGTGCTCAGGCCGGACGCCCCGAGGCGTTGCGCCCGCAGGCTGCGCAGGGTCGTCCAACGTTGGGGGGCATGTTCCGTTCTACAATGGCTACCCAAAGACCACAGGTCGCTACAGAGTCTGCTGTTGTCAAGGGAGAGAGTGCTGTTGCCGATGCAGCTGTTGCGCAACAAAGTAAAAAAAGAGTGACAAACGAGGAACTCTCGCGTGCGTGGATGGCATACGCCCTGTCGTTGCCCGAGAATGAAAGGGCATTGGCCGATAGAATGAAGATTATGCAGCCCTCCATGAACGATGATGACAGCTTTACTATTGCTGTTGACAATGAGCTGGTTGCCGATGTCTTTGACAAAGAGTCCAAGTCAATACTCCAAGGCCTTGCTGCAGAACTTCAGGGAGTGCGTCTGCGTATGAATGTTAAGGTCAATAAAGTGGTTGTGCAACGACGCGTATACGACCGCACCAAGCAGTTCGATATGCTGAAGACCAAGAATCCGGTGATTGGAAAACTGCGCGATGCGTTCCAGCTTGAACTCTCTTAGTTTTTGATTTTTTCGAGTGCCTCTTTGGCTGCATTCTGTTGGCTTTCGCGTTTTGAGAATCCTTCGCCCAAGCCGTATAGCTCTCCGTCGACAAGAACTTCTGTGGTAAAGAGCAGTCCGTCTGTACGTTTCTCTTCACTCAGCAGATTGAATGTCACTTCGCGGTGCTCTTTCTGCGACCACTCAATCAGCAGGCTCTTGTAGTTGTTGTCGTCCTTTATGATGGATTCAATGTCAGGTATTACAGTCAGAACCTTCTCTATTACGAATGTTCGGCAGAATGAGTATCCCCTGTCTATGTAGATTGCGCCTATAAGGGCTTCCAGTGCATTCCCGTAAATATGCGTGTTGTGGTGTTGCCCCTTATTGGTGCTCCCGATGAATTTGTCGAGCCCTATTTTTAGGGCAATGTTGTTCAGACTGTCGCGACACACAAGTCTGCTACGCGATTTGGAGAGGAATCCTTCGCGCTGATTGCGGAATGTGGTATACAGGTAGTCCGAGATGATAGAACTGAGTACTGCATCGCCAAGAAATTCGAGTCTCTCGTTGTTCTTCAGCTTCTTGTTGTGTCCCGATGTGCTGGAACTGTGAGTAAAGGCTGTCTGATAAGGATGCAGATGCCGTGGTATGAAACCTAAGAAATTATATAATAAAAAGTAAGACTCCCTGTCTTTGCAGAACAGTAGTCTTACTTTATCAATGAGTTCTTTCACTTTTCTCTTAGTCTTCAATTTTCTTGAATATTATGCAAGTGTTGTGTCCTCCAAAGCCGAATGTGTTAGACAATGCAACTTTGATGTCTCTCTCTTGTGCCTTATTGAAAGTGAAATTAAGTTTGTAGTCAATCTCGGGATCCTCGTCACCCTCTTCGAAGTTTATTGTAGGGGGAACGGTCTTGTTCTCTATTGCAAGCACTGTAATTACAGCTTCCAAAGCTCCGGCTGCTCCGAGCAGGTGGCCTGTCATAGACTTGGTCGAGCTTATGTTCAATTTATAAGCGTGTTCGCCAAAGAGTCTTTTGATTGCCTTTGCCTCGGCAATATCGCCTGCATATGTCGATGTTCCGTGTACGTTTATGTAGTCTACATCTTCGGGGGTAAGTCCCGACTCTTCAATTGCATTCTTCATCACTTGCAATGCTCCTTCTCCTTCGGGGTGGGGCGCTGTCATGTGGTATGCATCGGCTGTCAATCCTGCACCTCCAATCTCGGCATATATCTTAGCGCCACGTGCCACTGCATGCTCATACTCCTCAAGAATAAGACATGCTGCGCCCTCTCCTATAACAAAACCGTCGCGGCTCTTGCTGAAGGGGCGTGACGCTGTTTCGGGGCTTTCGTTGCGTGTCGAGAGTGCGTGCATAGCGTTGAAACCGCCCACGCACGATGAGCATACTGCAGCCTCGGAACCACCGGCAATCATAATATCGGCTCTGTTCAGGCGTATTTGGTCATATGCGTCTATGATTGCATTTGAAGATGAAGCACACGCTGATGTTGTAACGTAGTTGGGACCTTTCAAGCCATATTTGATGGAGATCTCACCCGTTGTCATGTCCGATATCATCTTTGTGATAAGGAACGGAGAGAAACGGGGGCCTTTCTCAAAATTGCGGAAATATGTTCCAAGTTCTTCTTCAAGAGAACGTATACCACCAATACCCTCGCCGAATACTACACCAATGCGGTTGCAATCTTCCTTCTCAAAGTCGAGTTTGCTGTCGTTGATAGCCTGTATGGCCGAGTCGATTCCGTAGTGTGTGTCCGAGTCAAATTTTCGTGCATCGCGACCCATATTTGCTTTGGAATCGAAATCTTTTACTTCACAGGCAAACTTGGTTTTGAAAAGGGTTGTATCAAAATAAGTAATAGGCCCTGCACCACTTTTTCCATTGGCAGCATTGTTCCATATTGTCTGAACATCGTTGCCAATCGGGCAAATAGCACCAAGACCTGTTACAACTACTCTTCTGGATTTCATCAAGTTAGAATAGTTAGGTTATGAAATGAGAGAGCTGATTACTTCTCAGCAACAGCCTTCTCTACAAACTTAACTGCATCGCCAACTGTTGCGATGTTCTCTGCCTGATCCTCGGGGATTGAGATACCGAACTCGTCCTCAATTTCCATGATAAGCTCAACTCTATCAAGTGAGTCTGCGCTAAGGTCGTTTGTAAAACTAGCCTCAGATGTTACCTGTGACTCCATTACACCAAACTTCTCAACGATGATCTGTTTTACTCTTGCTTCGATTTCTGACATAGTTGTATAATTTAAGAATTATAAATTGTTAGATGCGACAAAATTATGATAAAAATTAGAAACTACCAAGAGTTTCTTCTAAAAATAACTCTCTTTTTGCACAAATATGCTTTTCTTGTGCAAAATGTTGGTGTTTCACGTTGTTCACTATGGTTGCGTGTTGTTTTTAATGATAATTTGATAAGCCGAAGGCTCGCGTCTTAATTCATAGTTGTTGCGCAGCTCCTCAAACAGGTGTGGCGCTGCTTTAAGTTCTGCTGTGTCGTTCAGTGGCGAATATATCTTGAGCAGTGCCTCCTCTTTGCTGTATGCGTCAACTACAGGCTGGCTGGGCGCCGGTAGTGATATGGGCGGTATTGCACCGGGGTGTTTGCTGAACTTGGCAAATGCTTCGAGCATCATGCGGCTTGCGTTCAGCTTTCCTTCGGTCGAATATCCGGCAATGTGCGGGGTGGCAATATATGCCCTCTCCAAAAGCTCAGGCGACAAGTTCGGCTCTCCCTCCCATACATCAAGTGCAATGTCTTCGATGTTGCCTATGCTCAGATTCTCCAGCAGTGCATTGTTGTCGACGACAGCACCGCGTGACGCATTTATCAGCAGTCTGCACTTTTGCAGCTTCTGCATGAATGTCTCATCGGCAAGGTGCAGGCTCGGGAATTTGCCTCCTTTGTTCAGCGTTGTGTGGAATGTGATTATATTGCACTCTTTGGCAATATCATCGAGGCTGCAGAATCCCTTCTCACCATCTGCTTCACGCGGAGGGTCGTTGAGAAGATATCTGATATTGCACTCTTTTGCCCATTTTGCTATGCGGCTTCCTATTTCGCCTACACCCACAATGCCCAATACTATATCGCTGCAGTCGACCCTCCTCTCCTTAATCCAAGCGTATATGGTCGATTGTACATATTGCAATACTGCGTCTGCATTGCAGCCGGGAGCATTGGTCCATGTTATGTCATGGCTTTTGCAATAGTCGGCATCAATGTGGTCATATCCGATTGTGGCTGTTCCTATAAAACGTACAGCTGTTCCATCGAGAAGGGCTGCATCGCATTTTGTGCGGGTGCGTACAAAAAGGGCTTCGGCATCTGTCAGGTCGTTTTTTGCTATCTTGCTGCCGGGCAGCTCCTTTACACAGTGTCCCATCTGTTCCAGAGCATGTCTCAGATAAGGAATCTTTTCGTCAATAACAATATTCATGGTGTGTAGGGTGTAACTCTTCTATTTCGATGTAAATATAGCCAATATTTATATAATATTTTGCCAATATCGTAAACTTTAGTTAGATTTGCCAAATAATACAATTAAAATAGTAGTTATGAAAGCATTTACCGAGCTCAGTTGGCCTATCTTCAACGAGGCTATCGCAGATTATCACAAGACAGACAATGTTGATACACCTATAAATAACCCCTATCCGTTGAAGAGCATAGAGTATTATCTCTACCTTAAATGCTGGATAGATACAGTGCAGTGGCATTTTGAGGATATCATACGCGATCCTCAGATTGATCCCGTTGAGGCTCTGACGCTCAAAAGACGTATTGACAAGTCAAATCAGGACCGTACCGATTTGGTTGAACTCATTGACAGCTATTTCCTTGATCTCTACAAGGACGTTACACCTGCCGGGGATGCTACTATAAACACCGAGAGCCCGGCATGGGCAGTTGACCGCTATTCAATTCTCTCGCTTAAGATTTACCACATGCGTGAGGAGGTTGAGCGCACCGACGTGAGCGAAGAGCACAGACAGAAATGTCAGGCCAAGCTCGATGTACTTTGTGAACAGTATAAGGATATGACAACCTCTATCGGCCAGTTGCTTGACGATATTGCTGCAGGACGCAAATATATGAAGGTGTACCGTCAGATGAAGATGTACAACGATCCTTCCTTGAACCCTGTACTCTATGGAGCTGCAAAAAAATAACGAAAAAGCCGAAACGCTGCTTATTACACGATTCTCGGCAGTAGGCGATATTGCAATGACAATACCATTGCTCTATCCGTTGGCTAAGGCCTATCCCAACTGCCGTTTTGTGTTTGTGAGCCGCAAACGCTTCGAACAGTTCTTTATAAACAAACCCGATAATATCATTTATAAGGGGGTGGATGTTGATGACTACAAGGGTATTGTCGGTCTCAGACGGCTTTATAAAGAGTTGAACGACGAGTTTGCTCCCGATGCAATGGCCGACTTGCACGATGTGCTGCGTACCAAGATTCTGCGCGTCCAGTTTGCACTCAATGGTGTACGCACCGAACATATTGTGAAAGGGCGTGCACAAAAGCGTCGTCTGATATCGGCAAAAAACAAATCTCTTGAGCCATTGCCCTCTACATTCGAACGCTATCTCGATGTGTTTGTACGTTTGGGCTATCATTTCACACCCGACTTCGTGTCGTTGTTCGACGGTAAGGGTGATATTTCTGAGTTCGCTGCGATTCTCCCTGTGAAGGGCGATGACAAATGGGTTGGCGTTGCCCCTTTTGCACGTCATCAAGGCAAGATATATCCTATTGACAAGATGCGCGAAGTCGTGAGACAGCTCTCCGAGAAGGGCGGTATCAAGATTATATGTTTTGGCAATGGTGCCGAGGAAGAGGCGGTTGTCAACGATTGGTGCCGTAGTTACGGGAATGTAATATCATTCATCGGAAAGAGTAATTTCAATGGTGAACTGCGTCTTATAAGCCGGCTCGACCTGATGCTATGTATGGATTCTGCAAATATGCACATGGCGTCATTGGCCGATATTCCGGCACTATCCATATGGGGTGCAACCTCGCCACTTGCCGGTTTTCTTGGATGGCGCCAGAAAGAGGAAGACTGCATACAACTTCCCCTTGAGTGCCGTCCATGCTCAATCTTTGGCAATAAGCCTTGCTGTTATGGCGACTATCGCTGCATGGACATATCTCCCAAGGTTGTAGCAGATAAAATTATCGGTAAACTTAAAATGTAATGGATAACTCCACTATAATACCCAAAAAAGACCCTATGGGGCGTGCAATAGCCGACTATTTCGCAACAGGAAAGGCTGCTAAATTGCGTGTGCTCTCGTCAATGTTCTATGAAGACGAGATACCCGTAGATACTCTTTTCCGCAGTTACGAAAATATGCCGCGCCTCGAACAGTGCATGCTCGACATCTCAAAGGGCCGTGTCCTTGATGTAGGTGCAGGCTCGGGCTGCCACTCTGTAGAGTTGCAGAAACGCGGTCACGAGGTGGTGGCAATAGATATCTCGGAACTGTCGGTACAGGTGATGAAGGAGCGTGGTATTGATGCACGCCTTGTGAACTTTTTCGACGGTACATTCTGTGAAAAGTTCGACACCGTGCTTATGGCCATGAACGGAATAGGTATCGTCGGCAAGGTGGAGCGTCTGCCCCAGTTCTTCCGTTGTGTGAAAAGGTTGCTGGCGCCGGACGGACAGCTGTTGCTCGATTCGTCGGACCTGCGCTATCTCTTTGAAGAGGAGGATGGCTCGTTCGTGGTAGACCTTGCAGCCGGATACTATGGCGAGGTCGATTTTGAGATGCGTTACAAAGGAGTAAAGGGTGCGACCTTCGATTGGCTCTATCTCGATTACAATACTCTTGAGTATTATGCCAACGAGGCCGGGCTCGAATGTTCCAGAATAATGGACGGTGAACATTACGATTATGTAGCATGTATAAAAAGAAAGAGTTGCTGATGCAACTCTTTCTTTTTATACATTGATTATAGCTTTATCCATTGAGTGGGATTGAGCTTCTGTTTCTCTTGCCGCAGCTGGAACAGCAGGCGTGTGTGTCCCGATGCGTCCTCGGCAATCTCTCCCAATATATCTCCGGCTTTAACCTTGTCTCCGCTCTTTACATTTATTTTGTCGAGCTGGCAATACACCGAAAGGTAGTTTCCGTGTCTCACAAGTACAAATGCCCAATCGTCGTTGCGGAAGACTGCTGTTACCTTGCCATCGAAGATACAGCGTGCCTTGGCGCCTTTCTCTCCTTGTATGACTATTCCTCCATTGTCTATCTGTACGTTTCCTTTGCCTATTACGCCCTTCTGCTTGCCGAATCCCGAAACAAGGTGATAGGGACCTGTTATCGGTACGGGTAACTTGCCCTTGTTCTGCAGGAACGATCCGCTCATCTTCTTTACTCCCTCGTTTTCGCGTGCAACCTGTTCCTTGCTCTCCTTCTGCGAATTCTGCTGTTCGCGCTTTCTCTGCGCCTCAAGTTCCTGCTCTATTATGCGTTCAATCTCTTTGTTGAGGCTGGCAAGTTGCTTGCGCTGTTTCTCGAGCTCTTTCTTAACTTTGCTCGATTGTCGTTGCAGTTCGCCGACCAGCTTGCGCTGCTCCTTTTCGAGCGACTGAAGGTTGCTCTGCTGCTCTTCATGCTCTTTAAGTGCAATCTTCTTTGTAGAGCGCACTGTGTCGGCCTTGGCACGTTTTATCTCAAGTTCTTCGACTTGTCTCTTCAGCTCTATGCCTAAAGCGCGGTGTGCATCCATGTATTCGCGCGTGTAGCGATAGCGGCGCAGCATGGTGTCAAAATCCTTTGCCGATACAATGAACAGTAATTTGTTCTGCAGCGAGCCGTATCGTTGGTGGCGTTGCAGAGCCAAAGAGTACTCCTTCTTAGTTGTCTTTATGCTCTTCTCGTTCTCCGATATATCGGCATCTATTCTTTTAATAGAGTCGTTTATTGTCTTCAACTCCTTGTTAAGGATTGCAATAAGCTCTTTTCGCTCTTTTATCTGTGCGTTGAGCAGTTCTATGTTCTGCATCTTGCTCCTCACGTCTTTCTGTGACGAGCGCAGTATCTTCTCTTTTGCAGTAATCTGTTTCTGTATGTTGCCAGCCTTACGCCTCATTTCCTCTATTGAGTTCTGTGCACATATATGCATGCTTGCAATAAGCAGGCATAGCAAGGCTGTGTATCTTAAGAATCTAATGCTCATTTATTACTGTTAATAGGTGAAACTGCTGCCACCAAGGAATTCGCGTATAACAGATGTTGGCGGTAACTCATTGTCCTGCAAAGGTACAATATATTCCAGAATTTTCAAAAGGGAACGTGCTACGGAATATTCTGCAGTGTTCTGTGGCACACGGCGCAACAGCGGTTCCACATGTGGCTTTAGTACAGCAAGCTCGTAGAGCAGTGCCGAGTTGAACATTACATCGGCATTCTCCTGATAGGGGAATATCCACTTCTCTTCGCCCTCGCGCACATCGGGCCAGCGTCTTATTGTCTCCTCGGCCGAGTATCCGCGGTATTTGTAGTCGCGCAGCATGCGCCTTATCAGTCGGTTATCTGATGTTGCTATGTTATTATGGTAATCGAGTTTTATTGATGTGAGTGCCGACACATAAATCTTGAATTTCTCGTCCTCGGGTATCTGGGATGTGAGCATGGGGTTCAATCCGTGTGTACCCTCTATAACCAATACCATCTGTGGATTTAGTTTTATCCTGTTGCCAAGGAACTCGCGTTCGCCAAGTTGAAAATTGTAATGTGGCAGCATAACCTCTTCGCCTGCAAGTATCTTGTTGAGCGAGTCGTTGAAATAGGGCAGGTCTATTGAATATATCGACTCAAAATCGTAGTCTCCATCCTCTTTTAGCGGCGTGTCGGTCCTGTTGAGAAAGAAATCGTCCAATGATATAGCATAGGGTTTAAGGCCGCATGCAATAAGATGTACGCTCAAGCGTTTGCTCGTTGTTGTCTTTCCCGATGATGAGGGGCCTGCTATGAGCACTACGCGTGAATTACGTCTTTTTATCTCGTCGGCAATGTAGGCAATGCGTTTCTCTTGCAGTGCCTCGGATACATTGACAAGGTCAATTGCATATCCGGCCTGTACCGCTTTGTTGAAATCGCCTATGGTCTCAACTCCCATTATCTGATGCCAGCGCAGACGTTCGGTAAATCTCTCCTGCAGCTTCTCTTGGTCAACTTTGTCCTCGAGAGTGGCCGGGCAATCGCGGTTGGGGATGCGCAGAAGAACTCCTTCACCATATTTCTCAATCTCGAACAGCTTTATATATCCTGTGCTTGGCAGCAGGCCGCCATAGTAGTAATCGATATAATCGTCGAGCATATAATAGCTTGAGTATATCGAGTCATAGGTCTCGAGCAGCTTTACCTTGTCACTCCTTCCTATCTTCGAGAAAATCTCTATCGCTTCGGATGTGTGGCAATCCACCCTTTTGAAACGTATGTCGCGCTCAATGATAGTGTGCATCCTATCGCGGATGCTGTTGACTTCGTTTTCAGTCAATTGAGTCTCCATCCTGCAGTAATAGCCGTTTGAGATAGGGTTCTCAAAACGGACAGTACGCCCCGGGAACAGTTCGTGCATGGCTTTCATCATTACAAATGTCAGCGAACGCACATAGAGTCTCATTCCGGCATCCGATGTTATGTCAAGGAACTCAACATCCTTGTTCCTGTACAGACGGAATGTGAGTCCGGTAACTTCGTTGTTTACGAGTGCGGCAACTACATCTTGTGTCATCTTCAGATTGAATCCGTTGTAGACCTCTATAAGTGATACCCCTGCTTCGAATTTCTTGCTCTCTCCGTTGTTTTTGCAGAATACAGTAATCATAAGCGCCTGTTTTTATGGTGTATGTGCGAAAATAAGAATAAAAATCATTATTATATATCAAAACTCAATTTTTCACATTAATTTAATATTCTTCATTTGTGCAAGAGAAACAAAATGCTATTTTTGCAAATAACGGTTGAAAACAGTAAGTAAGATGGATAAGCAGGCACAGTATATTAAGAGTATCGAGATTGATTCGTTGTGGGGAAAACACAAGCATGTTTTCTGGGAACTGCGTCCCGATGTGAATATTCTCAGCGGAAGCAACGGAGTGGGTAAAAGCACCATAATAAACCGTTCGGCAGCGCATCTGAGGATTATGCACGACAATATTGTTACAAGCAATCCGCAAGAGGGTGTACACATTGAGTTCTATCCGCAGGATGCAACAACCATTACATTCGATGTTATAAGCTGTGTCGACAGGCCTGTTATCAACAGCGAAGCGCTTGCGAGGGTATCGGGCGCTGATGTACGCACCGAACTCGACTGGCAACTCTATAATCTGCAACGCCGTTTCCTGAATTATCAGGTAAATATTGGCAATAGAATAATATCCCTGCTGACATCGGGCAATGCCGATGACCAGCGTCTGGCTGCCGAGATTACGAAGCCCAAGAAGATGTTTCAGGATATGATAGATGAACTGTTTGCACAGACTGCAAAGACTATTCTGCGCGACCGTAACGAAATCTATTTCAGTCAATATGGCGAAGTCATATCCCCCTATCTTCTATCTTCGGGCGAAAAGCAGTTGCTTGTGATACTGCTTACGGCACTTGTTCAGGAGTCACGTCCGGCAGTCCTCTTTATGGACGAGCCCGAGGTGTCGTTGCACATTGAGTGGCAACAGCGTCTTATTTCGCTGATACGGACACTCAACCCCAATGTACAGATTATACTCTGTACCCACTCTCCGGCAATTATTATGGACGGATGGATGGATGCGGTAACCGAGATTTCAGAAATAGTAAAGGAGTAGCGGCCCATGAAGAGGCTCACCGAATATATAAATTCGGGTTTTCTTGCAGCTGCAAATGCTTTAAGACCCAAGAGCTCAAAGACGCGCATCGTGGCATACGTCGAAAGTTACGATGACATATCGTTTTGGCGCTCGGTATTCGATGAGTACGAGAACGACAAATTCCATTTCGAAGTGCTGCTGCCCACGCGAAGAAGCCTTACGAAGGGCAAAAAAAGCGCAATGATGAATATGTTGGGCAAGGGTGTCGGAAAGAATATGATAGCTTGTGTCGACAGCGACTACGACTATCTTATGCAGGGTGCGACATCATCCTCGCGACAGATGCTCGGCAATAGATACATACTGCACACATATGCCTATGCCATAGAGAATTATAAGTGCTATGCCGATTCTCTGAAACGTGTCTGTGTGCAAAGCACTCTGAACGATTCTGATATACTTGACTTTGAGGCCTATTTCAAACTGTACTCACGTATATCTTATCCGCTGTTCCTTTGGAACATATTGCTCTACCGCAACAACGACCTTAGGACAATGAGCATGCAGCGTTTCTGCGATATCGTTCGCATAACCTCATTTACGATATCTTCGCCTCAGGATTCGCTAAAACATCTGGCCATGAGGGTAGAGCACGAACTTGCGCTGCTTGAGAAACGCTTCCCTCACCTGTTACCCGCCTACACTGCGCTGAAAGAGGAACTCTCTCGTTTGGGAATAGTGGAAGATGATACATACATGTATATACAGGGACACCATATAATGAATAGTGTGGTGCTGCGTGTTCTGGGTCCTATATGCCGTCATCTGCGCAATAAGCGCGAAACAGATATCCAACGTCTGGCATGCCATAAGCAGCAGATGGATAATGAACTCTCATCCTATAGGCATAGTCAATGCGATGTGGCATTGATGCTGAACAAGAACACCAATTACAAGGAGTCGAAGCAATATAAGTGGCTGAAGAGGGATATTGAGAGTCTGCTGCATTATATAGAGTCACAGTGACCGCTATATCCCATAATGTCTATTCGCTCTCTTTTATAAGAATCACTGTTTGCGCCAGAATACGGGAGTCAGTAGCAGAAGCACTGCAAAGAACTCAAGACGTCCTACAAGCATCTGCAAGCTGTAGAACCACTTCAACACATCGGGCAGGCTTGCCATGGCATTGGGCGAAGAGTAGTTTCCGAGTCCCGGACCTACATTGCTCACACTCGATAGTGAAAGACCGTATGCATCCACAAGGTTCAGTCCGAAACTCATGTTCACGAAAATTCCCACAACAACCATTCCTACATACAGCAGTGTGAATGCCATTATGGCCGACTGTACCTGTTCCGAGATTACTTTACCGCCCATTCTTACGGGAATTACAGCGTTGGGGTGTACAATACGCTTGAACTCGTTTGCCATTACGCGGCCAAGGATGGCTACGCGTATGCTCTTCATCGCTCCTGTTGTAGAGCCCGAGCATGCTCCCACAAACATTGCAGCACTAAGCAACAACCACAGTACAGGGGTCCAGTGCGAATAGTCAGTGGTCGAGAATCCCGTTGTGGTAATTACCGATACAACTTGGAACAGCGCTGTTCGGAAAGTACTCTCAGCGCTCATGTTCTCTGTTACATAAAGTCCTATACCTATAAGAATGGTAAAGAAAGATACCAGTCTTATGTATGTCTTGAACTCTGCATCCCTGAACAGCTCTTTTGGGCGGCCTTTGAATAGTGCAAGGTAGAGCAGCGAGAAACTTGTACCTCCCATAATCATGAAAATGATTATTATATATTCGATAAGAGGCGAGTTGAATGATGCGATACCGCCTGTCTTTGTAGAGATGCCGCCGGTAGACATTGTAGACATGGCATGGCAGATAGAGTCAAAATAACCCATTCCTGCGAACTTGAGACATACAGCCTCAATAAGCGTGAGACATACATAGATGGTCATAATCCACCGTGCTGTTACCGATATTCTCGGATGCAGCTTGGCGCGGGCAATACCTATCGTTTCGGCAGCGAAGAGATGAAGGTCGCCGAGTCCGAATATCGGCAATACGGCAACAGTGAAGAATACAATTCCCAATCCACCTATCCACTGTGTCATGATACGCCAGAAGATGAGGCTGCGTGGGAATATCTCCATATCGGCCACCACCGAAGCTCCTGTTGTGGTGAATCCGGCCATTGTCTCAAAAAAGGCGTCTGTTATGGAGGGTATGTATCCGCTTATGTAATATGGCATTGCTCCGAACATCGAAAATACAATCCAGCAGAGTGTCACTACGATATATCCGTCTTTACGCGATATGTTGCGCTCCTTGTTGTAGCCGATGTATGTGAGCAATATTCCGCAGCCTACAAGTGCTGCTATTGTATATATGTATGCACTTAGGATATTCTCCTCGTTATAATATAACGATACGCCGATGCTGCATGTGAGGAACAGGGCCTCGAGCTGTAACAGCAATCCAATAATTCTGCATATTACCTTTGGGTGAAGCATCAGTTGAAGTATTTTTCGAGTTTCTTGAGAACACGCTCAAGGCAGAATATTATGACATGGTCATCGGCCTGTATCATGGTGTTTCCGCTTACGCGCAAACCTTCGCCGTTGCGTATGAGACCACCGATGTTGGCTCCGCTCGGCAAACCAAGGTCCTTGACCGGCTTTCTTGTGATGTATGCCCCTTCGCGTACGGGGAACTCGGCAACCACAGCCTGAATGAAGGTGAGGCATTTGACGCTCGATACATCGGTCTTCAGCATCATCTGGAAGATGTTGCTTGCCGCAAGCTTCTTCTTGTTTATCACCGAGCCTATATCCATGTTCTCGGCCATGGAAATGTAGTCGATGTTCTCAATTTCGGCAACTGTCCGCTTCACTCCGGCACGTTTTGCCGAGAGGCATGCCAGAATGTTTGTCTCCGAGTTGTCTCCAAGTGCAATGAAAGCGTCGGTGTCGTGTATTCCCTCGCTAACAAGCAGCTCGGGGTCGCGCGCATCACCGTTTATAATCATAATACTGTCGTCGACAAGTTCTACAAGTCGTCGGCAGCGTTTCATGTCACTCTCTATTATCTTGACATGTACCTTGTTTGATATGAGGTTGGCTGTACGCACAGCTATGCGTCCGCCTCCCATCATTATGATGCTTCTTACCTCGGTATAGTTCTCTTTTCCGCAGATGTTGCGCACATATGGGATTTTGTCTTTTGTGGTCATGAAGCAGACAAGGTCGTCGGCCTCAATGACATCGTTTCCTCGAGGTATTATGGTGATGTCGCCTCGCTGCAGTGCAACTACATGATAAGGGATATCGCGCGATAACTCCTTGAAAGGGATATTTACTATTGAAGAATTAGACCTTACCTTTACTCCAATCATCACCAGTGCACCGTTGCCGAACTCGAGCAACTGTCTCATCCAGCTATATTTTATGCTTGTGGCAATCTCTTCTGCAGCAAGTTGTTCGGGGTATATGAGCGAGTTTACTCCGAGTGACTCAAAGTAGGCCTTGTTCTTGGGCAGAAGATATTCGTAATTGTCGATACGTGCAATGGTTTTTTTTGCACCCAAGTAGTGGGCCAATATACACGCTGTTATATTGGAACTCTCATCGGGCGTAACAGCAACGAAGAGGTCGCTGCCCTCAACTCCGGCAGCCTCAAGGTCGCTTATGCGTGTGGGTTGTCCTACCATTGCTTTAAGGTCGAACAACGACTCCATTTTACCCAGTCTCTCTTCGTGCTCGTCCATGAGCACTACGTTCTCGTTCTCTTCTGAGAGCATCTTGGCAAGGTGTGTACCTACGGCGCCTGCACCGACAATCACAATCTTCATAGTCTACTCTCTGCTTTTTGTTTATATGTTTAAAATAGTCTCCAATATGGTCTCATTGTCCATTCCGCATGAACGGTAGAGCTCCTGTGTCGTTCCGTGCTCAACGAAACGGTCGGGGATACCTATGCATCTTATCTGTGGCTTATAGCCGTGCTGCGACATGAATTCATTCACTGCGGCTCCCATTCCTCCGGTTATTACACCATCCTCAACGGTTACTATCCTGCTGAATTTCTTGCCTATGGCATGCAGCATCTCGCTATCCAACGGTTTTAGGAAGCGCAGGTCGTAGTGTGCCACGCTCACTCCCTTCTGTGCAGCCTCGTCTATAACTGTTGCAACTTGCTTGCCTATAGGTCCTATTGTTATAAGGGCTACATCGTTACCTTCTCTCAGAACCCTTCCTTTGCCCACCTCTACAGCCTCAAGCCGGCAACGCCAGTCTGTAAGCATGCCTTTGCCTCTGGGATAACGTATTACGAATGTTCCCATGTCGGGCAATTGTGCAGTATACATGAGGCGGCGCAGCTCGTGCTCGTCATAGGGCGATGCTATTGTGATGTTGGGTATAGGACGCAGGTAGGCAAGGTCGAATGCTCCATGATGTGTAGGGCCATCTTCTCCGACAATACCTGCACGGTCAAGACACAGCACCATGTTTACTCTCTGAAGTGCCGCATCGTGTATAAGATTGTCATATCCTCTTTGCATGAACGACGAGTAGATGTTGCAGAAAGGCATTATCCCGCCTTTTGCAAGACCTGCCGAGAATGTGACTGCGTGTCCTTCGGCAATACCTACATCAAACACTCTTTTTGGGAATTCCTTGCCAAGAATGTTCATAGAGCATCCTGTAGGCATTGCAGGGGTTATTCCCACAATCTTGTCATTTGCACGTGCCAGTTCCAAGAGTGTCTCTCCGAATACATCCTGGAAACGTGGAATATTGTCGTTCGATACTATTCTTTCGCCGCTTTCGGGGTCGAACAGTCCCGGCTGGTGCCATACTGTCGCGTTTTGTTCGGCCGGTGCATATCCCTTGCCTTTGGTTGTGTGTATGTGTACCATCTTGGGACCCTTCATGTCCTTTACAAGCCTCAGCAGACGTACAAGTTCAAGCACATCGTGGCCGTCAATAGGTCCGAAATAGCGTGTACACATGCCTTCGAATATGTTCTGCTGCTTATAGAGCATTGCTTTCAAACCGTTGTTGAAGCGGGTGAGGCTGTTGGCACGTTCGCGGTTCAGAATGCCCAGTTTGGTGAACCATACGGCAATCTTGTGGCGTATCTTGTTATACAGCTTCGACGAGTGCATCGAAATAAGCAGCTGGCTCATTCCTCCCACACTCTTGTCAATGGACATGTTGTTGTCGTTAAGTATAACGAGCAAGTTGTTGGGAGTGGATGATACATTGTTGAGGCCTTCGAATGCAAGACCACCGCTCATTGAGCCGTCGCCAATTACGGCAACTACATGCTCGTTGCTGTTCTGCATCTCGGCTGCCACCGAAATTCCTAATGCTGCCGATATCGAGTTCGAGGCATGTCCGGCTACAAAGGCATCATATTTGCTCTCATCGGGTGAGGGGAAAGGCTTTATGCCTCCGAATTTGCGGTTTGTGTGGAAACGCTTACGGCGTTCGGTAAGTATCTTATGTCCATAGGCTTGGTGACCTACGTCCCAAACAATCTTATCGTGGGGAGTATCGAATACATAATGCAAAGCCACAGTCAGCTCGATGCTGCACAGGCTCGATGCAAAATGACCGGGATTTTGTGAAAGTGAATCAATTATAAATTCCCTGAGCTCGCTGCATAGTTGTGGTAACTCATTCTCGGATAGCTTTCTAAGGTCCGATGGTGAGTCAATGGTATTTAATAGCGGAAATTTATTCTCCTTTGTCATATCTGTTAATATGCGTTATGCAACTTAAATATTTTGCGAATATACAATAATAAATTGAACAGGTTGCTTATTTTTGCAACAAATTAACTATTTGCAGATTTAAGGATGCGTTTAAAAACAGAGGTCTCTTTGCCTATTGGTGTGCTCAATATAACACACTCGGACAATGTGATGTTGCTTGGCTCGTGCTTTGCACATAATATGGGTATGCGCCTTAAAGAGAGCAAGTTCAATGTGGATGTCAACCCTTTCGGCATTCTCTATAACCCGTTGTCTATAGCAGCAGCTCTTAACTCCATTATAGACAAGAAAATTGTAGATGCCTCGTCGCCCGAACTTGTGCAGCATAACGGCAAGTGGCACAGCATGATGCATCATGGCGATTTCTCTTCGTGCAGCAAAGAGACAACAATCTCTATGATAAACGGCCGCATCTCTGTGGCACACGACAGTCTCAGTCATCTGAATCTGTTGATGATTACTTTCGGAACAGCCTATGTCTACCGCAATGCAAGCGATGGCAGGGTGGTGGGTAACTGTCACAGGATGCCTCAAAAGATGTTCGACAGGCAGCTGCTGTCGGTTGATGAGGTGGTAGATGCCATGCTGCCTGTTATAGAACGTTTGTCAGCTCTCTCCCCCTCGCTGAAAATAATGTTTACTGTGAGTCCTATCAGGCATTTGCGCGACGGCGCACACGATAATCAGTTGAGCAAGGCGGTGCTGTTGCTTGCCATAGACAAGTTGTCGCGCCGTTTTCCCGATATTGTTCTCTATTTCCCCTCGTATGAGATCATGCTCGACGAACTGCGCGACTATCGTTTCTATGCCGATGACATGGTGCATCCCTCGATGCTGGCTCAGGAGTATATATGGGAGTGCTTTGCGAACTCATTCTTTACCGCGCAGACAAAGAAAATAAACAGTGAAATAGAAGAGGTTGCCAAGGCGCTTGCGCATCGCCCTAATGATGCCTCGTCGTCCGAGCACCATGCTTTTATAGAGAGACTCCTGTTAAAGATAGAGGCTCTTGCTACAACATATCCATATCTTGACTTTAAAAACGAAATAGAACAATGCAATACACAGTTGGCAGTATAGCTGAAATATTGAAAGCACCCTTGCATGGCTCTTCGCCCCATAGCAGTGTCACCCGTCTGTTGACCGACAGCCGTTCACTGACATTTCCCGAGGAGACACTCTTCTTTGCCATAGTGACAAAGTTCGGCGACGGGCACAAATATATACAGGTGCTCTACGACAGGGGTGTGCGTAATTTCGTGGTCAGCAACTGCGAGGGCATGGAAAAATTCCCCGAAGCCAACTTTATTGAGGTGCCCGATACTGTATCAGCATTGCAGCATCTGGCAGCTGCTCACCGTCAGCTGTTTGATATTCCGGTTGTGGGCATTACGGGCAGCGACGGAAAAACCATTGTTAAGGAGTGGCTTTATCATCTCACAGCTGCCAAATATCACGTCACCCGTTCACCGCGCAGCTACAACTCGCAAATAGGAGTGCCCTTGTCGGTGTGGATGCTTGGTGAAGATACCGAGCTCGGTATCTTTGAGGCTGGAATATCACAGCTCGGTGAGATGAACAGGTTGCAGAGCATAATATCACCCACCATAGGTATTCTTACCAATATAAGCAATGCCCATCAAGAGAATTTCAACTCGCTGCAAGAGAAGTGTGACGAGAAATTGCAGCTCTTCAAGAACTGCGATGTGCTTATATACAATGGAGATAATCCGATACTTGCAAACAGCGTCAACAGGGCAATGTTGGGCTCGCGCGAGATTGCTTGGTCAAAGGTCGATGCCGAGCGTCCGCTCTACATATGTTCAATAGAAAAAGACGAAGCAAGCACTACAATAAGATACCGCTACCTCTCTTTTGAGAACAGCTACAGTATACCTTTCCTCGACGATGCGTCTATCGAAGATTCGATAAACTGCCTTGCTGCAGCTCTTTATCTGATGGTGTCGCCCGATGTGATAGCCGAGCGTATGGAACAGCTCGAGCCTGTTGCAATGCGTTTGGAGGTCAAAGAGGGCAAGAACGGCTGTATGCTCATTAACGACAGCTACAATTCGGATATCGCATCGCTCGACATAGCGCTCGACTTCCTTGAACGCCGATGCGTTACAATGCCACATCTGAAGCATACCCTTATCCTTGGCGATATAAAACAGACCGGCCAGTCGCCGCGTTCGTTATACCGTGTTGTTGCCCAATATATAGGAAAGCGCAGTATCGACAGGCTCATAGGAATAGGTACTGATATAAGCAGTGAAAAGAGCCGTTTCTCGAAATTGGGAATAGAGACATCCTTCTTCCCCGATACTGCATCCTTTATGCGCTCGGGCCTCATCGATACATTTGACAAAGAGGCGATATTGATAAAAGGCTCGCGCTCGCTCCATTTCGAGGAGATTGCCGAGGCTCTTGAAAAGAAGGTACACCAGACAATACTCGAAGTGAACCTCAGTGCGTTACGCGACAATCTTAACCACTATCGCAGCAATCTTAAAAGCGGAGTGAAAACGGTATGTATGGTCAAGGCTTCGGCTTATGGTGCAGGTGCTCTTGAGGTTGCACGTACTTTGCAGGAGTGCAATGTCGACTATCTTGCCGTTGCGGTTGCCGATGAGGGTGCCGAGTTGCGCCGCGAGGGTATTACTACCGGCATAATAGTGATGAATCCCGAGCCGAGCTCTTTTCCCACACTCTTTGCCAATAAACTCGAGCCCGAGGTCTATAGCTTCGGTATGTTGCGTATGCTCATACAGGCAGCAGGCCGCGAGGGAATAACCGATTATCCTGTTCATATAAAGATTGATACAGGTATGCACCGTCTGGGATTCCTTCCCCACGAAATTCCGCAACTTATTGATGAACTGAAACGTCAGCATGCACTTACTCCACGTTCGGTATTCTCACATTTTGCGGGTAGCGACAGCGAACAGTTCGATGATTTCTCGGCCGAGCAGATGCGCCGTTTCAAACAGGCAGCCGATCTGCTGCAAGGGTCGTTCCCCCATCATATCCTCTGTCATATATGCAATAGTGCGGCAGCCGAGCGTTTCGTTGACAGACAATGCGACATGGTGCGATTGGGAATAGGTCTCTATGGAGTCTCTCCTATGGGACACGATGCGTCACTGCATCCCATATCTACATTGAAGACTATAATATTGCAGATACACGAGGTGCCGGCAGATGAGACTGTAGGCTACAGCCGTCGCGGAACACTTGGGCGTAAGTCGCGCATTGCGGCGCTTCCTATCGGATATGCCGACGGACTTAACCGCCGTTTTGGCAACGGCAGGGGATATTGTATGATAGCAGGCCAAAAGGCTCCCTACATCGGCAATATCTGTATGGATGTCTGCATGGTCGATGTCACTGAAATCGACTGCAAAGAGGGTGACGAGGTCGAGATATTCGGAAACCAATTGTCGGTAGAACTCCTTGCCGAGTGGATAGATACAATCCCCTACGAGATTCTGACATCGGTGTCAAATAGAATAAAAAGGGTCTATTTCAGCGATTGATTTCAGCCGGCTGAAATTATTATCGGTATTCTGCAAACAAAAGCACTTTCTGCTTGTTTAATAGATTATACGATAATAAAAACAGCTTAAATTGGATACTGCAAAGTTTAGGAGAGATTTGCTCGAAGTACAACAGGAACTGCAACGCTTTGCGTTCAAACTGACGGCAGACAAGGAAGAGGCGAATGATTTACTGCAGGAAACATCGCTGAAAGCATTGGACAATATGGATAAGTATATGCCCGACACTAATTTTAAAGGGTGGATATATACCATAATGCGCAATATTTTTATAAACAACTATCGCAAGGTTGTGCGCGACCAGACCTTTGTCGACAAGACCGATAATCTGTATCATCTCAATCAGGTTCTCGAACTCGAGAATTTCACCACTGAGAACAACTACGATACAAAAGAGATATATAAAGTGCTCAACTCATTGCCCAAAGAGTACAGAGTGCCTTTTATGATGCATCTATCCGGCTTTAAATACCGCGAAATTGCCGAGAAACTGTCGTTGCCGCTGGGTACGGTGAAAAGCCGTATCTTCTTTACAAGACAGCATCTGCAAACCATATTGAAAGATTTCAGGCATTAGTCTCTCTTGTGCAATGTATAAAATGCACCATCCCGTGCATCTCTTTTCCTCTATTTATATCCTGAATTTGATTTTTTATCACTATCTTCGCATCTTGGATGCGAAACAGATACGAACATTTAAAAAACAGTGAATATGGAAAGTAAATTCATGATATACAATACGCTTACGCGTAAGAAAGAGGTCTTTGAACCTTTGCATGCACCCAATGTGGGCCTGTATGTGTGTGGTCCCACAGTATACGGTGATGCACACTTGGGACACGCACGTCCTGCAATAACATTCGATGTGTTGTTCCGCTATTTGAAGAACCTCGGCTACAAGGTGCGTTATGTGCGCAATATAACAGATGTGGGGCACTTGGAGCACGATGCCGATGAGGGCGAGGACAAGATAGCAAAGAAGGCCCGTCTTGAGCAGCTTGAGCCTATGGAGGTGGTACAATACTACACATTGCGCTACCATAAGGCTATGGAGGCTCTTAATGTATTGCCTCCAAGCATTGAGCCACATGCATCGGGCCATATTATCGAGCAGATTCAGCTGGTAAAGGAGATTCTCGACAACGGTTATGCTTATGAGAGCGAAGGCTCGGTATATTTCGATGTAGCAAAATATGACAAGACACATCACTATGGTGTGCTTTCGGGACGTAACCTTGACGATGTCCTTAACACGACCCGTGAACTTGATGGACAGAACGAGAAGCGCAACCCGGCCGACTTTGCCCTATGGAAGTGTGCGCAACCCCAGCACATTATGCGTTGGCCTTCGCCTTGGAGTGACGGATTTCCCGGATGGCACTGCGAGTGTACTGCAATGGGACGCAAGTATCTTGGCGAGCAGTTCGATATCCATGGCGGTGGTATGGACCTCATCTTCCCTCACCACGAGTGTGAGATAGCACAGGGAGTTGCTGCAATGGGACACCCCGTAGTGAAATATTGGATGCACAATAACATGATTACCATCAACGGACAGAAGATGGGCAAGTCGTATAACAACTTCATCAACCTTAGCGAATTCTTCGCAGGCTCGCACCCCTTGTTGCAGCAGGCCTATTCTCCAATGACAATCCGTTTCTTCATACTGCAGGCCCATTACCGCAGTACTGTAGACTTCGGAAACGAGGCTTTGCAGGCTGCCGAGAAGGGATTGCAGCGTCTTATGGATGCATGGAATACATTGGCAACGGTAACAGCATCGGCCACTACATCGTGTGTCGAGGTTACAGGCTTGCGCTCTAAGTGCTACGATGCAATGAACGATGACATGAACACCGCACAGGTTATATCCCATCTCTTTGATGCTTCGCGCATAATAAACCAGTTGGCCGACAAGAAAGCTACAATCAGTGCAGCCGACTTGGACGAACTGAAAGAGGTGTTCAGCATCTTCGCATTCGATATTCTCGGTCTGAAAGAGGAGAAGGGTTCGAACAGCGCACGCGAAGAGGCTTATGGCAAAGTGGTGGATATGCTGCTCGAGCAGCGTCAGGCAGCCAAGGCAGCCAAGGATTGGGCTACCAGCGACAAGATACGTAACGAGTTGCAGGCATTGGGCTTCGAGGTCAAGGACGGCAAAGAGGGCGCTACTTGGAAACTGAACCGATAGTATTATGCGAAATAACCTTGTAATATTCATTATTTCCTTGGCAATGCTTGTTTCGTGTGCAGGCAGCTCGGCAAAGCAATCGACTCCGCAAGAGAGTGTACCTGTCAAGGTAGAAGTGCCTCAGTTCAACAAAGACAGCGCATATAACTTCGTGGCAGAGCAGGTCGCTTTCGGTCCGCGTGTGCCCAACAGCGAGGCTCACCGCGCATGCTCCGAATGGCTCGCCAATAAGCTGCGCAGCTATGGTGCCGAAGTTGTGATGCAGCGTATGAACCTCACTGCATACAACGGGACAAAACTTGATGCGTGCAATATAATTGCACAGTTCCAGCCACAAAAGAAAAAACGTGTGTTGTTGTGTGCCCATTGGGATAGCCGTCCATGGGCCGATGCCGACCCCGACCCTTTGAATCATCACAAGCCCATACTTGGCGCAAACGATGGCGGTAGTGGCGTGGGTGTGCTTCTTGAGGTTGCACGAGTGTTGTCGGCAACTCCCACCGAGATAGGTGTCGACATAATACTTTTTGATGCCGAGGACTACGGTACTCATGCAAGCGAAACGGTTACATACGAGAACTCATGGGCGCTGGGCTCGCAATATTGGTCGCGTATGCCCCATAAAGAGAACTACAATGCCCGTTACGGAATATTGCTCGACATAGTGGGTGCGCCGCAGTCGACCTTCCTGCGCGAGAGCATTTCGGACCATTATGCCTCTTCTATTGTAGACAAGGTGTGGAAGCATGCGGCAAAACTGGGCTATGCCTCTACATTTGTCGATAAAGAGGGTGGTTATGTGACCGATGACCATCTCTACATCAATGGCTTTACAGGTATTCCCTGCATCGACATCATCAATTATGACACAGACAGCAACAACGGTTTCGGCGCCTATTGGCACACTGTGAAGGACGACATGTCGTGGATTTCGGCCGAGACGCTTGGAATAGTGGGACAGACTGTGCTGTCTGTCATTTATAACGAGAAATAATCTTATATGAACAGTATAAAGGAGAAACAGGATGAGATAATAGAGGAGTTCTCTTCATTCGACGATTGGATGGACAGATACCAGCTGCTCATAGACATGGGCAGTGAGCAGGCTCCTCTTGAAGATGAGTATAAAACCGAGAGTAACCTTATCGAGGGCTGTCAGAGCCGTGTGTGGCTGCAGGCCGACCTTGTTGACGGCAAGGTGTTCTACCGCGCCGAGAGCGATGCTCTTATCGTCAAGGGAATCGTGTCGCTCTTGTTGAGAGTCTATTCGGGACACACTCCCCAAGAGATACTGGAGAGTGAGCCCTATTTTGTCGAGGCAATAGGCTTGCGCGAGCACCTTTCGCCTACACGCAGCAACGGACTGGTTGCTATGATAAAGCAGATGAAACTTTATGCTCTTGCATTTAAAACTAAAATGGATAAATGATGAAGAAGATTGTATATAAGACAGTGGGTACATGCTCACAGGTTATTGAGGTGTCGGGTGAGAATGGCTGTGTCGTTGATGTACGTTTCTATGGCGGATGCAACGGTAATCTGCAGGGTATAAGCTCTCTTGTTAGAGGCATGAGATACGAGGATGTGCTGGAGCGCCTTAATGGTATCAGCTGCAACGGAAAGCCCACATCGTGCCCCGACCAGTTGTGCCGTGCCATTGAGCAGTTGATGAAGGAGTGATTCTTACGGCAGGCGGTATAGGCTATAGCCTTGCTGTTGTCATATAACACAAGAGGCATGCAATTTTAAAATTGCATGCCTCTTGTGTTATGTAAGAGAGAATTACTTCATGTTCTTTACAATTTCGTAGGTGTCGCTTGCAATCATAAGCTCCTCATCGGTAGGTATAAGAAGTACCTTAACCTTAGATTCGGGAGTAGAGAGCATGCACTCCTCACCGCGCATCTTTGCATTCAACTCTTTGTCGAGCTCAACACCAAGGAATTCGAGACCTTCGAGTGATGCCTCGCGGATACCACCCTGATTCTCACCTACACCACCGGCGAAGGCAATTACATCAACGCCACCCATTGCTGCTGCGTATGCACCGATGTACTTCTTTATGCGGTAAGCATACATTGTATTTGCAAGAATTGCACGCTTGTTGCCTTCGTTGGCTGCAGCGTCAACCTCGCGCATGTCCATTGATATGCCTGATACTGCAGCAACACCCGACTTTTTGTTCAAC
This sequence comes from uncultured Bacteroidaceae bacterium, assembly GCA_904501775.1. Lineage (GTDB taxonomy): Bacteria > Bacteroidota > Bacteroidia > Bacteroidales > Bacteroidaceae > HGM04593. The sequence goes on along the minus strand of CAJGCJ010000001.1, from coordinate 14,727 downwards.
AGGTCGGACAGACCGTGTGTGTCAAGGCCTAATTTATCCATGATGAAAGGAATTGCACCGGCATCGATGTCGCCGCTGCGTGTACCCATCATAAGGCCTTCAAGTGGAGTCAAGCCCATCGAGGTATCCATGCTCTTGCCATCCTTCACTGCGCTTATAGAACCACCGTTACCGATGTGGCATGTGATGATGCGGCTGCCTTCTGCTTCCATACCTGTGATTTCGAGAACACGCTTTGTTACATAGCGATGCGATGTTCCGTGGAAACCGTAGCGGCGTACACCATACTGCTCGTATAACTCGTAGGGAACAGCATACATATATGCGTAGTCGGGCATTGTTTGGTGGAATGCTGTGTCGAATACTCCTACCTGAGGCATTTCGGGAGCAATTGCCTTAACTGCGTCCACACCCTTCATGTTTGCAGGGTTGTGCAAGGGGGCAAGGTCGTTGCATGCTACAAAGTCGCGGAGCACTTCATCGGTAAGCAGTGTCGATGCGCTGAACTTCTCGCCACCATGAACCATACGGTGACCTACAGCGTCAATCTCGGAAATAGATTTAACCACACCATATTTTTCACTTGTGAGCACATCGATGATAAGACGTACACCTGTTGTATGCTCGGGAATAGCAGTCTTTATAGTCTCCTTCTCGCCGTTGGGAAGGTTGAATTTAAGGAATGAATCCTCAAGGCCTATCTTTTCGATACCTCCCTTTGCGAGTACCTCTTTAGTCTCAATGTTGAACAGCTGGTACTTGATAGATGAGCTACCGCAGTTCAATACCAATATCTTCATGTCAGTAATGTTTATTTTGTTCTTTTATGAGAATACTCTTTATCGGCATGCCGATAAAGAGTATCTGTTTTTATGTTTATTTCTTAGCTGCAATAGCTTGGTTGGCTGTTATTGCAATCATCATATAGACATCCTCTACCGAGCAACCGCGTGAAAGGTCGTTCACAGGACGTGCAATACCTTGGAGTACGGGGCCGATAGCCTCGGCACCACCCAAGCGCTGAACGAGCTTGTAACCGATGTTGCCTGCGCCAAGGTCGGGGAATACCAATACATTGGCCTTGCCTGCCACTGTTGAGCCGGGAGCCTTGCTTGCACCTACGAAGGGTACCAATGCTGCATCGGCCTGAAGTTCGCCGTCGAGGTCCAATGTGGGAGCGAGTTCATGTGCAAGTCTTGTTGCCTCGGTAACTTTCTCAACCATCTCGTGCTTAGCCGAGCCTTTTGTCGAGAAACTGAGCATTGCAACGCGGGGCTGCTCAATGCCTGCAAGAGCCTTCGCTGTCTGTGCAGTACATACTGCAATCTGTGAAAGCTGGTTGGCATCGGGGTTGGGTGTTACAGCAACGTCAGCAAAGAACAATACACCCTCTTCGCCATATTCTTTAGCATTTGTAATCATCATCATGGCACCCGATACGCATGTGATACCCGGTGTGGTCTTGATAATCTGCAATGCGGGACGCAGTACGTTGCCAGTTGTGTTCTCGGCACCTGCAACCTGACCATCGGCATCACCTGCCTTTATGATGAGGCAACCAAGATACAAGGGGTTGCATACAAGTTTCTGGGCATCCTCCATTGTGAGGCCTTTCGCCTTACGCAACTCATAAAGCAGGTTGGCATATTTCTCGGCATCGGGGTTGTCCATAGGGTCGATGATAGTAGCTTTCTCGATGTTGCTAAGACCGAACTTCTGGGCCAAAGCGGCTATCTCGGCTTTGTTACCCAAAATGATAAGGTCGGCAATGCCATCGGCAATAGCTTTGTCGGCTGCTTTGAGTGTACGCTCCTCGGTACCTTCGGGGAGAACAATGCGCTGTCTCTCTTGACAAGCACGTTCGATAAGATTCTTTATAACATCCATGGTATTATAATTTTATTAATGTTGTATTCTTTTCAACATGTCTGTGGGATGTTATCTCGCAGGCATATCTTGCAGTACTGCAAAAATACAATAAACTCATGAGAAAAAGGCAGGATTTTGAGAAATAATGTACTTCTTTAGCAGATTGTTTTCATTAGTATGGATTATATCATATATTGCGGTGATGCCATTGATGTTCTATAAATGAGTCAATCCCCATCGAATTGTTCGATGGGGATTGATTGCTCTTTCAGATATCTTGTCAATACTCTTTTCCTTTGCTGACCTTTATCATTCTTGTTTCTACTTCCAACTGCTCGTCATAGGCGCGTCTGCTGTCGAGCCAGTCCGAGAAATCACGAAGACTCATTTCACGTTCCAAATCGTTGTGAATGAAACTCTTGGGCGAGAATACTATATGAACGAAGTTTATTTCGTCTTTTTCGTCACAACTCATGTGGTAAGTATTGTTCTCTACTTCGAATAGTGTGTAGTCCTCTCCTTTTTTCACCCAAAAAGGTTCGTCCTCCTCTCCAATATATGGTAACATGCAAATGACGTTATCTGTTGTCTCAAAGAAAATTGCCAAAAAACCGGCCTTTGGTGAACGGAATTGCATATAGAACTTGTCCCCAGCCCTAAAGGTGTCATCTTCGAAACGTGGTTCTGTACCATTTCGTAGTACGCGTGCCTTGAAAGCAGTTGGTGCATATTCTAATGGCTGTGCATAGAACGAAACGCTTATCTCAATAGAAGAGAGATTGTCGGCATATATCGGGTCGCTAATCTGTGGCTCTTTAATGTGTCGAAGGAATTTGCCTTTTACGTGGAAACGCGATACATGTGCGAACCATTCATTGGAATTTGTCATCTCTAAACGGCTCTCCGATGTGATTGTTGTACCTAACTTTTCGGCAATGGCACATTGTATGGCATATTCCACACCCAAAACTCGTGCCTCGGCATGTGAGACGTGTGCTTCGTACACATACCGGTAAGTACCCTCGCACTTAACCTTTCCATTCTTTCCATATATAGGAAGAACCGGGATTGAGAGTAACATAACGGCTGTCAATAGAATAAAGCTGTGTCGCATTTGTCTTTAGAATTTATATCCGATGGTGGCAAATATACAACTTCCGTAATCACAATTTAATGAATAACAACCAAAAACTCCTACGACAAGATGATTTAACTCAAATGCTAAGTCAGTAGTTATACCCAAAAGGCTTTCATGATAGTCTGCATATACCAATGATGCACCTATTTTAGGGAAAAAAAGTTTTTTGTGCCCTATGCCTATTTTATATCCCAGAAGTAAAGGGATATATAACTCTTCATAATCCATATCTGTTAAGAATAAAACAGTTGGTGAAAATGAGAATTTCCCATATTTGTTAAATGGAATATTTGCTTGCGCCATAACACCGTATGAAAATATTGTTTCAACAGAATTTTTATTATAAAAATTATAAACATAATCATCACTTTTAACATCCATACCTCCAATACCTGCTCTTACATTATATGTTACTTGTGCACTTGCACCAATTGCCATAATGGTAAATACCATTAATATAAATACTCTTTTCATAGTGATTGGTTTATTAGAATTTCATATTTCTCCAGTTCTCTTTTATTGTGGCCGATACGGTTACAGATGGTGTCTGTTTTTTGCTCTTTGCAATAACCGACTTTTTCATTACGTTTTTCTTTACATAATCGTAGAGTTCGCCATAGGTTACGTCGCCACCGGTTTCGCGAATCTTCTTCATAAGGTAGTACGAGAAGAGTCCGTGAGCTTGCTCCTCGAACGAGAGTGCGGTCTCTGTCTCGGATGTCGCAGTCAGCACTACGACATTGCCGGTTGCAACTTCGTTCTTTACTTCGCGCACTATACCGCGATGCTCTTCGTTGGTCGCGGCTATGTCATCGCGGTCGTTTCCACTGAAACAGGCATCTACAAGTACCAATACATTATTGGTGGTAAGTTCTCCTAGCTCGGTGTATAGCTCTTTAAGGCTGAATCCATTGTTTACATCATTAATACTTACATCGGATGGTATTAGTTTGCAGTTGCCCTTCTCATCTGCCATGCCATGTCCTGCATAGTATACAAGGAAATTGGCCTCTTTTCCGTAAGCTTCTGCAACTATTTTAAGCCAATCAATCTGCCTTTTTATATCAAGGTATTTTGCGTTTTTTACAAAGCGGACATTGCTTTTGGGAAGTCTGAGTGTACGAAGACAGTAGTTGTTGAATGTGACTCCATCCTGCAGGGCATATTTAACGTCGGGGGTATCTTGGTTGCTATATTTCTCATTGGCTATAATCAGACAGAATGTGTTTTCCCTCTCACCTCTTCCCATTGGAATCTGGGTGTCAATATCTGATGTTCCGGGGGTGATTGCAGCAGTCTCAAACGTGACAGTCTGTTCGCTTATTCTATTTTCGCTTTCATTCGTTTGGTCTGAGTATGCCGATAAATCGATACCAACCATAGGGTCTATAGGCTGTTGTGTGCCACCGGCTTGTGGGTAAACAGCAAGTCCTGCTATAAGGTCGGCCTCATTTATGGTTGAGGGCATTGTAAAGTTTGGTATATGTTTCTTGTTGAATGCCTTTTTTCCTATATGTTCTATGGTGTTGGGGATATAGATGTCGCTGAGTTCTACAAACTGGTAGAAACAGTACGGAGCTATCTCTGTTACGCCCGGCTCTATAGCTATTGTATGAGTCTTATATCTGGAGGCCTCTACATATAGGTCTACACAGTCAACATTGTGTTTTATACCTTTTTTATCCTTTACCTCGGATGGTATTACAACACGTGCACACTCGTTGTTGAAAGCTACAATCCTGGTTTTGCCTTTTTTTGTTTTGCATTTGAACTCTACACCTTTATATGTGTATTTGAAACTTTGTGCCAGAACGCCTGTAGTGCTTAGCATTGCGAATAGCATAAATATAATAATGCTATTGGGGATACCTTTTTTTGCTCTGTTCATATTACTTATATTGATTGGTACAGTTAAAAGGGTAAGGGACTGCACAAATCATGGAGTAAAAAAAGAAGCGCAGACCCACTATACTCTGACACAAGTCTGCGACAACCCCAACAACCTATAGTGAATCTACGCATGTAGCACAGACTCAATGGTTGTTGGTATTTGCAAAAAAACTCTTATCGAGGTCGCAGTTCGTGTCAGAGATTAAGCAAATAAAAAATATGTCGGCATCTGTAATAGACACCGACACAAAGTTCGTAAAATTTTATGAGATATTAAAACTTTTGTAATGTTATTTAACAGTTGATGTCGACTGTTAAATTGTAGTTTTACTTATATAGGGAACCAAATAAATACAGCAACATCCCACAAAGCGTGTGATATTATTATTGCTCCGAATCTATTTGGGAAGAAACGGTACAGGAGTCCCCATACGAAGCCGGCAACAAGGGCTGCCATAGTGAGCATGAAGTTGCACGAGCCTGCATGTACAAGCGCGTATATGGCAGTAGTTACAATGAATCCGATATTGGGATTCCAACGTGCTGCAAAGGTTTTTTGAATATATCCGCGCCAAAAAATCTCCTCGGCAGGTCCTATAAGGAACAGCATTAGCGCAGTCAGTAGCCATGCCGATTCGCCATCCTTCATGCTGTATATAAGATCTACCTGTGGACGGGCAAAGTTGAACATAATCTGTGACAGCTTGTCGCCTATCCAGAATATAGACCATAGCGCAACGGCTATTACTACTCCCAATATGATGTTTGATGCATCTATGCGCACCTGTTTCCACCATCCGGGATTGAAGATGGTTGCCAAAGCCGACAGGGTGCATGCCGATGCTGTCATCATCCACCAGAAGTTTACATATGGTGCAGTTGCAGGGCTGAACATTATTGTCCACAGTGCAGTTGCAATAAGGAGTGTGATTATGGCTCTTTTCATAGGAACAGTTTGTCGATAAAGAGTGACAGTGTCAACAGCATGCTGAACGCAAGCTGCAGCTTGGCGGTGTTTTCATCTACTCCGTATAGCTCTTTGGCATCTTTCTTAAGAAAAGCCATCACCTTGCGTACATTGTCCATTGCGGGTTTCAGTGCGGGGATTATAAGCAGCGACAATAGCGGGAATTTACCCATTGCAATGCCGCCTGCAACCCAAATGAATGGCACTATAACCTCAAGGCAGTAGAGATATGCCGAGACCTTTTCGCCTGCAAGCATCGCGAATGTCTTTATTCCTGCGCGTTTGTCGGGTACAATGTCGCGTGTGTTGTTTACATGAAGAATACCTACAGTGATGAGTCCGATAGGCAAAGCCAACCACAAGGCACTTGTGCCAATCTCTCCGGTTGCTACATATGTGGTACCTAAGATAGGCAACACCGAGTAGGTGAGGAAAATATCAACATCGCCAAGGGCGTGATATTTGAGCCAAGGGTATAGAACGGTGAGCAGCGCCCCGGCAATTCCAAAATAGAGCGTGGGCAGTCCGGTGCACGCTACCAATATGATACCCGATACCACTGCAACTGTCATCAATGCAATAGCAAGGCTCTTTATTTCGCAAGGCTTGAACTCTCCACTTGTGATAGACATTCCGCCTATGGTGTCTTCTCTGTCAACTCCTTTCTTGAAATCGTAGTAGTCGCTCCATGTGTTTCCGGCTGCATGAAAGACGATGATGTTGATAAGTGTCCATATTCCTATGCCCCAATTAATGCTTTCGCCTGTCCAGAAGAGATAGGCCAGTGTTGTAACTATAGGCATTGAAGATGCGGGGAACGACCATGGACGGGTTGCAAAAAACCATGATTTAAAGTTATGTCTGTTCATATTTGTTATATGTTGGTTATATTTATGCAAAGGTATAACAAACAAGTGAATAAGTTAGGTCTAATAAAAAAAATAAGAGAAAATTATCTCAAATATTCTTGTTCCCCGGTGTCTCCTATGTCTGATGCAATATGCTGTGCGAAATATTGGGACAAAGTTTATGTTCTGCGTCGGGTTTTTAGTATATTCGCACAGAATAAAACCATACTGATACTAAAAAGGGAATCCATGAAACGTGTGATATATTTTTTGTTGCTCTCTTTTCTGTTCTCGTGTAATCAACCCCCGCAGAAGAGTCCCGGTGAGGTTGCAGTGCAGCTATTCACTGCTATAACATCGGGCGACAATCTGTTTGTAAAAGAGAATATCTATATCTCCGATGAGGTGCAGCGCGAGGTCTTTGAGAATACGATTGATATTGCGGTGAACTCCAAGCAGTATAAGGATAAAACCGCAGGGTTTATACCTTCGTATACAATAGAGAGGGAGGTTGTCAACGAAGACAATGCCGAGGTTGTGATAAGCGGTATAGGTCCGTTGGGACAGAAAATGGTCATTACGGTGAAACTGCTGCTCATCGATGGTGCGTGGAAAGTGGATGGCGACCACGGTGTGTGGCATTGATTCTACCATTCATTGTTCTCTTTCCATTGGGCAACTAATATACTATTATATCAGCCGTGGGTTGGAGCATGCTCCAACCTACGGCTGATATAATGATACTTGCTTATGCTTATCCTTTAAGGAGTGCAATGAGCTCGTTTATGTTAAGGCTCTTTTGTTCGCCGCTGTTCATGTTCTTTACTGTAATGGTACCCTCGTTCATCTCGCTCTCGCCAATGATGGCAACATAGGGGATATTATGGCTGTTGGCATATCCCATCTGCTTTTTCATCTTGTCGCTACTGGGGTATAGCTCGGCCGATATTCCTTCGGTACGAATCTGTGAAATAAGCTGCAATGAGTGTAGTGTCTCCTTCTCGCCAAAGTTTACAAACATAATCTGTGTGGTTATGATTGACTCTTGGGGGTAAAGCTCCAGCTGGTTCATTACATCGTATATACGGTCGGCACCGAATGATATTCCCACTCCCGACATGCCGTCAAGACCGAATACACCTGTGAGGTTATCGTAGCGTCCACCACCGCTTATGCTGCCTATTGCTACATCAAGCGCTTTTACTTCGAGTATGGCTCCTGTGTAGTAGTTGAGGCCTCGTGCAAGTGTAAGGTCGAGTTCTACTGTGCTCTTGATGCCTGTTGCAGCTACGGTCTTTAGAATGAAATCTGTCTCTTCAACACCCTTCTCGCCAATGGCATTGCCCTGCAGCACTGTTGCTATGGTTGCGAGCTTCTCGTTGTTGTCGCCCTGTGACTGCAATATGGGCAACAGTTTGTCTATAGCCTCGTCCTTGATACCTTTCTGTTTGAGCTCGTTTACCACACCGTCGAGTCCTATCTTGTCGAGCTTGTCGATGGCAACGGTAATGTCAATAATCTTGTCGGGCTCGCCTATAGCCTCGGCAATGCCTGCAAGAATCTTGCGGTTGTTCAGTTTTATGGCTACACGGATGTTCAGCTTGCCGAATACATGGTCAATGAGCTGTATGAGCTCCACCTCGTTCATCAGTGAGTTGTTGCCGATTACATCGGCATCACACTGGTAGAACTCGCGGTAACGTCCTTTCTGCGGACGGTCGGCACGCCACACGGGCTGAATCTGGTAACGCTTGAAGGGGAAAGTCAATTCATCGCGGTGCATCACTACATAGCGTGCAAAGGGGACGGTAAGGTCGTATCTGAGTCCTTTCTCGCAGAATTTGGATGCGAGCTTGGCCGCATTTCGGCTCAACAGCTCTTCGTCGGTGAGGTTGCTGAAATAGTCGCCCGAGTTCTGAATCTTGAACAACAGTTTGTCGCCCTCTTCGCCATATTTACCCATCAGTGTCGACAGGTTCTCCATTGCCGGTGTCTCAATCTGCTGGAAACCGAAAAGATGGAATGCGTTGCGTATTGTATTGAATATATAGTTTCGTTTCGACATCTCAATGGGTGAGAAGTCGCGTGTTCCCTTTGGTATCGATGGTTTTGCTGCCATTTTATTCTGTTTTTTATTGTTTTAGTCGCGTCGACCTAAATAAATCATTATGTAATAAATAAGTGTTGCCAATGAAGAGAGCGCTGCTACTACATAGGTGTATGCTGCCGAACGCAGGGCGCTGCTTGCGGCCGAGTGGTTGCTGTAGTTTGTAATGCCTGCCGATGATAGCCATTTCAGCGCACGCTTGCTTGCGTCAATCTCAACAGGAAGTGTTACGAAACTGAACAGCGTTGTCATTGCAAACAGTACAATGCCGGCCAATAATATTCCGGGGAACGACTGTACTGTAAGAATACCTATGAGTAGAATCCATGTCATCCAGCTTGATGCGAATGATACTACCGGTACCAGCTTCGAGCGCATTGTCAACGGTGCATAAGCCATGGCGTGTTGAACGGCATGTCCGCACTCGTGTGCGGCAACAGCTGCTGCTGCGACGCTCGACGAACGGTATACGCCCTCGCTAAGGTTGATGGTCTTGTCGGTGGGGTTATAATGGTCGGTGAGCTGTCCGGGAGTGCTTGTCACTGTTACATCATAAATGCCATTGTCGTGCAGCATTTTTATTGCGACATCGCGTCCGGTCATTCCGTTGCCAAGCGGCATCTGTGAGAATCTCTTGAATTTGCTCTGCAAGTTCCACTGTACAATGTAGCTTACGATGGCGATTGCTGCAAACAGTATCAGGTACGAGTAGTCGTATCCTACCGAACCGTTGCTGTATGTGGCATATCCCGAAGATACTTGCAGAAATGTTCCTAAAATTGATAAGATGTTCATTTTATATTGTATTGCTTTTTATTATAAAACGTGCCGATAACCATAAGGGTTGCCCGACACGTTTGTTTTTTTGTTATGTTGCTTGCACTCTATCAGATGTTGCGAGTGATGGTCTGTTCGCGATCGGGACCTATTGAAACATATTTTACAGGTACTCCTAACTGCTCCTCAAGGAACTTGATGTAGTCAATGAACTCCTGTGGCAAGTCCTCTTCTCTTGTGATTTTTGTGAGGTCGCACTGCCATCCCTTAAGTTCGGTGTAGACGGGCTCCACATCTGTGATGTCATAGGGAAGGTGCTTAATCTCCTCGCCGTTCTTCTTGTATGCCACACATGCCTTGATTGTGGGGAATGTGTCGAGAACGTCACTCTTCATAAGTATAAGGTGTGTGACACCGTTTACCATGATGGTGTACTTGAGAATTACAAGGTCAATCCAACCGCAACGGCGCTCACGGCCTGTTACAGCACCATATTCGTGACCTCTGTCGCGCATCTCCCTGCCATCCTCGTCGAACAACTCTGTGGGGAAGGGGCCCGAACCGACACGTGTACAGTAGGCCTTGATGATACCGTATACGTTGCCAATTCTGTTGGGTGCTATTCCTAAGCCTGTACATGCACCGGCACATACTGTGTTCGATGATGTTACGAAGGGGTAGCTTCCGAAGTCGATGTCGAGCATACTGCCTTGTGCTCCTTCGCCAAGGACGCTCTTGCCCTCGTTCATAAGGTCGTTCACCATCTGCTCGCTGTCTATCAGACGGAACTCCTTGAGATATTCTATACCTTTGAGCCATGTTGCCTCAACTTCGTCGAGTTGGTAGCTGAATTTCATGTCTTTCAGTATCTGCTCGTGACGTGCCTTGGCCTGTGCATATTTTGCTTCGAAGTTCTCGAGTATGTCACCTACGCGCAATCCGTTACGGCTAATCTTGTCGGTGTATGTGGGGCCGATACCTTTTCCTGTAGTACCTACCTTGGCGTCGCCTTTGGCAGCCTCGTATGCTGCATCAAGAATGCGTCCTGTAGGGAGTATAAGGTGTGCCTTTTTCGAGATGTAGAGGTTCTTCTTAAGGTCGTAGCCGGCTTTCTCAAGCTCCACTGCCTCGCTCATGAAGAGAGCGGGGTCAAGAACTACTCCGTTTCCTATGATGTTTATCTGGTTGCCATGAAATATTCCCGAAGGGATGGAACGCAATACAAACTTCTTGCCACCGAATTCCAGCGTGTGTCCTGCATTGGGACCTCCTTGGAAACGTGCCACAACATCGTATTTGGGTGTAAGTACGTCAACAATCTTTCCTTTACCCTCGTCGCCCCATTGTAGACCTAATAGTACGTCAATGTTCTTTTTCATATTGTATCTTTTTATTCTTCCTGAATTATTGTTTGCCACTCTTCTGCTTGCGTCGTCTTATGGTGCGCATACATTTGTCGCATAGTCCGTAGACGTAGAGCGAGTAGTGTGTGAGATGAAATTTCTTTATACTGTTGCTTATATTATCCTTCAGCTTTATGTTCTTTATCTCAGTTACCTTGTTGCATTGTGTGCATACGGCATAACTCTTCTCGTAACCATAGCATCTCTCATATTTCGACTCGCTGCCGAACTGGTGGTGTATCACCAGATTTGCGTTTGTCAACAATGCTATTGTGTTATACACAGTGGCACGACTTACCCTGAATTTCTTCTTCTCTTCGAGATATGTAAGCAGTGTCTCTATGTCGAAACATCCTTCAATGGAGTATATTGCACTTAGAATAGCGTTACGCTCGGGGGTGTTACGCAGTTTGTTGCTTTTAAGGTAATCGGCAAACAACTGTTTTACAGTCTCTTCTATCTTAGTGCTGTCCATCGGGCTTGTCTGTTACAAAGTTATCTCTTTTTTTATAAATAATATATGCAGTGTGTAGGTTTTTATTGAAATTTATCTAAAAAAGTGTTTTATGTTACCGTAGTGCATTGCAATGGGGTGGTTACGCTCAGTGTCGTTGTCGATATATTTTGACACGGCATTGTAGGCACATCTCTGTATCACGCTGCTGCAGTTGTCGGCAGCCAACACCTTGTCGGCAGCCTGTAAGAAATTCTTCTCTTCATCCTCGCTCAATGTTACGCCTCTCCGCAGCAGGTGCGATAGGGTCATGTACCCGCAGTAGAGGCTTAGCATTGCGCTCTCTTTCAAGCATTCGGTAGCAAGTGTTGCAGCACCGGGGATATTGCATAGCAGATTCATCGACAGGTGGTCGGCAAGTTCGGTGTACGAAACGGTGTCAATCCATTTCCTTGCATCTTCGGCTGTAAATTCATCTGCCGGCATAATGAATATTGCAAGTATGCGGCACTCGCGTATGTTCTCTCTCCATAGTGCCAAAGAGAGTTCCCTGTTCTGCTCGTATTCCGATGCTATACTCTTTATTCTGGGTATCTCAACTCCGAAATTTATTTTGTAGTCGAGTCCCTGCCTGCGCTGCAGCGTCGATACCACTCCATTCATCGACAGGCGCAGACTCTTTTTTATGTCGAGTATTGTGCTGTGTATGTCCATTGTTCCTTTGGGCTGCAATCTCTACTTCCCGTTGTTCCTTTTACGGTAGCTGTTTGGTGTCTCTCCCATAATGCGGTAGAACGAAGCGTAGAAAGATTGTCTGTTTGCAAATCCCACCGAGTCGCCAATCTCTTCGATTGTCATGTTGGCATATCTCTTGTCTTTCATGCGGTGAAGTGCCTCTTTGATACGATACTCGTTAACAAGGCACGAGAAGTTGGTGTTGAATCTTGAGTTTATAACCGCCGAGATATATCTGGTATTGGTCTTAAGCTCAACAGCCAATCCTTTTGCTGAAATATCCTTGTCGCGATACTTCTTTTCAACAACAATTATGTTTAGAATCTTATCGTACAATTCATCTGCCAACTCTGCTCTTATGAGCGAACGGTATGCTGCGTTTTTCTCTTTTTTCTCCTTTATGTTGTAAGGGGTATTGTTACTTTTTTCAGTCATTTTTTTTGTTATTTTCCAATGTTGCCCAAATATACGATAATATTTTACAATATCTGCATTTGTTAAGAGAAAAATAACATTCTTATAGCTGTAGAACTGCTTTATTTGGCTGTGCAGCGGCGATAAATGTCAGAAATCTCGTTTCTGTCGTGTCCTAAACCGATAGCTTTGTCGAGTAGCGCACGTGCCTGCTGTCTCTTTCCTTCGGCGAGCATCAACTGTGCTGCAGTTACTAAATATGTCGTATTTTCGGGTGCAAGTTCAATGGCTTTTTCTATGTCCATGAGTGCGAGCGATGTCTGGCCTTCGCTCATTTCAATGTTGCATCGTGCATAGTAATATTCGCCGTTTTCGGGCTCGTCGTCTATCAGCAGTCCAACGAGCATAAGCGCGTCATTGACTCTCTTTGCCTTGTGGTATAAGAGAGCCAGTGAGAGCCGTGCCTTGTTGTTGCGTGGCTCAACCGAAAGCAGTGTATTGTAGTCGCTGTAGGCTTTCTGGTACTCCTCTTTTGCACCATAGATGTATGCTCTCATGAAGAGTGCGTGAGCGTTGCGTGGCTCAATTTGTAGAATCCTGTTGTAGTCGGCCAAAGCGCCGTCGTTGTTGTCGCTCTCAATGAACACTCGGGCGCGTTGTTGCAGTATGGATATCGAATTGGGGTTTATCTCAAGAGCCTGTGTATACGACTTTATTGCATCTGCGCTGTTGCCTGTAACCCATTGTGCAAAAGCCATGTTGCTGTAGGCATACTCGTTCATACTATTCTCGGGTTCAAGGGCAATTGCTTTTTGGAAACAGCCGATGGCCTGTGTGTAGTGCTTGTCTTCGATATTTTGTGCACCTTGTGCAAACAACCGATCATACTCCTGTGCCAATATGCCTGTGGCACAACATATTATGGATAGTATCGCTAATATACGTTTCATCTCTTTTTGTTTTGTTGCGAAGATAACTATTTTGTGTGGTAATATCTTGTTTGTGGCTTAAGTTTTAAGTGTTTATAACAGTTGCCGGTGGTTGTCCTTTGCGATAAATAGAACTGTTTGTCAGAATTACAATGTCTGCAATAGGCAAATGAGACCTGTTTCGTATTGCACTTTCGAAAAATAGTGAAAATAAGTTTCGTATTTTTGTAAAAGATGTGCTATCTTCGCAGTCGAAAATCTCAATTATCGGTAGATTTTGAGTTTCTGCTCTCGTAGTTCAATGGATAGAATGTGGCTCTCCTAAAGCTAAGATACGAGTTCGATTCTCGTCGGGAGTACAACAATCGGGCAACCTTAGTTGCCCGATTGTTGTATATATGAAACAGATTTTCTATTTGACAATAGATTATAGGATTCTTTCATCAGTCAACATGGTTCTGTAAAATTCTGCTTTCTTCTCCGGTGTTAACGGATAGGCCTTTGATGATGAAGGCATGTGTAGAACTCTACAACGCCCTCTTTGTTGAATCGTTTCTCGCCTTTTATTTCAAATGATGCTTGTTTCAAAAAATATTGTTCCCTGCGCTTTGCGTGGGGAACAATATTATGAAATATATATCAATTACTTTACAAGCACCTTTTTGCCATTGATGATGTAAATGCCGTTTGTGGGATTTTCAACTGCGCCGCCATTGAGGTTGTAAATAGTTTTTGTATTTCCATTCTCGCCTTTTATATCGTCAAACACATTCTCAATACCGGTAAAGTCCATCTCCTTGATATCAAAATAGCTCCAAGGCGATGTCTTGGCGTAAGAATCCTTACTACCAACAGGTACATACAAACAAGCATTATTATAGGCTGTTTCGCTGAATATAGTTTCACTTGCAGAAATTGCCTCCTTTAAACCAATCTTTATTTCAAAGATATTATTGGAGCCATAGAACGCATAATCTCCAATGCTTGTTATGCTATTGCCTATTACAATGCTTGTAAGTCCGTGGCAAAAACTGAACGCCCAATCTCCAATGCTTGTTATGCTGTTGGGGATTTCAATGCTTGTAAGTCCGGTGCATTCACTGAACGCAAAATTTCCAATGCTTGTTACGCTGTTGCCTATTGCAATGCTTGTAAGTCCGTTGCAAAATTGGAACGCCTGATCTCCAATGCTTGTT